>JAKVJE010000007.1 GCA_022487185.1 Microbacteriaceae bacterium
TCTATATCGCAAATGGTAGGAGGACACGTGGATTCATTTCTAGGGATTCTGTCCATAAAAACAGTAACCAAATTGACTCCTGGAAGCTCTTCGCTCCAAAAGCTTATGGAGCAGGAGACACGACACCTCATGCGATTTTAGGCAAGCCAGTCCTGGCACCCCCTCCATCAGTGTGCACCCAGTCCTATATGTTTTTTTCGGGTACATCTGAGGAGTCAATTAAAAGTATTCGTAGTTACTATGTAACGAAATTTTTTCGTTTTCTCGTATCGCTGAGAAAGATCACGCAAGATGCTCTCCACTCGACGTACAAATGGGTCCCAATGCAAACCTGGGATCGTAAATGGACCGACGCCGACCTCTACGCGAAGTACCACCTCACCGACGAGGAGATCGCGTTCATCGAGAGCATGATCCGTCCGATGGAGCTTGACGACAATGCCTGAGCGCACCGTCGACCAGCTGCTGCCCGTCAAGCCTGACGCGCATCCGCGCATCTACGCCTGGTCATCGAAGGAGGTGGCCGAGCGCTGGCGCGACTGCCTGAAGATCGGGCAGACCACGCGCGATGTGAACACCCGCATCCGTGAGTCGCAGGGGCAGGCGCGCGTCGACTACACGCTCGAGCTCGACGAGTCCGCCGTGCGCGACGACGGCAGCATCATCACCGACACCGAGGTGCGACATCGGCTCAACGAGAAGGGCTTCACAACCGTCGCGTACGAGTCGAGCCGCGAATGGGTGCGCTGCGACATCACCGCGGTGCGCACCGTGATCTCCGAGTTGCGCACCGGGCAGCGCTTCAGCGGCACGCATCATGCCACCTTCCCCATGCGCGACGAGCAGCGCGACGCGGTCGAGCGCACCTTCTCGTACTTCAACTCGGTGTGGGCGCAAGACGAGGATGCGGTGCCAGAGTTCCTCTGGAACGCCAAGATGCGCTTCGGCAAGACGTTCACCACCTATCAGCTCGTCAAGCGTATGGGCGCCAGACGCGTGTTGGTGGTCACCTTCAAGCCCGCGGTGGAGGACTCCTGGCGCGACGATCTGCAGTCACATGTCGACTTCGACGGCTGGCAGTTTGTCTCGCGCGAAACCGGAGGCGACCCGACGACGGTCGACCCCGAGCGTCCACTCGTGTATTTCGGATCGTTCCAAGACCTGCTGGGGCGCGACAAAGCCGGAAACTTCAAGCCTCGACACGCCTGGCTGCACGAGGTGATGTGGGATCTCGTGGTGTTCGACGAATACCACTTCGGCGCCTGGCGCGACACCGCGAAAGAGCTGTTCGAAGGTGAGGACGACATCACCCGGCGCAAGGCCGAGAACGAGGAGTTCACGAAAGACCACGCCACCTTCGCCGACGAGCTCGAAGTCAACGACCGCAGCGAAGACGACTTCGTGCCCATCGCCGCACGGTCATATCTGTACCTCTCGGGCACGCCGTTCAAAGCCCTGGCCACCGGGCGCTTCATCGAGGAACAGATCTTCAACTGGACCTACACCGACGAGCAGCGGGCGAAGGCGCGCTTCGCCGCAGAGCGCCCCGACGAGCCGAACCCGTATGCCCCGCTGCCCGAGATGCGGCTGCTGACCTACCGCATGCCCGACGAGCTGATCGCGATCGCCAGCCAGGGTGAGTTCGACGAGTTCGACCTCAACACCTTCTTCGAGGCCACCGGCGAAGGCGACGCGGCGCGCTTCGTGCACGAGGACGACGTGCAGAAGTGGCTCGACATCGTGCGCGGCGGCTACGCGCCGACCCAGATCGACGACCTGAAGCGCGGCTCCCGACCGCCGTTCCCCTACTCTGACGTGCGACTGCTGCCATATCTGCAGCACTCGCTGTGGCTGCTGCCGAAGCGGGCATCCTGCGCGGCGATGAAGAATCTGCTCGAGGCCCGTCACAACACGTTCTGGCACGACTACACCGTGGTCAACGTGTCGGCACCCGAGGTGGGTGTCGGGCTCGCCGCGCTGCCGCCGGTGCGCGAGGCGATCGGCAACGGCTTCGACACCAAGACCATCACGCTCACCGTGGGCAAGCTCACCACGGGCGTCACCGTGCAGCAATGGTCGTCGATTCTGATGCTGCGCAATCTCAAGGCGCCCGAGACGTATTTTCAGGCCGCTTTCCGCGTGCAGTCGCCGTGGGTCATCCGAAACCCCGACGGGGATGACCCGAGCGCGCTCGAGATTCTGAAACCGGTCTGCTTCGTGTTCGATTTCGCGCCCACCCGCGCGCTGCGGCAGATCAGCGAGTACGGCATCGGGCTCGACCCCAAGGCGCACAACCCCGAGCACGCGGTGGAGGAGCTCGTGAGCTTCCTGCCGGTGCTCGCCTACGACGGGTCGAACATGGTGCCGGTCAACGCCGGCGAGATTCTCGACTGGGCGATGTCGGGCACCTCGGCCACCCTGCTGGCACGCAAGTGGGAGTCGGCGATTCTAGTCAACGTCGACAACCAGACGCTGAAGAACATCATGAACAACCAAGCCGCGATGGATGCCATCATGCGCATCGAGGGATTCCGCGCGCTCGGCTCGGAGGTATTCGAGACCGTGGTCAACAAGAGCGAGGCGATCAGCGAGACCAGGAAGACGAAGGGCGACGACCTCGATCGCCCCGAGAAGAAGAAGCTCACCACCGAGGAGAAAGAGGTCAAGTCGAAACGCAAGCAGATTCAGGAGAAGCTGATCAAGTTCGCCACGCGCATTCCGGCGTTCATGTACCTCACCGACTACCGCGAGCAGCGCCTCGACGATGTGATCACGAAGATCGAGCCCGATCTGTTTCAGGCGGTCACCGGGCTCACCGTCGCCGACTTCGAGTTGCTCGTCTCGCTCGATGTGTTCAACTCCACGCACATGAATCAGGCGGTGTTCGCCTTCAGACGCTACGAGGACTCATCGCTGTCATACACGGGCATCGACTCGCAGCACGGGCGCAAGACCATCGGACTCTACGACACTGTGGTGGGTATCGACGCAATCCCCCCAGTTGGCACGGAGCAGATGTAACTGAACGGTTCTGACCCCGTACCTGGACCGAGCACGCAGTCGCCGAGTTCGGTGAACGGCCGCAGGAGATCCTCAACCATCAGATCGCCGAGGCGGCCGATCTCGCGGTAGTGCTCTCCCACGATCGACTGGGGACGCCGACCGGCGAGGCTGGGTCGGGAACGGCTGAGGAGATCACGATCCTCGTGGATGCAGGGAAGCCAGTGGCGGTCCTGGTCAACTCGACTCCGCGTCCGCTTCTGAGCGGGGCGGTACTCAACGAGCGCCTGAGACTCGACGCCTACCTGGACGAGCTGCGCGAATCCGCACCTGCCCTCGGATATGGCAACGACGGACTCTTATCCGGCACCTCTACAACTTCCCCAGCCGAGCGACAGCCCACCGGCGGCTGAGTCCTCAAAGGGCGCGGCTCCACCGGAGAGGGCGGCTCTTGCTAAAGGAGTCTGCCCGCGCACCGAGGTGCGCGGGAGCGTGAAAATCAACCGCAAAGGTCGCGTTCGTACCAGGCGGAACTGGTTCCTCGTGCTCCACAACACCTTGCGAGGGCCGGTCTCCGACGTGGACTTTAAGTTCGTGAACTTGCCGCGGGACGCGCTGTTCCGCGTGCAACGTGAAGACGGCCTGCTCGGGACCATCCTGCCCGCTCAGGAAGTACGGTTGCCCCTGCTGCTGGCCATGGAATCGCCAGACACGGTCGATTACGCGGTCACGTGGACCGACTCCTCGGGGGAACGCCCGGCAGACGAGAGCGACAGTCCGAACTTGATGATGTTTCAAGCAGCGGCGACTCGAGTTCCGGTTCAACGTATAAACAAGGAGCCCCGCCATGGCGGAGGCTCCTGAAGTAGATGCACCGGTCCATGCCCGGGGCTCGTAGCAACAAAGATACGCTTGCGTGGCTAGTCAACGCCCCATTGAGACTCTGGCTGGTGCAATGCGCCTGGCTCCGTATCTGAAGGAGGCTGGTGGTGACGACGCCAAGGCCGCCGATCTGTACTTGTGGGCAGCGGACCTCGCCGGAGCTCTCCACTTCATGATTGCCTTCGCCGAGGTCGCTGTGCGAAACGCACTCGACGTCCAACTGGCCGAGTGGAACCGGACACAGGTCGGCCAGCGCGGTCGGGACGGGGCGTTACGAGACTGCACTGCACCGTTGCTGTATGAACTGACGAGTCCGAAGCGACTCAAGTTCGCGCGAGAGAGTGCTGAGAAGGAGGCGCGCCGCCGCCCCAAGGGGCATCCCCGGAGAGGCGTTCCGGTGACGAACGATGACGTGGTCGCCCAGCTGATGCTCGGAGCGTGGGGCAATCTCGTTGTTCCGGTCAGCGGCTCGTCACGGCGGCAGCAGCGCCTGTGGGTCGAAGGACTGAACGCCGCGTTCCCAGGAATCGACAGCTCAGATGCCGGGCGGGCCAAGGCGGGACGTCAGTTGGAGCGCATCCGGAAACTGCGAAACCGGGTCGCACATCACGACAGCCTTCTCGGCGTCGAGATCGACTATCGCCTCAACGACGTGCTGACCGTTCTGCGAGTGATAGACCCTCGATTGCCTGCCCTCGCGCTGGCACGGAGCCGAGTTCGAGCTGTTGAGAAGGACGACCCGCGCCGGCGGTGGAATGCGAGATGAACCGTCGCTCACATCTGTGCACGCTGCTCACTGACTTTCACAACACGCGGAACGTGGTGGAGTTCCGGTTTAACGTCTAGCGTTATTGACGCCTCTCGTTATAGGCTGGTTCCGTGATCAGATCGTTCGCCGACCGTGACACCGAGCGGGTGTGGCGTCGCGAGCCTGCGAAGGGTCTTGATCCGCGCATCCACAAGACAGCGAATCGGAAGTTGCATCTCCTCGATGCTGCGACCTCACTCGACGCTCTGCGCGTTCCTCCCGGCAACCGGCTGGAGCCGCTCAAGGGCGATCGTGCGGGTCAGCACAGCATCCGGGTCAACGACCAGCGGCAGATCTGCTTTCGATGGACCGACGCCGGACCTGAAAACGTCGAGATCGTTGACTACCGCTGAGGAGGGATCATGTCTGAGAAGCTCTATCCGCCGATTCACCCGGGTGAGATTCTGATGGAGGATTTCCTTAAGGGATTCGGTATCACGCAGAACAGGCTTGCGGTGTCCATTGGTGTTCCACCACGGCGGATCAACGAGATCGTGCATGGCAAGCGGGCCATTACTGCCGATACTGCGCTCCGTCTCGGTCGCTACTTTGGCGTCGATCCGCAGTTCTGGCTGAACCTGCAAAGTCGCTACGAACTTGAAGTTGCGGAGGACGCGGTGGGAGAGAAGATCGCTCAGATCGACCCGCTTCAGGTGGACTGACATCGTGGCCGGTGACGGCGTCCGGATGCTTGAGAACTTGACGCCCGACGAGCTCTAGCAGCTTTCCCTAACGTCCTGCGTGAGCACGACCCTCGATGGGCGGCCTGGTTCCACAGTCACATCGGGTCGACCGCAGTGCCGGGGGTGCTGGCGAAACCGACGCCGGACATCCTTCTCGAGGTCCGGGGAGATATGGATGCGAAAGCCACGCGAGAGACTCTCGTGGGTATGGGATGGCTCCACACGTATGCCTGCGCGATGAGCCACGCAACTGGCAGCGGCAGGACACCATCTCCTCATCTCAAATTCTCGAGGACCGGAGACCCTCGCAGAGACGGCTGGGCAGATTGGCGGCGACACGGTCCCGGTCACGGCAGCACATGCCGTCGCCGACAGCGAGGTCGTGGTGATTGCGATTCCGTTGTCACATCGCTCGCAGTTGACACATCTTCCGTTTCAAAAGGATCAAATCGTCGTTGACGCGATGAACTACTACCCGGATCGGGATGGGCAGATCGCAGAGCTGGATGAGCATCGAACCACCACCAGCGAGATCACTCGGGCGCTGCTTCCAGAGGTTCGTCTCGTCAAAACCTTTAACTCGATTTATGCGGCGGACGTCGTGAAGTGTGCCCGGCCGTCCGGCGCCCCCGATCGGAGTGTGTTGCCGCTTGCCGGTGATGACTCGACGGCAAAGTCCGTCGTCGCGGGGCTCATCGATGAGATCGGATATGACCCGCTCGATCTTGGGGGGCTTGCTGAGGGGTTCCGGTTCCAGAACGGGACGCCTGCGTACTGCGTGCGCGGTTCGGAGGAGGTGCTCCGTCCGTTGCTCGCAGAGGCACATTGACGGTTCGGAACAGCATTCAGCCCGCGCGGTGCGTTCAGATCTCCCTGCAGCAGCGTTCGATGGATTCGTGCCATCCGTCCAGGATCGCCGTATTCAACGGGGAGTTCGCCAGCGGAGGGCCGCAAGCGGGCAGGCTTGTATCGCCTGATCTGCAAGCTTTTGGTCCTGCTCACGCACGGGGGAGTTATTCCCCCCTGGCAGGAGCGGGTACCCCCACTCATCGCGACCGATGAGTTCTGGGAAAAGCTCGTGGCAGAGGCCCCGTCCAGCGCACCGCGACCAGTCGACATGCAGCTGCTGTTCGCTGCCCTGCCGCTCGTGGGGCTCTCGACGGGTGCTGAGCCGTCTCTGATCGTTCCTCATCGCAGATCACACCGTCCTCGTCTGTGCTCTTGGAGATGATCCCTCCAGATCTCCAGTGCAGAGTGGGCGAGTGCCGCGGCGCTGTCGGGGTGGTGGCATATACCGCGCCCAGTGGTGTTCTGAGCCAGTTCATTGACCCGCTCCTCGGCGCGGGAGGTCCCGACCTGAATGAGCGTGTCAAATGATGCAGCCAGCGCCGGCAGACCGTAGAGGCAGGGGCCGCACTGCCGGGCCGATTCCTCCGCGAGACGGTGCAACAGGCGGGAGGTCATCCGGAGTGGGCAGTGAACGGCCGAGACGACGTGGATGATCCCCGTGCCGGGCCGTGCCCCGATATTCGCCAGTGCCGCGTCTGTATAGGGGGTGTCCCAGTGGGCTGCACGGACCCAGGATCCCCCGAGGCCTCCCAGAATCGCGGCGGCTGGCAGGCTCGGCTCCGCGTGGGAGATGAGCTCTCTCAGGCTTACCCCGCTGCGTGCCTCGCGCACTTCCGGGTGGCGGACGTCGCCGGTCACGGAGACCAGACGGATTCCCCCGGCCCTGTCGTGTCCGAGGCTGCGGAACCAGGCACCGCCGAACCGGGCCACGAGGGCAATTTCGGCGATTGTCTCAACATTCGACAGGAAGATCGGGGTACCCGAATTCCCATTGACGGCGAGCGGTGCTGTCCGATCGGACGGGAGTGCAGGGTGCCCGGCGACGAGTGCGGCAACCGCCGAGGCCTCTCCGCCCACGTATCTTCCGGCCGACGGGAGGATGCGGACGTCCGGCTGCCCGGATCGTGCTGACAGCGCATCCCTGAGGGTGCCGACGTCCCTGGCCGCCGCGACAAGCGTGAGCTTCTTGGCCTTCAAAATGGTCCTGAGCACTGACAGACCGTCAAGGATGAGATGTGGGGCAAGACGCATCAGGGTGCGGTCTTTGTGACTCCAGGGCTCACCTTCTGAGGCATTGGCAATGATTTCCGGGCGACGGGGCTGGTCCAGCACTGTCTGAAGCTTGCGCCAGACGGGGAATCCGCCGCCGCCGCGTCCGGTGAGGCCGGATTGGCGAAGTTCCTCTTTGAGGACCGGAGCGGTCGGGATCCGCAGGGGACCATAGACGGACTCATGAACATGGAGGTCGGAGCCGACATGCTGCAGGAGCACGGCTCGTTCCCGATTGGAGTGTTCTGTCATCAGGATCTTCCCTGCCCTTTCCCGAGAGACCGCCGACGTTCTGCAGAACGGTCAGAGAACTTCGGGGAACATCTCCAGACGATTGCGGTGGCGACGGCGGCAGCCCCGAGCAGCGCCGCGATGAGAAACCACGGCCGTGCCGCATCGGTTCCCGATCCGATCGAGTGCAGGAGTGCTATCGGCCAGAGAGCGTAGGCCGAGAGATGGATACCGTGGAACACGCGCGGCCCGATCCGGGTTCGGAGCAGTCCGGTGACGGTGAGGGCGATGAAGAGGTCGATTGCTGTCGTCCCCAATCCGACCCAGAACGTGTTCCGAGAGGCTTGGAAGGGAACAATGGCATCGATCAGGTGAAGCTGGGCGTATGGATCGAGCATCAGACTTCCAACGTGGATGGCGACGAATACGGCTGCGGTGAGCGAAGTGGCCCGATGTATCGATTGGATGGCAAAGCGCGGCAGTCCCATGACCGTCCGTCCGGACCGTGCGAAGATCCCGAGGACGATTGCCATGGTCAGCAGTCCCAGCGAGACCAGCCCGGTGCTGCGGCCGAGCGCCCAGTAGGCCTCGTTCATGCTGTGACCTCCGCGGGGTGTGGCCAGCCGCCGAGCCGCAGAACTTCACCGCTCTGCGCAACGAAGCGTGAGGGGTGGCGTAGATGCTCGTCATATGCTGCGCCTGAGCCGGAGACGATGGCTGCAGTGGCAGCCGCGTTGGCGGCGAGACAGGATGGTGCGGCCACGGAGACGGTGCGCCAAATCTCTGTCGCGGGCAGGCCTGTACGCGGATCGAGGATGTGGTGTGCGACTCGCTTCCCGACACGCCACCGGCGGCGGAGGGTGCTGGAGGTGGCGAGGCCTCCCCGCCCATGCAAGGAGATCCGATCTTCGGGTTCTCCGGGAAGGTCACGGACCAGCACTCGCCATCCACCATCTGGTTCTGATCCAGCGGTGGCGATATCGCCACCGAGTTCGACGTATGCCCCAGAATCCGTGTCGTCGACGATGCGACGTGCGATCCAGTCTGCGGTTCCGGCCTTTGCCGTCGCACCCAAGTCGAGGACAATGCCGTGTGGCTGGCGCAGATGATTCCCCTCAATCTGGATTTGTTTCCACGATGCAGCCGGATGCACCTCGAACACACCGGGGTCGTCGACTCGGATTTGTGAGAGATCCATCCGATAGCCGCAGGCCGAAAGCTGTTCCCCCATCACCGGTGTCACCTTCCCCTGAGTGTCGGAGGCGACACACAGGGCATCGTGCACCAGGCTCGCGCAGAGGCTGCTCACCGTGCTGTCTTCATCGTCGGCGCGGGCGGCCCGCATGAGCTCGGAATTTTCGTCGAAGCGGCTGCAGGCACCTGCAACGTCATCCATTCGTCGCATGGTCAGGTCGATACCGTGGTGCAGGGCGTCGGGATCGGTCACGGCAATCATGACGGAGACGGACCAGTCCGACCAAGCAGCCCGGGCGGTGCCATCGTCTGGCATGGTGAGATAGGGGATTCGGGGAGCGCGTGTCGTCTGGGAGCTCATGATCCTGACGATTGTCCGGTCGCTCCAGAGCCCTGTCCGGTATCTGAAGTAACGTACGGATCCTGTGTCGGGGACTGCGTCTGCTCAGACGACTGCGAGTCCTGCGATTTGTCCTGCTGCGAGCTCGAAGAGTCGTTTGAGGTCGTCTGACTGTTCGTTGAGCTGGTTCCTGCAGTGCTGAGTATCGTTCCAAACGCGGCCAGGGCGAACACGGAGCTACCGCCGGCGATCAGTGCGGTGGCGACTCGGACGCTGCGGCGCCCCCGTTCTCGAGTGCTCATAAGGCTCCTTGTCATTGCGATCTCCGGCTGGGCTCTGGAGGCGACTCTAGGGCCGGTTCTCTCAGACTCGGCACAGAATGTTCAGCACCTCGCGGATTCTGAGTCGGAGCACATCAGAGATACGGGGAGCTCCCAGAAAGCTGCAGACGTGCACCCAGAAGGGCAACAATGGGTGTATGACCGCCTTTGTCACAGGTGACCTTGCGCGTGCCCGGTCGCGTTTCTTGCGCACCGGGCGTCCGGCGCTGGCCGACCCTGGCCGGTCGGTGCCCCGGCCGATTGCCGGATCCTGGCGGCGCTCCGCACAGGCGGGGGTGGATGCGAAGGGCAGTGCCACTCGTCAGGTGACGGTCACGAGTACCACGCTGCTCGCTCGGTGCGCCCAGATCCCGATGCGGCAGCTGGTGGGACAGCTGGGCAGCCTCGAGGTAGGGGTGGTGCTGTCGGACGATGAGTCGCATGTGCTGGCCCGTGCAGTCTGCGGGCGCACGGCGGCCACGCTGCTCAACGGGATCGATCTGGCTCCAGGGTTCGATTTCAGCGAGGGGTTCGTCGGCACGAATGGGGTGGGGACGGTGATCGAGACGCACCGCCCGATCTATGTTGAGGGCCCGGCGCATTTCCAGGAGCGCTTCCTCCGCTACGTCTGTGCGGGGGCCCCGATTCTGCACCCGGACACGAAGCAACTGCTGGGCGTGCTCGATCTCACCTGTGACATCCGCGATGCCAGCCCCATGATGCAGACGGTGGCCCTGCAGGCGGCGCATGCGATCGAGCAGCAGCTGCGTGTGGCGACTGCCCGGCCGGGTGCAGTCCAGCCCGATCGGCGCCCCGGAGGAGGACGAGCCTACCCCGTCCCCCTGCGGCAGAGCGTGGAGGAGCCCGCCCCGGATCGGGAACCTCTCCGGCCCTCGATGGGCCCCACCGAGGTCCACCGCGCGCCCCTCCCCGAGGCGGAGACCCGGCCGGAGTTCGTCGATGGGGTGAGCTTGAGCCGGGGCACCCGGTCGAGCGTGTGGCAGCTGGCTCGCCAGGAGCTGCGGGGCAGTCTCCGTCGGGACGAGGCGACCCTGCTGCTGGGGGAGATCGGGGTGGGCAAGGTGGCGCTCGTGAATGAGGTGGCGAGTCTGCACCGGCTGCACGTGCATGTGCTCACCGCGGACATGATCGCGCAGACGGGCCTCCCGGGCCTGCTCGGCGATCTGGGGGACGAGGATGCGCCTTTGACCGGCGACCCGGTGCTGGTGCTGCGCAATGTGCACCTGCTCCCGGCGCATTCCTTGAGCGAGCTGCGGCGGTTTTTGCGGGCGCCTCGGGTGCACGGCGCGCCCAGTCGGGTGGTCCTCACCGCCGAGCGCCTGACGGAGGATGAGGAATCACCCCTGTCTGCCCTGCTCCCGTTCATTGCGCGCACGATCGTGGTCCCGCCGCTGCGCGAGCGCCGCAGGGATATTCCGGCGATTGCCCAGAGCCTGCTGGACGCCCTGGAGCCGGGGCGGCATCGCGCACTTGCGCCCGAGGTGACCCGGATCCTGGCCGCGGGGTATTGGCCGGGCAACATCCACCAGCTCTCGGACGCGCTTCGGTTTGCGGCCCGGCACCGCCCGCAGGGAATGATCTCGACCGGAGATCTGCCTCCGCATGCCTTCAGCACAGCCCTGCGACCGCTCACCGAGTTGCAGCGTCAGGAGCGCATTTCGATCATTACCACGCTGTACCGCGTGCACAGCAACCGGTCGGCGGCGGCGCGTGCCCTTGGAATCTCCCGGGCCACGCTGTATCGCCGTCTCCGGGAGTACGGGCTGGACTGAGTCTGTCCTGTCTCAGATTGAGACAGGACCCGGCCAGCCAGCCCTCTGCCGCCCCCTCTCCGCTGTCAGCATGGATGGAGAGGCGATGGCGCCGCACCGTGGTGCACCGCCTAAGACACGAGTGATCTCAAGGAGGAAATCATGAAAGGTCTTGTCTACGGAGGTCCTGGTATTCGGGAGTGGACGGATGTGCCCGACCCGAAGATTCTGCAGCCGACCGATGTGATTGTGAAGATGGAGGCAACCACCATCTGCGGGAGCGATCTGCACGTCTTGAAGGGGGATGTCCCCGAGACGCCGGTGGGGACCGTGCTCGGTCATGAGGGCGTCGGCGTGGTTACCGAGGTGGGGGATGCGGTCACCGCGATCCGGGTCGGCGATCGGCTGCTGCTGAGCTGCATGACCACCTGCGGGCACTGCGTGAACTGTCGGAAGGGGCTCCTCAGCCATTGCCTGGGTGAGGAGGGGGTGCCGGGCGACGCGTGGGTCTTTGGGCATTATCTCAACGGCACCCAGGCGGAGTACGTACGGGTTCCCTACGCGGAGACCTCGACCTACAAGATCCCGGAGGGTGTGGAGGACCGCTCGGCGATCCTGCTGAGCGACATCCTGCCGACCGGCTTTGAGATCGGGGTGCAGAACGGGCAGGTGAAGCCCGGCGACACAGTCGCCGTGATCGGGGCGGGCCCGGTCGGGCTGGCTGCGGTGGCGACCGCCGGGCTGCAGGGGGCCGCGAAGATCATCTCGGTGGATCTGGATGACAACCGGCTCGCCCGGGCCGAGGAGTTCGGAGCCACAGCCGGGGTCAATTCGGGTGCCGCCGAGTGGCGGGAGCAGCTCCTGGCCCTCACAGACGGGGAGGGGGTCGACGTCGCCATGGAGGCGGTCGGCATCCCGCCCACGCTGCAGATGGCGACCGAGATTGTGCGCCCCGGGGGCCATGTGGCCAACGTGGGCGTGCACGGCAAGCCGGTCGAGATCGCGATGGAAAAGCTCTGGACGAAGAACATCACCATCACCATGGGGCTGGTGAACACGACGTCGCTGGAGATGCTGCTGAATCTGGTTGCCGCCGGAAAACTCGCCGTCGATAGGTTCGTGACCCATGAGTTCGCCTTCGACGAATTCGAGAAAGCCTATGACGTGTTCGCGAATGCGGCGAAGACGAACGCCCTGAAGGTGCTCATCCACTGATCTCACCATCGGCCCGGCCCCTGTCTCTGTTGCGGTGCGCGTGTGTGCGCCACCAACCTGGCAGGGGCCACCGGCCATCGGAGGGCGATAGGTCCGTTATGTTCTGGGGCTGCGTCATTCTGCGGTGGCGCAGCTGAGAGTTCGTACCATTGCGGAACACACTGCCTACGGTGGGGGGCTGAAGGAAGAAGGCAACATGAGTGAAAAGAAAATGGTGGTGCTGCATGCGTCACATGCTCCCGCGGACGTGGCGAGGGCTCTTGATGCCGCACGCGGGCTTGCGAAGGTCCATCCAGATCTTGACATCCATGTAATGGTGAACGGGGATGCCATAGAGGGGCTGACGAGCGATGCTGCGAAGCAGATCCCTGACGGAGTGCAAGTCCAGGCCTGCAGTATTGGTTTGAGGAATCACGGCGTGGACGCTGCACAGATTTCGCAGGGGGTCGAGCTGATCCCAGGTGCAGTCACCGCGATCGTGGAGGCAGAGCTCGCTGGTGCTCTGTATATCCGTATTTAGAGGCAGAGAGGATCACGGAGTACGTGGTCTCCCCGGCTTCCGTGGCTCGGGGAGGGCCCTGGGGAGGCGTCCGGCATCTCGAAGCGCCTGACGGAGCAGAAAATCGATCTGCCCGTTGAGGCTTCGAAGATCGTCGGACGCCCACTTGGCGAGTGCCGAGTGGATGGCCGGGTCGAGCCGCAGGAGCAGGGCCTTGCGCTGATGGGGGTCGGTCATGCGCGTCCCTCCAACGGGCGGGGGAAGGTGTCGGCCATACCTCAGGAGTACAGGCTTCCGGTGTTGACCACCGGGGTGGCGCGGGAGTCTCCGCAGAGAACGACGAGCAGGTTGGAGACCATGGTCGCCTTGCGCTCCTCGTCGAGCTGGACGACGTGTTCGTCCTCGAGACGTGACAGGGCGGTCTCGACCATGCTGACGGCGCCCTCGACGATCCGTTCACGGGCGGCGATGATGGCGCCGGCCTGTTGCCGCTGCAGCATGGCCTGGGCGATCTCGGGGGCGTAGGCGAGGTTGGAGATGCGGGCCTCAAGCACATGGATACCGGCGAGTGCCACGCGTTCGGAGACCTCGGCGGCGATTTCTCCCGACACCGCCTCGGTGGAGCCCCGAAGACTGGGAGCCTGGTCGTCGGCGTTGTCATAGGGGTGCGTGGTGGCGACGTGACGCAGGGCGGATTCGGATTGCACGCTCACGAAGTTCTCGTAGTCCTCGACTGCGAAGACGGCCTTGGCGGTGTCGGCCACCTGCCACACCACGATGGCGGCGATGTTGATGGGGTTCCCATCGGCATCGTTGACTTTGAGCTCGTTGGTTTCGAAGTTCCGCACCCGGACGGACACCCGGCGCCGGGAGGTGAGCGGCAGGGTGAGCACGAGACCGGTGCGCCGCACCGTGCCGACATACCGGCCGAAGAATTGCACCACCTTGGTGGTGCCGGGGGCCACGACGGTGAGGGATGTGCAGGCCAGCACTCCGATGATGAGCAGGAGGGCGCCGGGGAGGCCCAGTACGGGAGCGGTCTCGGTTGCGAAGAGCAGCAGCACGCCGCCGATCAGTCCGATCAGGGCGACCAGGAGTCCGCCGAATCCGTTGACGCTCCAGGCGGTGCGCTCGCTGAGGTCGTGCTGCGGAAGAGGCTGGGCCGGCGCCGGGACGGTGGGGGACATGGGGTCTCCTTTCACAGAAGAGGATATCAATATGATATCAGATATCTGCGGATGCGCTCCCGGCCTCGATCGCGACCCCCGCATCCACCTGCCCTGCCGCGGCCGGTGGCTCGGATGACGCCCCCCGACGCGTCCACCACCGCCCGGCGAGCATGAGCCCGAGCCCGATCGCGGTCCAGATCAGGAGCACACCCAGGGCACTCCACGCTCCGGCGCCGTGGAAGTAGGCGATGGAGCGGGCCGCATCGAGGTACCGGGAGAAGGGCAGGGCGGCATGGAGCACCTGTGAGAACCCGGGCATCATGTCGGCGCTCATCGGCCCTCCGGAGATCGGGATCTCAAAGATCACGATGAACGGCATGATGACGGGCAGGAAGAAATGTTTCAGGAAGGCGGCCGCACCGACTGCGATCCAGGCGATCGTCTGAGTGAGCAGGAACCCCAGCAGAGCGAGGACAGGCATGTTCGGAATGACCTGCAGAGAGGTACAGAGCACGTAGGTGAATCCGGCGCCGAAGGCACCGTAGAGGGCGATCCAGAAGAATTTTTGTCGCCAGCTCGTGACCTGGGCGAGCCCCAGGATGGCCGCGGTGATGAGTCCGAGCACCTGGAGGGGCAAGCTGCAGAAGAAGAGCCCGACCCCGGTGAAATCCCCGGGTGCGGTGGGCACCACATCCACTGCCTGGACGGGGGTGCCGAGGGCCCGTCCGAACAGGGATTGAAGATACAGCGCCCGGGAGCCGCTGGCGGCCATCGCCATGAGGAAGCGGGGCTCGGCCGGAGTGCTCACATCGAGGACCCCGGCGAGCTCGTTTCGGGCGATGCGCGCGCGGGCGGCGGTCTCATCGGCTACCGGATGGAACTGCACGCCCCGCTCTGCACGGTCGATGGCCCCAGTAGCCTGCCGCACTGCCGTCGGAGTGCCGATGACACCGACCTGTACACCGTTTGGCCGAGCATGGCCGACATTGATCACAAACATGCAGCTGAATGCGGCGACGAAAAAGAGTGGAAACCAGAACAGACTCAGGAATCGGCGGCTGGGGCGCAACGTCGACCAGAAATTCGAGAAGTGAGGCATGAGATGCACACCGTATCACCGACGTGCCGGATGCGTTCGTTGCATCCTGTTACGTCTCGATTCGGGCGGATGCGCACCGCTCGCTACGCTCCCATGTGGTCGCAATGGCCACATGGACTGTGACAGAGAGGACGTGCGATGGCGCGGAAGGTGATGTTCTCGGGGGGAATTCCCGCGGCAGATGCCGAGGAGGTCTTCACGCTGCTGGCCGATACGGTCGGGGACCGTGCGGAGAGCTGGCCGGACGGCGAGACCACGCCGGGACGACGGGGCTGGATCACGGGAGTGAACAACAACGTGCTCGCCCCAGCGCCGTGCTTTGAACCCGACCAGCGGATCCTCAGCCAGCCCCAGGACCACCGGTATCAGCACTGGAAGCCGCTGCGCATCCGCCCGGGTGCCGAGCTCGATCTGCGCGGGCGTCTTCCATACGCAGCTGACGCTATCGCCTCGTATGCGGTGTTCACCCGGCTGCGGGAGGCCGGGCGCATCCCCGAGCGCACTCGGTTCCAGGTGTCGATTCCTGGGGCGCACGATGTCATTTCGATCAGCTTCGCCAACAGCCGCGACTGGCCGCGTCTCTTCGTGGCCTGGCAGGAGGCAGTGCAGGAGGAGCTGCGGCGGATTCTTGCCGTCATCCCGGCGGAGGACCTCACTGTCCAGCTCGATTTCTGCACTGAACTGATCCATATCGGGGGCACCTGGCAGCGCTTGATCGACTGGGTCCCGGACGCCGCTGCCGCGGAGCTCTTCGACACCTACACCTCGCCCAAGTATCTCAACGGCCACCTCGCTGGGCTTCCCGATGAGGTCCGGGTGGGATTCCATATCTGTTGTGGCACCTCTCCCAGCTATCCGGTGCAGGCGCTGCCCGATCTCACGCTCCCGGTCGACCTTGCGAATGCCATCGCCCGCGCCACGGATGGCCGGGTGGACTACTACCATCTGCCGGCCATGACCGATTCGGACGCCGACTACTTCGCCCCGCTGTCATGCCTGGAGGTGGGGGACGCCGACATCTATCTCGGGCTCGAGTGCAACGACGGGCTGGAGGCCATGGAACGGCGCATCCGCGCGGCCGGCACCGTTCTCCCCGAGTTCGGCGTCGCCCATTACTGCGGGTATTTCTGGAACGGTCCGGTGATGCGGGGGCTTCTCGAGACACTCGCCGCCGGTGCCGATGTGGAGGCAGCGGTGTCGCGTAACCATAGTTGATTGTGCACAACTAAATTGTGTGCACTCATTCATGCATGACTTCCGTGGATCGCATGATTTGCTTCGCGCTGTACAGCGCGAGCCGGGCGACGCTGCAGGCATATCGGCGTGAGCTCGCCCCATGGGGGCTGACATATCCGCAGTACCTGGTGCTCGTCGAGCTCTGGGAGACCGAGCCCGCCACGGTGCGCGAGTTGGGGGAGCGGCTGGGCCTCGATTCGGGGACGCTCTCCCCGCTGCTGGGCCGGCTTGAGAAGGCAGGGCTTCTCCGCCGTACCCGCAGCACGAAGGACGCCCGGTCGGTTCAGATCTCCCTGACTCCGAGGGGGCGCGAGCTGGAGTCCGAGCTGGCGGGGATGTCCCTGCATCTGGCCCTGTGCGCGGGGATCACCGAGGAGGAGGCGCCCGGGATGCTGCGGCGTCTCCACGAGATCACCCGCCAGCTCGAACGGGACCATCCGGCCCGCGCCTCTCGTGTCGGGGAGAGCCCAGAGCCGGCCAGCATTTCCGCTTCGCTTTCTCCAGATGACTCATCGAGCCACCCATCCGCAGATCATCGAACAGGAAGGACGAATACCGAATGAAGGCTCTCTACACAATCGAGGCATTGGCGACCGGCGAGGGGCGCAACGGACATGTGGTCTCCTCCGACGGACTGCTGGATACAGAGGTGCGTATTCCCGTGGAGCTCGGCGGTGCCGGAGGCGCCCCGAACCCCGAGATGCTGTTCGCTGCCGGCTACGCGGCCTGCTTCAACAGTGCCCTGCAGACGGTTGCCCGCACCGAGAAAAGAGCCCTGAAGAGCTCCAACATCGGTGCCCGGGTGTCGATCGGCTCCAACGGGCAGGGAGGATTCCAGCTGGCAGTCGAACTCGTCGTCGCGATTCCGGGCCTTCCCCACGATCAGGCGGTTCGCCTCGCCGAGGCCGCCCATCAGGTCTGCCCGTACTCCAATGCGACCCGGGGCAATATCGAGGTTCAGCTCACCGTCGTCGAGGACTGAATCGGCGCTCGGCGGCGGCCGCCCGATCCGCGATGGAGTCGGCGACCTCCGCCGGCGCGATAGGCTCAGCAGCGATGATCTGCGCGGGGGTCCCCGCGCGGCGACGAAGGGAGCCCGCCGATGGAGTCCGCCGAAGACAGTGCCTACCCGGCTCAGCTGGTCGCATGGATACTGAACACTCCGGAGGAATCTCCAGCCGTATCCGGGGAGCGCCCCGCGACCGGATCGGGAGAGCTCGCTTCGTTCCGGGCTCCCGGGCTGGTGGTGTGCCCGGCCGATGACCTCCCCCTGTGTGCTGCCATCTCGGCAGGCTGCCCGGCCGTCACCCTGCTGGGGCTGTCCCCGAGCGCTCTTGAAAAAGCCGCCGCTGCGATCCCCGGAGCCCGGGCCCAGCTCGGAGCCTGGGAGCGCACGGGGCTCCCCGGCGACTCCGTCTCGATTCTGATCCTCTCCGAAGCCGCACTCCTGAAGCTCGATCTCGTCCGCCTCTCCGCGGAGTTCCGTCGGATCCTGCGCCCGGAGGGAGCCGTGGTGGTGCTCTCCGAACAACTGGATGGCGAGGGCTGGGCAGCGACCGTGCGGGAACTACTGGAGCCGCACGGGCGCGAGGCCCCGCTGTTTCCGCCATCCGAGCTGGAGCCTGCCGGGGAGTGCTCGGTCACCGTCTCTCAGCGGGGATCCCTGCCAGTGCTGCTCGACTTCGCGCGCCGGAGCGGGGGCTATCTCCTCGCCGGTGCCGCGGCACGGCGGGAACTGCTCACCCGGGTCCAGGCTCTCCATGAATACGGCAGCCTCGCCGGGGCCGAAGAATTTTCGATGACGACCCGGATCCGGGCCCGGCTTTGGCGCGTTCCGCGCCCGGTGCAGTGAGCTCGCAGGTATCCCAGTCCGCACGGAGGCCCCTCCCGAACCGATAGGCTTGGGGTGACTTCCGCGACGAGAGGTACCCCGGTGCGGCCGGGGCGTGGGTCGCGACCTGTGTGCGTCCCCAACGACGTGCCAGAAAGGATGTGGAGACCATGGCGATTGAGGACGTTCTCGACACCCCCCTGCTGAGCCGGCACCGGTCTGCCGGGGCCCAGTTCACCGAATTCGGCGGCTGGCGCATGCCCCTGCGATATACCTCGGATCTGGCCGAGCATCGAGCCGTGCGCGAGCGCGCCGGGCTCTTCGACCTCACACACATGGGGGAGGTCCTGATCTCCGGGCGCGACGCTCCGGCGTGGCTCGACCACACGCTCGCCGGCCGCAGCTCGGACATGTCGCTGGGCAGGGCCCGCTACAACTTGCTGGTGAACGAGGCCGGAGGAATCCTCGACGACCTGATCGTCTACCGGCTGGCCGAGCGCACCTACCTGCTCATCGTGAATGCCGCGAACCGGCTGGACGATGTGACCGTGCTGCTGCAGCGGCAGAACGGCTGCGAGGTCGAGATCGAGGATGTCAGTGCCAGCAATGCACTAATTGCCATTCAGGGGCCGCTCGCGGAGTCCATCCTCGCCCCGCTCGTGGAGTGGCGCGGAACCTCTGGATTCGGTGTGCTGTTCCCCGTGGCGAACGCCTGCGGTGAGGTGTCGGTCCCGGTCGAGGACGAGCCCAGCCTGGCCGAGACTGGGTATTACCGGATCGGCTCCGGCGAGATCCGGACGGGCACGGGCAGCGTTTCGGTTCTGATCGCCCGCACCGGGTACACCGGGGAGGACGGGTTCGAGATCCTGGTGCCCGCCGCAGACGCGGTCCCGGTCTGGGACGCCCTGCTGACCGCGGGAGGGTCCGAGCTCCAACGGTGCGGGTTGGCCGCCCGCGACACGCTTCGTCTTGAGGCCGGAATGCCGCTGTACGGGCACGAACTGACCACCGAGACCACCCCCTATGACGCGGGGCTCGGCCGGGTCGTCAAGCTCGACAAGCCGGAGGGAATGGTCGGCCAGGAGGCCCTGGAGGCCGCGCATGCCGCCGAGGGGACCAGGCCGAAGCTGGTGGGGCTCTCGCTCGAGGGCCGCCGGGCGGCCCGGGCGGGGACCCAGCTGCTGTCTCAGGACGGCAACGTGATCGGGCGGGTCACGAGCGGCGTGCTCTCGCCCACACTGGGGCACCCGGTGGCGATGGGGTACGCGGATCCCGCATTCTCGATCGGGGACCAGGTGCAGGCCGATGTTCGCGGTACGCTTCTTCCAGCGGTCCTCACTGAGGTGCCGTTCTATCACCGTCCCCGGTAGCCGTCGGATGGCTGCCGTCCGAATGTACGAGAAGGAGCCGTCATGAGTGAATCCGAGGATGTCCGGTACACACGAGACCACGAGTGGATCGGTGGTGACAACCCCGCCTCGGTGGGGATCACGGACTACGCCCAGCGCCAGCTCGGCGACATCGTGTACGTCGATCTTCCCGCCGAGGGAGACACGGTGAAGGCCGGCGAGGTCCTCGCTGAGGTCGAATCGACCAAGAACGTCGCACAGATTTTCGCCCCGGTGGCCGGTACGGTCGCCGAGGTCAACAGCACTCTGGAAAACGACCCCGCGGTCATCAACGAGTCGCCGCTCGACGAGGGCTGGATCGTGCGCCTCACAGTGGCCGAGGGTGAGGATCTGGACGAACTGCTCACCCCGGACGAGTACGAGGAGTTCTGCTCCGGTCTGGGCGAGGGGGAGCTGGGGACAGACTCCGCTTCGGGAGCGTCCGAGGACCCCGGGTTCCAGGTCGTTGACGCCGAGCAGGACGCTTCCCGGAACGCGGAACCCAAGGGAGACGACTGATGGGGGCGGGGATGCCCACCCGCAGCTCCTTCGCCGACCGCCATATCGGCACGGCTCTGGACGCCGACGCGATCGCCGCCAGACTGGGATATGACTCCCCGGCCGATCTCGTTCACGCCGCGATGCCGGCCGATATCATCACCGGCACCGACGAGTCACTGCCCGCCCCCCTCGATGAGCAGGGGATGCTGGCGGAGTTGCGCGAGATCGCTGCCCAGAACCACGTCACGACCAGCCTGATCGGTCAGGGCTGGTACGGCACGATCACCCCGGCGGTGATCCGTCGCAACGTGTTCGAGAACCCGCGGTGGTACACCGCATACACCCCCTATCAGCCCGAGATCTCTCAGGGGCGGCTCGAGGCGCTGCTCGATTTTCAGACCATGATTGCGAGCCTGACCGCCCTCGATGTCGCGAATGCCTCGCTGCTCGATGAGGGCACTGCGGTCGCGGAGGCCATGCTCCTGGCGCACCGCGCCTCCAAATCTCGGTCGAATGTCTTCGCACTCGACTCCCGCCTCTTCGAGGCCACTGCAGGGGTGGTGCGCACCCGCGCCGCTGGTCTGGGGATTGAACTTCAGTTCTTCGATGTGACTGATCCGGCCTCGCTTCCCGACTGCTTCGGCGCCGTGGTGCAGTATCCGGGCAGTGACGGGTCACTTCCGGACGTGGCACCCGTGATGGATGCGGTTCATGCGGCCGGCGGCCTCGGAGTTGTCGCTGCGGACCTGCTGGCGCTCACGCTGCTCCCTGCCCCTGGAGAGCAGGGTGCCGACATCGCGGTGGGGTCTGCACAGCGCTTCGGGGTCCCCATGGGCTTCGGTGGCCCCTCGGCCGGCTATATGGCCGTCCGCCAGCGCCTGGTGCGGAAGATGCCGGGCCGGCTGGTGGGGGTGACCCGGGATGCCTCGGGTGCCCCGGCGCTGCGGCTCACACTGCAGACGCGGGAGCAGCACATCCGCCGGGAGCGCGCGACCTCGAACATCTGCACGGCCCAGGTCCTGCTGGCCGTGATGTCCGCCATGTACGCGGTGTGGCACGGGCCCGAGGGCCTCCGTGCCATTGCGGCCCGGGTGGCGGGGTTGACCGCCGCGCTCGCGGATGCGCTGGAGGCCGGTGGGCTGCGGCTGGCCGCCGATCAGTGCTTCGACACGCTCCGGGTCTCGGTGCCCGACGCCGACCGGGTGCTCGAGACGGCGGCCCGACAGGGCATCGATCTCTGGCGGGTCGATGCCACCACGGTGTCACTCTCCCTCGACGAGACGACGACCCCGGATACGGTTCGGACCGTGGCTTCCGCATTCGGCGCGGGCGAGCCGAATTTCTCGGACCTCGACGGCCCCGAGGCTCTGCGCCGACTGCCCAGGCTGCGGGATTCTGAGATCCTGCCGGACCCGGTTTTCCACGAGATTCGCTCGGAAACCCAGATGATGCGCTTCCTGGCGCGGCTGGCCGACCGCGATTACGCCCTTGACCGGGGCATGATCCCGCTCGGGTCATGCACGATGAAGCTGAACTCGGCGGCCGTGATGGAGGCGGTGAGCTGGCCGGAGTTCGCCGGGCTGCATCCCTACGCCCCCGCGGTCAACACCCGGGGTTACCGGCGCATCCTCGACGACCTCACGTCCTGGCTGGCGGAGCTGACGGGCTACGATTCGGTATCCCTGCAGCCGAATGCTGGCTCCCAGGGCGAGTATGCGGGGCTGTCCGCGATTCGGGGATACCTCGACTCGCGCGGGGAGACCGCCCGCAGGATCTGCCTGATCCCGGAGAGCGCCCACGGCACCAACGCGGCTAGTGCCGCCATGGCCGGATTCCAGGTCGTGGTGGTCGGATGCGATGCCGAGGGCAGTGTCGACGTGTCCGATCTGCGGGCCAAACTGGCCGAATACGCTGGCCAGGTGGCGGCTCTGATGGTCACCTACCCATCGACCCACGGGGCCTACGAGGCCCGCATCCGCGAACTCTGCACGCTCGTCCACACCGCCGGCGGGCAGGTGTACATCGATGGGGCGAACCTGAATGCTCTGCTCGGCTACGCGCGCTTCGGGGATATGGGCGGCGATGTCTCTCACCTGAATCTGCACAAGACTTTCGCGATTCCGCACGGGGGAGGCGGCCCCGGCGTGGGGCCGGTGGCGGCCAAATCCCATCTGGCGCCATTCCTCCCCGGGCACCCGGTCGTGGGAACACAATCGAAGGGTGCGGTTTCCCAGGCCCCGTACGGGTCAGCGGGAGTGCTTCCGATCAGCTGGGCCTACATCCGCATGCTCGGCGTCCCGGGTCTCCGGCGCGCCACGGAGGCGGCGGTCCTGAACGCGAACTACATCGCCCATGAGCTGCGTGGCAGCTACCCGATCCTGTACACGGGTGCACACGGGCTGGTGGGCCACGAGTGTATCCTGGATCTCCGGCCGCTCACCGAGCGCACCGGCATCACGATCGACGACGTCGCGAAGCGGCTCAACGACTATGGCTTCCATGCGCCGACGATGAGTTTCCCGGTGCACGGCACCTTCATGGTGGAGCCTACGGAATCGGAGGACCTGGGCGAGCTCGACCGGTTTATCCGGGCGATGCGCCTGATCCGGAGCGAGGCGGATGCGGTCGCCGAGGGACGCTGGCCGGCGGATGACAATCCGCTGGTCAACGCGCCGCATACCGCCGCCTCCCTGGTGGGGGAATGGAGCCATCCGTACTCCCGCGACCTGGCCGTGTATCCCTTCGCCGAGGGCCTGGCGCCGGAGGCGGCGGTGGATGCGGTGCGCGATAAATACTGGACTCCGGTGGGCCGGGTGGATAACACCTACGGCGACCGGCACATCCAGTGTTCGTGCCCGCCCCCGGAGTTCTTCGAGCGCCCGTTGGCGTGACATCCCCCGAATTGTCAGGGGATCCTCAGGCGATCCGGGGGCTTGCCCCAGACCGGCTGCAGGGAGGGCTTCTAGGGTAGGGAGATAATCCGCCGAGAAGATCCGAGGATGGCATGAGTTCTGCGCCCGTAACGGCATCGAGAACGAAGGCGACCCCCATCTGGGGGCGTGTGCGGGGGCGTGTTGTGCTCCTATTGTGCATCATGTACGCAATCGCGTATATCGATCGCACGAATATCTCCACTGCCGGCCCCACTATGATGAAGGCCCTCGGGCTGACTTCGGGGGAGTTCGGCATCGCGGTCGCAGCATTTTCCCTCCCGTATGCTCTGCTGCAGATCTTTGGCGGGAATATCGGGGAGCGCATCGGCCCGCGCAAGGCGCTGTTCTGGATCGGCACACTCTGGGCCCTTGCGACGATTGCCACCGGGTTCTCGGTGGGGCTGCTCTCTCTGGCCGGGGCTCGACTGCTCCTGGGACTCACGGAGTCTGCCGCGTTCCCGACTGCGACCTCCGCGATGTCCCGCTGGGTGCCGCCGGACCGGAACGGGTTCGTGCAGGGCATCGTGCACTCGGCGTCCCGGCTGGGCAACGCGGTGGCTCCGATGATTGTGGCCGGGCTGATCGCGCTGGGGGATTTGTGGAATGGACCGCTCGCCGGCTGGCAGATCTCGTTCATCCTGGTCGGAATCCTGAGCGCGGTCTGGGCGGTCCTCTGGGTCTCGCTGTTCCGGGATCGGCCCCGGGAGTACAAGGACATCACCGCGCAGGAGCTTTCGGAGCTGCCCCCGCAGGTGGAGCTGAAAGACCGTCCGCCGGTGCCTTGGAAGCGGCTCATCCGCACCATCCTTCCCGTGACGTTCGTCGATTTCGGGTATGGCTGGACGCTGTGGGTCTTCTTGACCTGGATCCCGAGTTTCCTGTCCAACCAGTTCGGCCTGGCGCTGGGGAAGTATGCGTTGTTTACGACGTTCGTGCTGCTGGCCGGGGTGGTGGGCGACACGCTCGGCGGCGTGATGGGTGATCGGTTGCTGCGCCGCACCGGAAATCTTCGCTCGGCGCGTCGGACCGTGCTGCTCACGGGACTGCTCGGGTCGCTCGCCTGCCTGGCTCCGCTTCTGTTCCATCCGAACCTCGTGGCGGCAACCATCACGCTGTCGCTGTCGTTCTTCTTCCTGGAACTGTGCAACGCGACGCTCTGGGCTATCCCCATGGATGTGGCACCGGAGTGGGCGGGAACTGCGAGCGGGATGATGAACACCGGGTTCGGTATCGCCGGGATCGTCTCCCCGATCCTCTTCGGCGCCCTGGTGGATGCCACCGGCTGGCAGTGGCCGTTCGCGGCCTCGATTCTGCTGCTCGCCGCTGCAGCGGTGACGGCTGCAGTGATGAAGCCCACGCGGGTGCTGCCCGAGAAGGAGTTCCGGGCGGCGGTGCGCTGAGCACAGCAGAAAACGGCGGCGAGCAGAATCTTCATCTGCTCGCCGCCGTTTTTCCTGTCCGGCCCCGGCCCGAGCTAGACTTGCTGTCCGCTGCTCTCCGGGGAGGGCGCCACGGGCCGCCGGCGGCGGCGGCCGGCCAGCGGCAGGCTGAGCGGGGTGCGCCGGGCCACGGCGACGAACCCGACCGAGACGGCGACAACCACCGCATAGGTGACAATGGTCAGCCACGGGGAGGGGATGAGCTCCGGAACCCAGTCGTGTGATCCCGGGCCAACCGAGAGCAGGATCCAGAGCACCAGCGGGTGCACCAGGTAGACCCCGAATGAAATATCTGAGGCGAAGGCCACAGTCCGTGCGCTCAGGCTGCCCTCTTGGCGGCGTTCGGCCCACCAGGAGCCGAATCCTAAGAACCCAAGGGCCACGGCCACTCCCCAGATCACGATGATGGGCTGCAACGGGGTCCCGGATTTGTACAGGCTCATGCCGAAGACCCAGTGCTGGATGGCGAACACGCCGAGCGTCAGGGCCCCGGTCCCGGCCACGATCCAGGCGATGGTGCCCCGGTGGGTGGTCACCCAGCCGAACACTGAGGCGGCATGATCGGCCGTCACCGCTCCGAGCAGGATGACGAAAACATAGCTCAGGAAGACCACCTTTTCAGACCCGGCAATCCAGTGGGGGATGTGCCGGCCGTACATGTAATAGGCCATCAGCGAGAGCTGGAACACCGCAGCGCCGGCAAGGAGCAGCAGGTGGTGTCCGCGGGTGCGGCGGATGAGCCAGAGGATTGTCGGCAGCAGGAGATACACCTGCATGGTCACGAGTAAGAAGTACAGGTGATACCAGGCCTGTCCGGTGACAAGCACCACAAAAAAATAGCCGATGTTGCCCCACACGGACATGTGCGTGGGGTACCGGATGAGCAGCGCGATGAAGTAGATCACCGACCACACCATGTACGGGACGCCGACGAGGAGGAATCGTTTGGGAAGAAATGCTCGCATCGGTCGGGGGCGGTACAGATAGCTGAGGACGAGCACGAACGCCGAGAGGGCGAAGAACACCTCGCGGGTGAAGTGCAGCAGCCCGAGCAGTGTGTTGAGCGGCAGGTCGGTATCAGAACTGGTGTGACTGGTGACGTGCACGCCGATCATGCAGGC
Source organism: Microbacteriaceae bacterium (assembly GCA_022487185.1). Taxonomy (GTDB): domain Bacteria; phylum Actinomycetota; class Actinomycetes; order Actinomycetales; family Microbacteriaceae; genus JAKVJE01. The sequence continues at coordinate 25,780 of JAKVJE010000007.1, forward strand.
GAAGGTGAGGATGCGAACCACATCCACCGAGTACAGGTGGGGGGCCTTCCCGGTCCCGGGAGCGGGGAATACGGGGGCGGTGGTCACGCGCTCGCCGCCAGGTGCCGCACCTGTGCGCGACGGATTTTGCCGGTGGCTGCCCGGGGGAGATCCTCCACGATATCGATGTGGACGGGCCGCTTGTACTTGGGGAGATGGGTCTCGCAGCGCTGCGTGAGGTCGGCGGCGAGCGCGTCGGCGGGCTGCGTGAGGTCGGCTGGAATCACGTACGCGGTGGGCACCTGGTGCAGGACTGGGTCGGGGCGCCCCACGACGACCGCTTCGCGGATGCGGGGGTCCTCGAGCAGGATCTCCTCGATATCGGCCGGGTAGACCATCTCTCCTCCTTGGTTGATGACGTCGTCAGAGCGCCCGACCAGGTACACGTATCCGTCGGCGTCGAGCTTTCCGAGATCGCCGGTGCGGAGCCATCCATCGGGATCGAATCGGTCGGCGGCGCGCCCCCCATAATACGAGTGGATGACACCGCGCCCCCGGATCCAGATGTCCCCGATCGTTCCGGTCGGGGCTGGGCCGGCATCGGTGCGGATCTGCAGCTCGCATCCCACGGGCTTCCCGACGGACCCCTCCCTGATCGGCTCTCCGAGTGGGGTGGCAGTGATCTGGCTGGCCCCTTCGGTCATGCCGTAGCTCACGACGAGCGGAACCCCGGCGAGCTGGTGTCGGACGGCCTCGGGCAGCGGGGCGGAGGCCGACCGGATGAACCGCACCCGACTGGGGACGCGGAGGGGGCCGGTGTGGGCGAGCACCGCGAGGATGGCCGGTACGGCGTTGATCCAGGTGATGTCGCGCTGTTCGATCAGATCCCAGAATCCGGTCGCGTGGAACCGCCGATCGAGGACGAGGGTCGAACCCGCCACCAACGTGGCGAGCAGTCCGACAACTTCAGCATTCACATGGAACAGCGGGAGCGGATTGAACCCGCGGTCGTCGGGGGTGAGCCGGTTGTGCTCGGCGACCTCGTGCGCGACGGTGAGGAGCTGATCGGCACTGAGCGGCACGCCTTTGGGGGTTCCGGTTGACCCGGAGGTGAACAGGAGGGCCGCCCCTCCTGGACGCGCTCCGGCACTGGCCGCGGACGTCCGGTGGAGAACTGTCTGATCGAGTTCTGCCGCGTCGTTGGTGTCCAGGGGGAGCAGCTCCGTGCCGGAGAGCTGCCGGTCCTGGGGGTGATCGCTCACCACCACGGTGGGCTCCCCCTCGACCAGCGTGAGGATTCTGCTGAGCCCCGCAGCGTCGAGCGCAGGATCGGCCGGGATGGCATGGTAGCCGCCGGCGATGGCGCTCAGATAGACCCTGGCGAAGCCGATCGGGTCGGCGATGTCGACGACTACGACGCCGTGCTCCCCCAGAAGGGCCGTGAACCGGGGAATCCACCGGTGCAGCTCGGCGAACAGCTGCCCGTAGGTGAGGCCGGCGTCGCTGCGGGCGTCTTCAAGGTAGTGCGCGGATGGGGTTGCGGCTCGGGCCTCGATGAGGGCGCCGAGCCCCGGCATCGGGTATTCGGGCTGAAGGGAATATGCAGTGGTGTCCATACCGAAAATGTACTGAACGTACCCTGCACCCGGAGGGATACCGGTTGTGTGCTGGCTGTGAATAGCGCTCAGAGGGTCTGCTCCAGCATCCAGCGCCAGGTCCGTTGCAGCTTCGGGGTGCCCGAGTGCGTGAGCGGCGTGGCATCGGTTGCCGTGCGATCGTGGGCCTGGTGGGGGTCGCCGAGGTGAAGGGTGGTGACGAGCCGATGCGAGCCGGTGGGGGTGCGCGCCGTGTGTGTGGCGCCGAGCCGGTTGAGCCCCAGATGCGGCCAGGAGCGCACAATGCGATCGGCGTAGATGTCGTTGGTGCTGTCAAGGGCATACATGTCCCGGGCCGGGGTCTTCCCGGGGTGTTCCATCCACGACGCGACAACGTCGTCGTAGGTCTCGACGGGGGAGGAGAACATGAGCACGCCGCGAACCCGATGCGAGTGAGAGATGAATGCCGATTCCCCGCCGCCTTGGGAATGGCCGGCCAGGACGATGTGCCCCCAGCGGATCGTGGTGCCGTGGAAATAGTTCGCCCAGCCTCCGTTCGGGTCCTTGGCTTTGAGCACGCGGAGGGCGAGCAGCAGCCGGTGCCGAATCGAGTTGGCGGCATTGACCCGGCTGAAGCGGCCGGGGTCCTGCCCGGTGAATCGGTTGCGCTGCAGCCGGGTGTAGCAGTCGGCGACGGATCGGCAGGTGCGGGTGACCGAGGCCCCGAGGTTCCAGTAGTCCAGTCCGAGCACGCTGTAGCCGAGCCGTACCGCCACGGTGAGGATCCTGCGGTAGTCCTGGGGGATCGCGCCGGTGGCGGGGAGGAAGAGCAGGAGCGGTGCCCCGGCCCTGCCCGCATGCGCGATATCGGGCGCATTGGGGTGCAGCAGCCCCGCCTCGGACGACAGCCGGAAGGTGCGGAATCGCACGGTGCCCGGAAGATGGCGGATGCGCCGGAGACGGCGTGGATTTCTGGGCGGCTGGCCGGGAGCGTCGGCCGCAGGGGTGCTGGTTCCCTGCCGGGCGGGGGCCGCCTGAGCTGTTGGGGTCGGCGTCGCGGTGAGCGTGGACAGCAGGACCGCGATCGCACAGAGGATCGGGAGGAGAGGAGATCGTCGCCCGGATCGGCGACCGGCACGCGGCCCGGCGCCCAGAGAATGCATCCGGACATGCTACCGGGTCTCTGTGAACCGGACCGTGACGTTTGCTGAATCTTCCGTGTACATGGAGTACATGGCGAACGCCCGCCGAATTCTCATTCGACGGGCGTTTCGAGGGGGACGAGGATCAGGCTTCGTCCAGGTTGTAGATGTCGGAGTTCTTGGTCTCCTTGGTGAGCAGCAGGGCCACCAGGGTGATCAGCGACATGGCCACGAGGTACATGCCCACCCAGACGGTGCTGCCGTTGCCCAGACCCCACAGCCACACGGCGATGAGCGGGGCGATGGCGGCACCGAGGATGGAACTGATGTTGTAGGCGAAGGCCGAGCCGGTGTACCGGGTGTTCGTGGGGAACATCTCGGGCAGGAGTGCACCCATCGGGCCGAAGGTGAAGCCCATGAGGGTGAAGCCGATGACCAGGAAGGCCATGGTCATGGCGCCGCTGAACTTCGGGTCACCGCTCTGGTTCAGGAACAGCGGGAAGGCGCATCCGAAGGCGATGATGGCGACGGTGGTCCAGAGCACCAGCCACTTGCGACCGATCTTGTCAGCCAGCGGGCCGCTGATGAGCGTGAAGACACCGAAGAAAACGATGCTGACGCACATGAGCAGCACGAAGTCGGTGTACTTGAAGCCGAGGCCGGGCACGAAGGTGGAGGCGTCGAATGCCTTTCCGGCCTTCGCCGCTGAGGCGGCTGCATCCTTGGCGCTTGCTGCGGTGGTGCCGTAGGTCAGGGAGAATGTGGTCATCAGGTAGAAGAGCACGTAGGTGGCGAGCATCGCGAAGGTACCGAGGATGAGCTCGCGCCAGTTCTTGTGGAAGGCCTCGGCCAGTGGCATGCGCTTGACGGCGCCGTGAGCCTTGGCAGCCCGGAAGCTGTTGGACTCGACCAGGTGCATCCGAACCCACAGTCCGATGATGACCATCACCGCGCTGAACAGGAAGGGGATGCGCCAGCCGTAGGCGAGGAACTCGGCGGAACGGGCGGTGGCGTCCTCATGGTTGGGAAGCAGGAAGTTGATGGCCAGGAACAGGCCGTTTGCGATGATGAAGCCGATGGGGGCACCGACCTGGGGGAAGGTGCCGAACCAGGCCCGCTTGCCCTTCGGTGCGTTCTCCGTGGCCACCAGTGCGGCGCCGGACCACTCACCACCGAGGGCGAACCCCTGGCAGAGACGCAGCAGGAGCAGCAGCACGGGGGCGAGCATCCCGACCACCTGGTAGGTGGGGAGCAGACCGATGAGGAAGGTCGCGATCCCCATGGTGAGCAGGCTGGCGATCAGTGTGGTCTTGCGACCGTGCTTGTCCCCCATGTGGCCGAAGAGCATGGCGCCGAAGGGACGGGCCAGCATGGCTGCGCCGAAGGTGGCGAAGGAGGCCACCATCGCGGTGCGCGGGTCGGCAGCGGGGAAGAAGAGCGCCGGGAACACGAGCACCGCGGCCGTGGCATACACATAAAAGTCGTAGAACTCAATTGTGGTGCCGATCAAGCTGGCCAGCACCACCCGGCTGGTTGGGTTCGCGGGTTTGGACATCTCGACGGATGTTGGGTTTGGAGCGGCAAGTGTCGCAGACATGATGAATCTCCGATGTGAACAGGATGATCTGAAGTGATGAGATCGGCCGAACGCGTGGTCGGCAGGCACCGGAACAATCGAGGGTGGTGATCATTCCCTTGGGTGCGGGAGAAGCAGTGCGCACTTGTGATGCGACGTGCATACAGCGTAGCGATGTTTCGCTGAGGTTTCAAGGGGATGTTTGCTCCCTGTGAGCTGGGTGCGGTCCTGGAGCCGTTTCGGCGGTTTGCGGCGCTCGCCCGGAGGGTGCTACGGTGAGCGAACACCCGATACGAGGAGTACACAGATGGCGCAGCACATGACCGGACGCCCGGCGTCCGCTGCTGCCCGCTTCTCCGGCACCGTCCTACTAGTGCGCTAGTAGGACTCCTTTCGAGTCCTTCCTGAATGGGGACTCGATCGGCGGCAACACCCCATTCGCCCACCGGCATGGGGTGTTTTTTGTTGCCGCCGAAGAAAGGAATCGGCGGTGTCTACACGGATCGTCACACTTCCCGGAGACGGGATCGGGCCAGAGATTATGGAGGCGGGCCTCCGAGTACTCGCGGCCGCGGCCCAGCAGGGCGGGTTCGAGTACTCAGCGGATGAGCATCCGTTCGGGGGCGCTGGCATCGACGCGTGCGGGTCCCCGTACCCTGAGGCGACTCGCGTCGCCGTCCATGAGGCGGATGCGGTGCTCCTGGCGGCCATCGGGGGTCCCGCCTGGGACGATGCCCCCGATCGCCCTGAGGCGGGCCTGCTGCGCATGCGCCAAGATCTGGGGTTGTTCGCGAATCTCCGCCCCACGAGGGTGACCGCGGCCCGGGCGGGGCGGAGCCCGCTGCGGCCCGAGATCGTGGCCGGGGCGGATTTCGTGATCGTGCGGGAGCTCACCGGCGGGATCTATTTCGGGCAGCCGCGCCGCCTGGGCGACGATGAGGCCTTCGACACGATGCGCTACCGCCGCGACGAGATTGAGCGGATTGCCCGGGTGGCCTTCGAGACGGCCCGGACCCGCCGAGGCCGGGTCACCCTGGTCGACAAGGCCAACGTACTGGCCAGCAGCAAGCTGTGGCGGCGAGTCGTCGGCGAGGTGGCCGTGGAGTACCCCGACGTGCATCAGGACGCCATGTATGTGGATGCGGCCGCCATGAAGCTGGTCTCCGACCCCCGCCGCTTCGATGTGATCCTCACCGAGAACCTGTTCGGCGACATCCTGAGCGATGAGGCGGCCGAGATCACCGGGTCCCTGGGGACCATCCCCTCGCAGAGCCGGGGGGCATCGGGGCCGGCGGTGTACGAGCCCATCCACGGATCTGCCCCGGACATCGCGGGTCAGGGCATCGCCGACCCGATCTCGATGATCGCTTCCGTCTCGCTCATGTTGCGCGGGAGCGTCGGCCGGGCCGATGTGGCCGACCGGATCGACGCGGCCGTCGACGCGGCCGTGTCCGCAGGGGAGATCACCCCGGATTTGGGCGGGACCGCGACCACGACCGAGGCGACTGACGCCATCATCCGCCATCTCAGCACCGAGTTCTCGAAGGGAGCCCACGATGACCAGCACTGAACACCGTATCCACCCCGCACAGGCTGCGCCCACGGCCGATCCGGACCGGGGGCGCACCCTCTTCGACCGCCTGTGGGCCGAACATGTCGTGGCCGGGGAGCCGGGGGAGCCGCAGCTGCTCTACGTCGACCTGCATCTGGTGCACGAGGTGACCAGTCCGCAGGCCTTCCAGGGGCTGCGGGATGCCGGGCGCCGCGTGCGCCGCCCGGACCGGACCTTCGCGACGATGGACCACAATGTACCCACGGATGGCGCAGAGGAGATCTCCGACCCGATCGCGCGGCTGCAGATCGAGACGCTGCGTCGCAACACCGAGGAATTCGGCATCCGCCTGGCGGGGATGGGGGACGAGCGCCAGGGCATCGTGCACGTGATCGGGCCCCAGCTGGGACTCACCCAGCCGGGCATGGTGATCGTCTGCGGCGACTCGCACACGGCCACCCACGGGGCGTTCGGGTCGATCGCCTTCGGCATCGGCACCAGCGAGGTGGAGCACGTCCTCGCCACCCAGACGGTGTGGCAGATGAAGCCGCGTACCCTGGGCGTGCACGTCCACGGCATCCTCTCCGAGGGGGTGACGGCAAAGGATGTGATACTCGCCATCATCGCGCGGGAGGGGACCTCCTTCGGCACCGGCTGCGCGGTCGAGTTCTTCGGTGACGTCATCCGGGCGCTGCCGATGGAGGAGCGGATGACCATCTGCAACATGGCCATCGAGGGCGGCGCCAAGATGGGGCTCATCGCCCCGGACGAGACCACCTTCGCCTACGTCGCCGGGCGCGAATATGCCCCGGAGGACATGGAGGCCGCCGTCTCGCACTGGCGCACCCTCTCGACTGACAGTCCGGAGGCCTTCGACCGGGTCATCGACTTCGATGTGACCGGCCTCGCCCCGATGGTCACCTGGGGCACCAACCCGGGCATGGCCGTGCAGGTGGGGGAGGAGATGCCCGACCCGACCGGCCCGGATGACGCCGAGGCCTACGCCTACACGGGTCTGCACCCGGGGATGCGTCCCGAGGAGATCCCCATCACCTACGCGTTCTTCGGATCGTGTACGAACGGCCGGCTCTCCGACCTGGAGGCCGCCGCGGCCGTGCTGCGCGGGCAGCATGTGGCCCGGGGAGTCACCGCGTTGGTGGTTCCCGGCTCCCGTCAGGTGAAACGCGCCGCGGAGGCGGCCGGCCTGGATGCCGTCTTCCGGGAGGCCGGCTGCGAGTGGCGCGATCCGGGCTGCTCGGCGTGCCTGGGGATGAACGCCGATCAGATTCCGGCCGGTGAGCACTGCGCATCCACCTCGAACCGCAATTTCAAGGGCCGGCAGGGTGTCGGCTCCCGCACACACCTGGCGAGTCCGGCGATGGTCGCCGCCGCTGCGGTGCACGGCCACTTCATCGATATCCGCCCGACGGCTCAGAACTTCGGGGCCGTTTCTCCTCAGGAGGCCCGCTGATGCAGCCCATCTCAGTCATTTCCGGCACGAGCGCCCCGCTCATGCGCGACAACATCGATACCGACCAGATCATCCCGAAGCAGTTCCTGAAGCGGATCGGCAAGACCGGCTACGGTGCCGACCTGTTCCACGACTGGCGGGGGGACCCTGAGTTCGTGCTCAACCGTCCGGAGCGGCAGGGGGCGAAGATTCTCGTCGCCGGCGAGAACTTCGGGTGTGGCTCCTCCCGGGAGCATGCAGTCTGGGCCCTGCACGACTTCGGGTTCGAGGCGGTGATCGCCGGAGGATTCAGCGACATCTTTGCGATGAACTGTCTCAAGAACGGGGTGCTCGCAGTGACCTTGCCCCGTGCCGAGCGGGAGGCCCTCGCCGAGCTGCCCGCGGATGCCCAGATCACCATCGATCTGTCGGCCCAGCGGGTCTCATCCGCTGCCGGTGAGGCGGGCTTCGAGATAGAGCCGATCTGGAAGCAGCGCCTCCTGGAAGGGCTGGACGATATTGCGGCCACGCTGCGCATGGAGGAGCGAATCACCAAGTATGAGTCCCGTATGCCCGTGTACCGGACCCACCGCGAGGGGGTGGGAGCATGACCGCCATCGCAGCGGCGCCGTCGGCGGCGGGCAGGCACCTGATCGGGCGGCTGGATCGCACTCGGGAGACGCCGATGTTCTTCAAGGTCTTCGCCCTGGTCTCCGCCGGCATGATGCTGGATGCGATCGACGTGTATATGGCCAGTGCGGTGGCGAGCGCCTCCCTGAAGAGTGGCTGGTCCACGCTGGCACAGAACTCCTGGTTCCTGTCTGCGGGCTTCGCGGGGCTGTTTGCGGGGTCGCTGCTCGCCGGATTCATCGGAGATCTGTGGGGGCGCCGGGCCGCGTATCAGGTGAATCTGCTTCTGTTCGGCGGGTTCACCCTGCTGGGGGCGTTCGCCCCGAACATGACGGTGCTGGCCCTGCTGCGCTTCGGCGCGGGGGTGGGGCTGGGAGCTGAGATCGTCACCGGCTATTCGATGGTGAACGAGTTTGCCCCGGTGCGCCGCCGGGGGCGCTGGTGCGCTCTTACTTCAGTGATCGCAAACTGCGGGGCCCCCATTGCGCTGCTGCTGTGCAGTGCGATCATCCCCCGCTACGGATGGCGGGTGATGTTCATCGGTGTGGGTATTCTGGCGGCCCTGCTTTGGGTGCTCCGACGGGATATCCCGGAGTCCCCTCGCTGGCAGATCGTGCACGGCCAGGAGGAACGGGCCGCCGCGACGATTGCGCTGCTGGAGCAGAACGGAACGGATCCTGAACCGGAGCGGGTTCCGCGGGCCGCATCCACCTCCCGGTCGTTCCTGATCGGGCTGATGGTGGCGACGGTGGCAGTTTCGGCGACGATCGTGTGCCAGTACACCTTCACCTCGTGGGTGCCGACCCTGCTGGTGAAGCGGGGCATCGATATCAGCGGTTCGCTGTGGCTGAGCACGCTCATGATGCTGGGAGCCCCGGTGGGGTGCATCCTGGGCGCGGTGCTGGTGGATCGCATCGGCCGGCGCCGCACCATCGTCCCGGCCTTCGTCCTGACCGCGGTGTTCGGGGTGCTCTACGCGCTCCAGGCCTCCCAGCTGGGTGCGGTGCTGGTGGGGTTCTGCCTGACCACCTGCTTCTATGTGTTGATGGCGAGCGTGGTGGCGGTGTACGCGGCGGAGTTGTTCCCCACCGGCGTGCGCTTCCGCGGTGTGGGGGTGGCCAATGCGGTGGCGAAGCTGCTGACGGTCGTGATGCCGCTGGTGGTGGCCTGGGCGCTCACGGTGTCGGGCCCCTGGGTGGTGTTCGCCGGCATCAGCGTCATCGCCCTCGTCGCGGGGGCAGTGGTGTGGATCTGGGGCCCCGAGACGAGCCGCAGATCCCTCGGATGAGAACCGGTGCGGATTAGGGCATCGCGACGGCGATGACCACGTCGAGCAGAGTGAGTGCCCCGATGGCGGCGAAGGCGCCGGTCGGGGCACTCTTCTCGCGGCGGTAGCGGAGGATGAGCCCGAAGGCGATCAGCAGGACGACGGTCTTGATCACGTATTTGGTGATGGCGAGGCCCCCGGCGATATGGCCGGTGACCGCACCCAAGACGAAGAGGACGATGCCGGAGACGGCCATGGTCAGCGCGCCGTGCAGCATGGCGGCGTTGACCGCTGCATGACCGGTGCGCATCCCGTGCATCTGGGTCATGAACCCTCCCAGCAGTGAGGCGAGCCCGATGAAGTGCAGGATCAGGAAGATGTCGAACAGGATGGTCATGAGTTCAGCCTAGGGAGGGGCCGGCGGCAATGGTCTGCAACGCGCGGGTGCAGGAGAGGGCCGCCCAGGCGGCTTCGGCGCCCTTGTCTTCGACGGACCCGGGCAGGCCGGCCCGGTCGAGGGCCTGCTGCTCGGTGTCACAGGTGAGCAGCCCGAATCCGACGGCCTTGCCCGTGTCGAGTGCGACCCGGGTGAGCCCCTGGCTGGTGGCGCTGCACACGTAGTCGAAGTGCGGGGTGCCCCCGCGGATGACCACTCCCAGCGCCACGACCGCGTCGGCCCCGGCCCTGAGCGCAGCCTGGGCGGCGACGGGGAGCTCGAAGCTGCCCGGGACGCGGACCAGTGTGCTGGCGGCCCCGGAGGCGTCGAGGGCGTGACGGGCACCGGCGATGAGCCCGTCCATGACGACCTGGTGCCATTGGGAGGCGACGACGACGACGGTGAGCCCGCTGCCGTCTGCGGTGATCTCGGGTATTCCTGCTGCGCTCATGCTGTGTTCCTCGTGTTCTGGGTCTCGTCTGCGTGCCGGGGCGGCTGCCGGGCGGATGCCTGCGCCGGGCCCCGCATCGGGGTCAGAGGTCCTGCGGCAGCAGGTGGCCCATCCGATCCCGCTTGGTCTCGAGATAGTGCTGGTTCACGGCGTTGGTGCCCACGACGAGCGGCACCTGCTCGGTGACGGTGATGCCGTGCGCCTCGAGCGCCCGGGTCTTGTCGGGGTTGTTGCTGAGCAGGCGGATGCGCTCCATCCCGAGGTCGTGCAGGATGGCCGCCGCGGAACCGTATTCGCGTTCGTCGCTCTGGTGTCCGAGGGCGAGGTTGGCGTCGACGGTGTCGAGACCCCCGTCCTGCAGCTTGTAGGCCCGCAGCTTGTCGAGCAGGCCGATGCCACGGCCCTCATGCCCGCGCAGGTAGATGACGGCGCCGCCCTCACGGGCGATGCGCTCCAGGGAGGCCTGCAGCTGGGGGCCGCACTCGCAGCGCAGCGAGCCGAAAGCCTCGCCGGTGAGGCACTCGGAGTGCACGCGCACCAGGGGCACCCCCTCGACGGAGTGCTTGGAGACGAGGGCCACGTGCTCGGCGCCGGTCCGGCCGTCGTGGTATCCGCGCACGAGGAAGTCTCCGTGCGAGGTGGGGAGTTCCGCCTCCACGTCGAAGGACACCCGGTTGGCCTCCGGGTCGCTGTCGGGGGTGCCCTGCTCGGGGTGCTCGCGCCGCCACTGGGCGATCTGGGCGACCGTGATGACGGCGAGTCCCTCGGTCTCCCCGATCTTGACCAGGTCGGGGTAGCGCACCATGGTGCCGTCGTCGTGCACCATCTCGGCGAGGCATCCCACCGGGTACAGCCCGGCCAGGCGCATCAGATCGACCGCGGCCTCGGTGTGCCCGCCGCGCTCCAGCACCCCGCCCTCGCGGGCGCGGAGCGGCAGCACGTGCCCAGGGCGGATGACGCTCTCGAAGGTCGCCTCGGGGCTCGCCAGCACGTTGATGGTGTGGGCCCGCTCGGCGGCACTGATCCCGGTGGAGCGACGGTCGGTGGCATCCACCGAGATGGTGTAGGCAGTCTGGTTGGGATCCTGGCTGTGCATGGTCATGAAGGGCAGGCGCAGCCGGTCCGCGAGGCTGCCGGGCATGGGCGCGCACAGGTAGCCGCTGGTGTGACGCACCATCCAGGCGATCCATTCGGGGCCGGCGAGGGCCGCCGAGATGATGGCGTCCCCCTCGTTCTCGCGGTCCTCGTTGTCGGCGACGAGCACGGGTTTGCCGGCGCGCAGTGCGGCGAGGGCGGCGGGGATGTCGGTCTTCCCGGTCTGGGGTGCTGGGGTGTTCTCGGTCATGTCAGTGCTCTTTCTGTTCGGCCCGCGCGGGCAGGTCGGCGCCCTGCTGGAGGAGTCGGCGCACGTGCCGGGCCAGCACGTCGCTTTCGAGGTTGACACGGTCGCCCGGGGTCCGGGTGCCGAGCACGGTGTGGGTGAGGGTTTCGGGGATCAGCGAGACCTCGAACCAGTCGTCGCCGACGGCCGAGACGGTGAGCGAGACCCCATCGACGGCGATGGATCCCTTGAACGCGACCAGGTCCGCGATGTCGGCCGGCAGGTCGATGCGCAGGACGGTCCACTGCGCGTGGGGGGTGCTGGAGCGGATGGCGGCGGTGGCGTCGACGTGCCCCTGCACGATGTGGCCGCCGAGCCGGTCGGAGGGGCGCAGCGCCGCCTCCAGGTCGAGCGGGTCTCCGGGGGCCAGCGTCCCGAGGGTGGTGCGGGCGAGGGTCTCGCCCATCACATCGGCGCAGAATTCCCCGGCGCTAAGCAGCGCGTCAGCCGGGGGCAGCGCGGTGAGGCACACCCCGTTGACGCTCACCGAATCGCCCTGCCGGGCGTCGGCGCAGATGGCGGGTGCGGCGACCCGGATCCGGGCCGCATCCCCCACTGGGGTGAGCGAGACCAGCCGGCCCCGCTCCTGAATAATGCCGGTGAACATCAGTGCGTCTCCTGTTCGGTGGATGCGGCCCCGTCCCCGATCAGCGCCCGCACCAAGAGGTCGGTGCCGAGCCGCTCGACGGCGTCGATGGTGAGGTGCTGAGCATCGGCGAGGGTGGCAATCCCGAGGTCACCGATGGCGGGCCGGCCCTCTCCGAGGAGGAGGGGGGCGAGGTAGAGGTCGAGCTCGTCGGCGAGCCCGGCGGTGAGGAACGCGGCCGCGAGGGTGGGGCCGCCCTCGACGAGGACCCGCCGCATGCCCTGCTGGTACAGCGTTCGGAGGACGGCCGCGGGGGCGTGGCCGGCCCTGCAGCGAAGCGGGATGGGGTGGCGGCGCACGCGTGCATCCGCGGGGATGGGCCGGTCGCCGAGCACGATGGGTGCCGGCTGGTGGAGGGCGAGGCCCCCGTCGGGGGTGCGTGCGGTGAGGGAGGGGTCGTCGGCGAGGACGGTGCCGGTGCCGACCAGGATGGCGTCGACGCCGGCGCGCACCAGGTGGGCGTGGGCTCGGGCCTGGGGACCGGTGATCCACTGGCTGGTGCCGTCGGCCGCGGCGGCCCGGCCGTCGAGAGTGGAGGCGGTTTTGACGATGACGTAGGGGCGTTCGTGCCGGGCGGCGAGGAGCCAGGGGCGCAGCAGGCGCTCTCCGGCGTCTTGGAGCAGCCCGCCCTGCACGTGCAGCCCGGCGCGCTCAAGCTCGGCGCCGCCGCCTCCGGCCTGGGGTGTGGGGTCGGGCACACTGTAGTAGACCTCGCGGATGCCGGCTGTGATGAGTGCCTGCGTGCAGGGGCCTGTGTGCCCGTAGTGGCGGCAGGGCTCAAGAGTGACGATGGCGGTCGCGCCGTGCAGGCGTTCCGCGGGGGCGGAGCGGAGTGCTTCGATCTCGGCGTGCGGGGTACCGGTGCCGTGGTGGTAGCCGGCACCGATCTGGGTGCCATCGGGAGCGAGGATCACGCAGCCGACCTGCGGGTTGCCGCCGTAGGTGGGGCTGTGGGTGGCGAGCGTGAGGGCGCGCCGCATGGCGGCCTCGACGATGTCTGCTCGCATGTTCCCTCCTCCGTGCACGGGGAGGGGGCTCGCGGGCGCGAGCCTGATCGTGTTGCTTCCATCCGGACTTTGACCGTCGGTTCTGGAGTTTCACCAGATCAGCCACCCTGGTGGGTGGGTCGCGGACTGTGACCGCCGGCTCGGATTTTCACCGACCCCGTAACACGAATACTTCCCTCAGTATAGGCACGCGGTGCGGCCTCGGTGTTCTCGGTGAGCGGACGCGGTATCCGCGGCTGTTGCGGCCGCCCGCGCCAGCAGCTCCGGGGGATGCGGGGGCGCTGCCGGAGCGGTGGATGCGGTTGCGACGGCTGCGCGCGCCTCCTGTGGAGAACCTCTCGCCCGGGCCCGGACCGGGGTTCAATATCGGCACATTCCGTGTCCGACACATCCGCTTCCGGGAGGGGCCATGCCTTTGGTTTCCGTTCGTTTTCGTCGCAGCGCGGCACTCGGCGTGAGTGCCGCGTTGCTGCTGTTCCTGGGGCTCTGGGCGGTGGTTCCGCCCGAATCCTCTGTAGCCGACGCATCCGCAGCCGAGCCCGAGGCCTCCTTTGGGTCGATTGAGCCCGACCGGCTGGGGTCGCTCACAGTGCACAAACATGAGTGGCAGCCGGGGGAGCCCGTGGTCGCTTCGATCGACGGGTCGGTGCCGATCCCCTCCGCTCCGGTTCCGGGGGTGCAGTTCACGGTCTGGCGTATGACCGATGTGTCGCTGACGGAACCGAGCGGATGGGCGTCCCTGCCGGCGACCCCTCCGGCCGAGGTATGTGCGGGGCCTGCCCCGGCCTGGGACTCCCACACCTTCGGGCCGGGGCAGCTCGCGGTGACGGATGCGCAGGGGGTGGCGGCATTCGGCGTCGGGGAGGGCGAGGGCCTTCCGGTTGGGGCCTACCTGGTGTGCGAGACGGGTGTCTCCGGTCCGTCGAATCGTGCGGTGATCGATCGGGTGGCCCCGTTCGTGGCGACGCTCCCGGCGGTCGACCCGGTGTCGGGAGGGTGGCGCTACGCGGTGCACGCCTATCCCAAGAACGCGGTTTCGACGATCACGAAGCGGGTCGCCTCCCAGGAGCAGCTGGGGCTCGGGGCGATGATCAGATTCCCGGTCACGGTGGATGTCCCGGTGCTGGGACCGGACACGAGCTTCCGCTTCTTCGCGGTGAGGGATGCGATGCCGGGCTTCTCAGAGGTTGGCGTGCAGTCGGTCCGGGTCGGGGAGCAGACGGTGGGCGAAGATCTGTACCGGGTCACGGTGGGGCAGGGCAACGCGGTGATGGTCTCGTTCACAGCACAGGGGCTGTCCTGGCTGGCCTCCGGAGACCGGCCGGGCGCCCGGTTCACGGTGGTCTTCCAGGGGAGACTGACGTCGGTCGGGTCCGGGGTCGCGATGAACCAGGCCGAGGTGCTGATCGACACGCTTCCGGGCCAGACTCCGCCCGATCTGCCGGAGCCCGAGGGGCCGGGGGTCCCATCCAACGGCGTCGAGACCGCCTGGGGTGAGCTGGTACTGAAGAAGGTCGATGCCCAGGAGTCGTCGGCCGGGCTCTCCGGCGCCGAATTCCAGGTCTACGCGGCGGCCACTCCCTACCCCCAGGACGGGGTGTGCCGGGATGTCCCCACGGGTGACCCGATCGAGGTGGGCGCAGGGACCCAACGTACCTCCGTATTCCGTTCGGATGCGAGCGGGCGGGTCCAGATCGCCGGACTGTTCGTGGCGGATGCCGTGGTCACCGAGGAGCGCCCAACCTCCCGGTGCTATGTGGTCAAGGAGATCCGGGCCCCGGCCGGTTTCCAGGTCCCGGCCGCCGCCTATACCGGGGTGAAGGTGCGCCCTGGCCCGATGGCGGAGGCTGCTGTGACGATTCCGAACAGCAGACTGCTGGTGGCGGGGCTTCCTCTGACCGGGGCGACCGGACGGGTGTTGCTGCTGCTGGGCGGTGCGGGGCTGCTGCTGGTGGGAGCGGGGGCATGGATGGTGTCCCGACGCCGAGGCGTCCACCGCGACCGGTAGGGAATCGTGGTGGCCGTGCGGGGATGTGAGCCCGGACACTCCGTTCCCGGGCTGCGCGTGGCCGCGGTGTGGACCGTCTGGGTCGGCATCCTGGTTCTCCTCCTCCCCTCTGCCGCTGACTGGTGGTGGCAGCGGGGGCAGCGAACCTCGGGGCCGGCCGCCGGGGCAGCTCCCTCCCAGGGCGTGGGA
>JAKVJE010000008.1 GCA_022487185.1 Microbacteriaceae bacterium
GCCCTCCTGGAGGCAATGGAGGAGCGACAGGTGAGCGTGGACGGACAGGCGCATCCACTCCCTGACCCATTCATGGTGATCGCGACGCAGAATCCGGTTGACCAGGCCGGGACCTCGCCCCTCCCCGAGGCGCAGCTCGATCGGTTTCTCCTCAGAACCGAGGTGGGATACCCCGACCGGGCCGCCATGCTCCGTCTTCTCTCCGCTGGCACAGCTCGGGTGTCACGGCTGCTCCGCTTCGAGGACCTGCGGATGCTCCGCGCCCGTTCCGCCCGCGTCTACTGCGCCCCGGCACTGCTGGAATATGCGATCCGTCTGGCGGAAGCGACACGCACCGCGCCCGAGCTGCGTCTCGGGGCCAGTGTGCGTGCGGTACAGGCCCTCGTGGTGGCCGCACGTACCTGGGCGGCAGGGCAGGGACGCCCGTATCTGATCCCAGACGATCTGCGGGGACTCGCCGGTCCGGTGCTCTCCCACCGGCTCGTGCCGACACCGGAGGCGGAGGTTGAAGGGGTCCGGCCGGAGGCGGTGCTCTCACGGATCCTCCTGGAGGTGCCCTGCCCATCCACCGGGGACCTCCGATGACGCGGCAGTTGAGGAGCGTCGAGCTGACTGCGCCCGGACGTCTGGCGGGGGTCCTGGCCGTCCTCGGCACCGTCGGGGGAACCTCCCTCGGCTGGGGGGAGCTCTGGGGAGCGGGACTACTCTCGGCAGTCCTGCTCCTGTTCGCCGGGGCAGTGCTCGGACGCCACCTCCCGGTGTCTGTCACCGTGCGGCCTTCCCGAAGCCGGGCCAGTGTGGGGGTATCGGTGTGGTGTGAGGTCTCCGTGCAGAATCCGGGACGCCTCGCGGCGCGGAGATTCCGGTTGGAGGCTCCGGTGGGAGCCGAGCTGCAGGGCTGGGAGATCGACGAGCTCCGTCCGGGCGAACGGCGCCTGCTCCGGGTGCCCGTGCCGACTCGGTGCCGTGGAATCGTGTCCCTTGGCCCCGTGCGCTGCATTCGCCAGGACCCCTTGGGGCTGATCCGGCGGGTGCAGGGGTGCCGTGGAGAAGCCACGGTCACTGTGCACCCACGAACCGTCAGGGTGGATGCGGCACCCGGCCTCGAGTCCCGGGAGGAGACGGTTCCGCATGGGGCGGGGCGGGATGCGGGGGTGGAGTTTCGCGACCTGCAGCGGTACCGGCCGGGGGATCGACCCGGTTCGATGGTCTGGCGTCCGGGAGAAGAGGGGCTGGAACCCCTGACGAAGCGATTCGAGGAGCTGTCCCGGCCCCCGCTGCTGGTGCTCCTTGCCACGGACGTGGACGAATACGCCACCCCCGAGGAATTCGAGCTCGGGGTTAGTGTCGCTGCGTCCCTTTGCCTCGCTGCCCTGCGGGTGGGGCGGCCGGTCGCGCTCGCGGCCGGGGGAGCGCCCGGCCGGGACGGGACGCGCATCCCAGCGGGAGTGGCACGGGCCCGCGCCCTGCTGGACCGTTTCGCGAGTGTCCAGTGCACGGGGCCCGGCCTCCGCACGCTGGTTCGGGGGGTGCATGGGCGGGCGGGCGGCGCATCCGCCGTGCTGATCTCGGGCAGCGGATGCGACCTCCGGGAATGGCGTGCCTGCGGGATGCTGCTCGGCCGTGCATCGACCCGGATCGGTATCTGGGCGGGGCGTTCCGGCCGGATGGATGCCGGGTTACCACTGCTCGGGGTCCGCACACTGCCGGGGATCTCGGCGCTCCGGAGGGCCCGGTGGTGAGGCGGCGGGCGTATGGGCCTCCGCGGGGCTGGCGCGTGGTCCCCGGCCTGCCGGATGCGGGATTCTTCCTCGCAGCCACGGCCCTGTCTGTGTGGGGGGCCTGGCCGCTGTACCAGCATTGGACCGTCCTGCCCACGGCAGCTGGGGCGATGCTGCTCGGTATCTGGGCGGGGCGGGGGATGCGGCGAGGCGGAGTGCTGCACGTCTCCTGTGCCGCCGTGGCGTGGTACCTGCTCTCCGGAGGGGCCCTCGCGGTGTTCGGATCGTGGGGGCGTCCGGCCGGGGAGCTCCTCCAGCAGGTGCTGTGGGCGCCCGTCTCCTCCTGGGGGACGCTGCTCCGGGCTCGACTGCCGGTGGGGCCGGCCGAATCGCTGCTGGTTCCTTTCAGTGCGATGCTGTTCTTCGGCGGGGCGGCGTTCTGGCGCGGGGCACACCATTCGGGACGCTGGTCCTGGGCGTGGGCGCTCGCCCTGCTTCCTGCGGTCCTGTTCGGGGCGATCTCCGGGGCGGCGGAGGCGACTCATTCGCAGCTGCGATCGGGTCTCATCGGTGCACTGTTCGCGGTGCTGGCACTGCGCTGGGCCCGGCGGCGTGCCGAAGAGAGCCGACTCTCCCACCGTATATTCTCAGTCAGGAATATACTCATCCCCCTGACTCTGGGAGGAATCTGCTGTCTGGCGGCTGCATGGATCTGCTCGGTCCTTCCGCTGCGGTCCCCGTTGCACGTCCGGAGCCTAGTGTCCGCTACGGAACGGTCTGACGACCGTCTGCTCCAAAAATTCCGATCCTTTTCGTCGGCGGACCGGATCGACGACCGTCTGCTCCGCGCCCGTGGAACCGATCGTCTTCGCTTCGCCGTGTTTGAACAGCTTCTGCCCGGTGACCGCACTCCGGAGAAGGAGCCCTGTCGTCAGGGTGCGGGGTACCGGCCCTGGCCCTATGCCCCGGTCCCCGATGGTGCGCGGATCGTCGAGATCCGGGCGCTGGCGTATCGGGGGCCGCAGGTGCCGCTGCCCGTGGGGACTCTCTCCGTACGTTCCCGGGCGCAGGAGTTCCAGGACCTGCTGCGGTTTTCTGGCCGGGACGAGGCCGGAATCCTGGCCGGTGGGGCGGTTCTCCGCCGGGGTACCGTCTATCGGGTTGCCTTCGACGAGGGAGTCCGGCCCAAGATTCCCCCTCGTTCCGGGGCCGGCTGCACCCCTCGACGCGCTGCGGGATCCCTGGGACGGGAGCTTGATGTCTGGATTCGGAACTTGGGGGTTCCGTCGAATCTGGACGGGCTCAGGCGCGCGGCCGATGAGCTGCTCCGGGTGAGCCAGCTGAGCCTGGACCGGGACCGGCCCCCGCGGCGGGGCGGATGGCTTCAGCCGGGCCAGCAGTTCGTCTCGACGGACCCGGGGACGAGTTCCCGGCGTCTCCGCGAGCTCTTCGCTTCTCCTGCATCAGCTGCCGATCTCTGCGGGAACGGCTCCTGTGCGCCGAGCGCGGGAGACTCCTCGCAGTATGCGGTCGCCGTTGCGTTGGTCGCTCGGCAGATGGGCCTCGAGTCCCGAGTCGTCGTGGGGGCGCGAGTCCCATCCTCTGGGTGGGTCACCGGGAGGGATGTTACGGCCTGGGCTGAAGTCGCGCATCCGTCGGGAATCTGGGAACGGCTGGACACCGACCCGAGAACCGACACCAGCTCTCCACCTCCCCAGAGCTCGGGGATGGTGCAGCAGCATCTCCCTGAGCGGATGGAGAATTTTCCGGCGGATGCCGCAGCGGCCTCTCCCGCTCCACCAGCGGGCGGGCCCCGAAGTAGCAGTGTCCCGCACCCCGCCGGGAGGGGAGCCTCGGCGCGGGTTCCGGACTGGATTCTGCCGACCATCCTGGCCGGAGGTGCCCTCGCCGTGGGAGGTCTCCCATGGACATATCGGAGACTGCGCCGAGGGCTTCGCCGCCATTTCGGAAGTCCGCTGCGGCGCATCGAGAACGGATGGCGACACTTCGCAGAGCGTGCGACGGGCCGCGGATATCCCCTCGACGGAGCCACCCGTCGCGAGGCGGCCCGGGGGATCCGGGCCCCGCAGGCGGAGGAGGTGGCGACGTTTGCCGATCGGCTCTGCTTCGGACCGATTCCCCCGGGGAGCTCTGAGGCCGCATCCTTTTGGGCAGTTGTGGATGCGGCGGCACGGGCGCTCCCCAAGACACCGGATCGCACCGGGTCGCGCCGACGACGATGGGTTCGGAGACGAGTCCGCCCCGGTCGTCCGGAGGCTCCCGGACCGGACACAACAGAGAGGAGAGCACCATGACCCCCGACTCCGGACACGACGGAGCCCGACGCTGGGAGGCCATCGCCCGGGATCCGGGCTCCTCGCCCCAGGACCTGCGCGAGGCCCTTCGGAGAGATCCCACAGCGGCCATCTATGTGGCGACGAATCCCGCTGTCGATGAACCTCTCCGCCGATGGCTCTGGGAGCGCGGCGGGAGGGCGGTCCGCCAGGCCATGCTGCGGGTGGCGGGGAGCATCGCCGAGTCGCCGGAAACCCCTCCGTCACGGGTATCGGCTCCTCAGCTCCCAGGCGGTGTGCGTTACGCCCCGGCCCCGGTGCCGAAGTCGATCTTGGCGCCTCTGCCAGAACCGGGCCCCCTTCCCACTCCCGCACCTGAACGTGAGCTCTTCCCGGAGGAGTGCCTCGGGGAGGATGAGGAGACGGTGCTGCGCGCCTCCGGTGATCCGGACCGGGAAGACGAATCGGTCACCGTGCTGCTCTCCGGGGGCGGCAACCAGCCATACGGCACGCTCGAATTAGCGGATGGGAGCACGGTGGCTCTGATCTCGCGCCGGGTTGTACTCGGACGTGCCCCCGGGCAGTGGCGTGCCCGAGGCGCCATCCCCGAAGATTCTCGTCTCGGAGAGACGGCAGTGGCGGCCACCGAGGTGACCCAGCGAGTGGTGGTGCCGGATGCGGAGCGTACAGTCTCGCGCATCCACCTGCTGCTCGAATGGGATGGGGACGGATGGATGGGGACCGACCTCGACTCGGCGAACGGTACCCTGCTTGAAACGGGTGCCTCGGAACGGCGCCTGCTCCCCGGACGGCCAGAGCTGGTCGGGGGAGTCATCCGGCTCGGCTCCGTCCCGCTGACCGTCCAGCCGGAGCGAACGTGGGCGACGCGCGCTACCGGCGGTCGTGCGGGCGCATCCCATGATGGTGTCCGATGACCAGATGGAGTTGCGGCGCAGTGGGCAGGATCCAGTGGAAGCGTCGGGCCAGCAGAGACAGCGTCGCTCCGCTGGTGATGGCCAGGAAGAGTCCCAGCACGGCGAGTCCGAGTTCGGAGCACACCAGCATCTCGGCGGAGGCGAGTATCGCGCTCGTCGCGTAGAGCGTGTTCCCGCCGAACACGGACGGCCGCCGCCCCAGGAGCAAATCTCGCACCATGCCGCCGCCGATCGTCGTGATGACCCCCACCATGATGGAGGGGAGCCAGCCCAGGCCTGCGCCGATCCCCCGCTCCGTGCCGACCGCTGCCCAGCAGCCGATCGCGAGGGCATCCATCACCACCAGCAGGCGCTGCGATCCCCGCGACTTGAAGGGGACGAAGAGGACCAGGGCCGCCCCGCCGATAGACACGATCAGGTAGTAGGGATCTGTGAGTGCGGCAGCCGTTCCCTGCTGAAGGAGTGCGTCCCGGATCATGCCGCCGCCGAGCCCCGATGCGATTGCGATCACCGAGAACCCGAAGAAATCCAGCCGTGCCAGGCGGGCGCTGATGCCGCCCAGGATCGCATTCGCAAAAACGCCGATGAGGTCGACGATCTGCACGATCAGATCGACGGTGTGATTCCCGAACATGCCATGGGCTCCTGCGGTGACGGCTGGGGGCGGCGACCGCCGCGCCTCCACCCTACCCTTGGCACGGCACTCCGGCCCGGAGTGAGGAGGGCTGCAGCACTCTGCGCTACGTTGGTGGGGTGAGGTCGAATCATGGGCAGGACCCGACGCAGCAGACTCCCCCTGAGACGGAGGCGGACGCTGGTGGGCTGCGCAGCCTGTTCGGCTCGGTAGACGAGCGGATCGAGGCGGTACTGCACCCCACCGATCCCGAGGTGCAGGCCACCGCCTGGCATGCGCTGGCCGAAGACGAACGGCAGCAGGTGCTGCGGCGCTGGAACCACGAGCACGCGCTCGCGGAGGAGGCACAGCCCGCCCCGCCGGCCCATCCGATCCGTGTCTCGGACGAGTCTGCAGCTCCTGTGGAGCCCGGGGAATTAGCGGAGTCTTCGGGATCCGAGGCCTCGGCGACCTCGGTTTCCGAACCATCTGAAGAGCTCCCGGCTTCTCCCGCACCGGCGGCGGATGCCCCGCGCAGCCTGCCCGGGATTGCCCTGACCATGTCCACCTCCCTTCCATTGCCCCCGCTGGGGCCGGCCTCGGGGACGGAGCCGATCGCAGGGGCCATCGGGGAGTCGGCGGAGCGGTCTGCAGCCCCGGGGCCGACAGTAGATGAGGCCAGCGAGGCTCGTGAACCGGTGCGGCCCGCCGTCCCGTCTCCGGTATCGGATAAGACAACGGTCACACCGACGATCCGGCCGGGTCAGTTCCCCGAAGGGTGGCATCCTCAGGAGCAGTCGGGGCCGGCAGCCCCCGCCGTACGGCTGGCCGACCTCGTCTTCGCCCAGGGCACGCGGGTGGAACTCGTTGCGACGCGGGTGCTCCTCGGCCGAAACCCCTCCACGGACGACCCCGCGGTACAGGTGCTGCGCATTCCGGACGGCGGCCGTGCTGTCTCTCGGAACCATGCGCTGCTGGAACTGGTGGAGGGCAGGTGGTACATCACGGATCTCCGCTCCACGAATGGGACGCGGGCGGTCATGGGAGACCATGATGTTTTACTGCCGGCCGGCCGGCAGGTCGAGGTCCGGGGCGCATTCCGCATTGGTGGCTATGAGGCCGCAATCGAGGTCTGAGGGGCCCGTTTGCGCGGCTCCCTGGCGGGGCATATAATAAATCTTCGCACCCACTGTCGGTGTATGCGCCCGTAGCTCAGCTGGATAGAGCGTCTGACTACGGATCAGAAGGTCGCAGGTTCGAATCCTGTCGGGCGCACAGTCGTTTGCCTGTTGTGGTCCCGGCATACAGCCCACTGTCCAACTCCCCGCGTAGCGTCGTTTCGTGTGATCGTCCGCCGGTGGTGGGTGTCTGCCTGTTATAAGTCCGTGCTGTGTGCCATCGGGTGGGTTTCGTTGCTCGCAACGACTGGTCTTCTCGACGGGACTCCCTCGTGGGCTCCTCTGGAGATGTTCACCACGCAGAGCAATCTCCTCTGCGCGGGCTATTTCACCGTTGCCGCACTCCGGCTCTGGATGGGACGCGACCGGGGTGGGAGGGCGTTTGCCCCTGCGCTGAAGGGGATGGCCACGATGGGCGTCACGGTTACGCTGCTCGTGGCATGGCTCATCCTCGGGATGTCGATTGGGTTTTCTTCCGCCTCGGCGGCGTCGCTGCTGGGGCTGCATGTGCTGGTTCCGATTCTGGCCGTTGCGGATTGGCCGCTGTTCTCGAGTGCAGGGTCTGCCCGCTGGAAGGACCCGTGGCTGTGGGTCCTGGCGCCGGTGGGGTACCTGGCGGAGTTCGTGCTGGTTCTGGTCTCAGGGGGAAGTCTGGGGGCCGGTCATGGTTCCCGAGCGCCATATCCCTTCTTGGACGTGGACGCTCTCGGGGTGGGCGGAGTCACGCGCAACGTGATCGCCATGGCGATCGGGGTTATCCTCTTGGGGTATTTGGCGGTCGTTGCCGACAAGATGGCGGCGTTCTTTACCCACCGCAGGGAAAGGCAGCAGGGTGAGCGGATCTGACGAGCTGATCGTACGCATCGCCGAGGTGCCGGGTCCGGTTGTCGTCGTGCTGTCGATGGGCGGCACGGTCAGCTCGGTGCGGGAACCGGGACGGGAGGGATCCGTCCCTCGGGTGGATGCCTCAGCGTTATTGGGCGATGTGGGGAGCCTTTCTGGGCTATCGGTCGTGTCCGAGACGTTCCGGATGCTGCCGTCCTCGAGTGTGACCGGCGCCGACGTGACCGCACTTGCGGCGAGGATCCGGTCGCTGGGTGCAACCGGCCGTGTCACCGGGGTGGTGGTGACTCATGGGACAGACACCCTGGAGGAAACGGCGTTCACACTGGAGCTTCTCGCCGCGGCCACGGATGTGCCCGTGGTGGTGACGGGCGCGATGCGGGATGGGTCGGATGCGGCTCCCGATGGGCCGGGGAATCTGCGCGATGCGGTTCTCGCCGCGGCCAGCTCGCAGGTTCGGGGCTGTGGCGTCCTTGTGGTGTTTGACTCGGTGATCCACAGTGCCCGGTGGGTGTCGAAGGAGACCACGTTCCGTGCAGCCGGTTTCTCGTCCGCTCCGCTTGGTCCGATCGGCTGGATCGTGGAGGATCGCGTCCGGGTGTTTTCTCGCCCGTTGCTCGGGTTCCGCCTCGGCCCGGGGGAGGGGCCGACGGCGCCGATCGCCGTGCTGGCGACGGTCCCGGGTGACGACATGATCGTGGCAGATGCCGCATTGCGGGCGGGGTATCGCGGGGTTGTCCTCGCCGGTGCGGGCGGGGGACACGTGGCACGTGCTGCGGTTCCGGTGCTGTCCGCGGTGGCGGCGGAGATCCCGGTCGTCGTGTCGACGAGGGTCCCGCGTGGTCCCGCCCTTTCGAAGACATACGGGTATCCGGGGTCCGAGGTCTCTCTGCGGCATGCCGGGTGCCTGATGTCTGGGGTGCTGGATGCGGCGAAGTCGTCGGTGCTTCTATCGGCGTTGGTTGCCCGCGGAGCAGACCGAGCTGCCGTGGCGGAGGCCTTCGCGGCGTTTGCCTGACCGCAGCGGCGAGGCGGGCCTGCGCACGCCGCCGGGCTTTAGACATCAGACAATAGTTAGCACACACTAAGTAACACCTGGGTATACAGTAGACCCGTTAAAGAGAAGCAGACCAACGGCGGTGACCTCGTGCAGTTTTCACACAGAACCTTCCTGACCCGTGCCCTTCCAGGTGCAGCGGCGGCCCTTGCGGCAGCGCTCCTGCTGTCCGGATGCTCAGGATCCACAGGAACAAGCAGCAACTCCTCCCCGGTCAGGGGCGGCACCCTGGTGTATGCCACCGGAGATGCAGAGCCTGACTGCCTGGATCCCCATGTCGGGGGGAATTACCCGCAGGCGCTGCTCTCCTCGCAGTATCTGGAGCCGCTCGTGGGCCGTACCTCCTCGGGGAAGATCGTGCCCCGACTGGCCAAATCCTGGAAGGTGAGCTCTGACGGGAAGACCGTCGACTTCACCCTCCGCTCGGGGGTGACCTTCACCGATGGCACGGCGCTCACCGCCAACGTGGTGAAGGCGAATATTGAGCACCTCCAGAATCCCGACACGAAGTCATCCACCGGCTACCTCGCGGTCACCAAGGTGAGCAGCGTCGAAGCCGTCAGCACACACCACGCGCGGTTCCACCTCTCCTCTCCGGACAGCGCTCTCCTCGAGTCGCTCGCCCAGCCGTGGAACGCGATCGAATCCGCAAAGGCCCTCACCCGTTCCCAGAAGGAGAACTGCGAGAGTCCCGTCGGGACCGGGCCGTTCAAGGTCACGTCCTGGAAGAACCAGCAATCGGTCACCCTCGTGCGCAACCCGAACTACCGGCCTGCCTCTGCCTCCTACGGCACCGGGGTGGCGAATCTGTCCAAGATCGTCTGGCGGTTCATCCCCGATTCGAGCACGAGGTATGCGGCACTGAAATCGGGCGAGGTCGACGTGATCGACAACCCGCAGCCCTCGACCGTGGCCAGCGCCCTCAAGGGCGGCAGCATCACTGCGGTGCAGGCACCCCGCCCCGGTTCCTCGAACCGCCTGGAATTGAATATGTCCAAGGCCCCCTTCAACGACAAACGGGTCCGGGAGGCGTTTGTCAAGGCAGCCGTGGTCAACCCCGGCATCACGTCGCTGTTCTCGGGGACGGTCAAGCGTTCCTACTCCCCGTTGTCCAGTGTCGAGCCACTCGCCTACTCGAACTCCTCCCTGTTCAAGACGAGCCTGTCGAAGGCTCGGAAGCTGCTCGATGAGGCGGGCTGGAAGACGGGATCGGATGGCATCCGCACGAAAGACGGCCAGCGGCTCACGGTGACCCTCCCGGTGAGCACCAACCAGTCCATTCCGGCCGAGCAGTCGCTGTTCGAGCAGATCCAGGCCTCGGTGAAGAAGGTCGGGTTCGAGGTCAAGATCGAGCCGCTCGACCTGTCCAGCTGGTACAGCGCCCTCGCGAAGAACGCGTATGACGCGGTGAGTGCCCCGTACACGAAGATTGGGCCGGATGTGCTGCGCATTCTGTATGCGTCAGACGGGACTGTGCCCGCCCCGAGCGGGTACTTCGCGAATCATGCCCAGATCAAGGATGCGTCGCTCGACTCCGTCCTGCAGGAGGCCTCCACCTCGCTGAACACCGCGCAGCGGAACGCCGCAGTCAAGAAGGCCCAGCAGACGGTGCTGAACGCCTACGCGATCCTGCCGCTCTACGACCAGCAGAACAATTTCCTGGTGGGGTCACGAGTCCACGGATTCCGCATCGACCATGCGGTGTCCACGCCGAGCTTCGCAGCCGCATGGGTGAACCGCTAACCACCCCCGTCCCCCGGGGCGGGCGTTCCTCAGCCCCGGGGTGGCGCCGGTGGCCGGTTCTGCGCCGGCTCCTCGTGCGTCTGGCCGGGGCAGTGGGCGTGCTCTGGGCCGTGGTGACCCTGGTCTTCTTCGCCCTCCGGGCAGTGCCCGGGGACCCGGCCGAGGCCATCATGGGGGGGCCGGGATCCCAGGCCAGCCAGGCGGCGCTGGATCGGGTGCGAGAGGAGTACGCACTCAATCGTCCGCTCCTGGTGCAATATCTTCTGCAGCTCAGACGGACGGTCACCGGGCAGTGGGGAGACTCCTATTCGCTGAACCGGCCGGTTGTCTCCCTGATCCGGGAGCAGATCGGGGGGACTCTGCTCCTCGCCGTGCTCGCCCTGATCCTGGCGTGGACACTCGCCCTGCTCTTCGCCGCGTGGTCGGTGCGGAGTCCCCTCGGAGCCCGTCTCTCCTCGGGACTCGAAATTGCCGCGTCGGCGATGCCGCATTTCTGGCTCGGGGCGCTGCTCATCATGGTGTTCAGCACGGGGCTCGGATGGCTTCCGGCTATCAGCACCGGGTCCGCGGATGCACTCATCCTGCCGGTCATCACCCTCGCGGTTCCCGTGGCGGGGTTCCTCGGCCAGGTGATGCGGGAGTCACTGCTCAACGCCGATGCCTCGCCCTTCGCCCTCACCGCCCGGGCCCACGGGCTGAGCGAGACCGGGGTCCTCCTCAGGCACACCCTCGCCCATGCCGCCCTCCCGGCGCTGAGCCTGACCGGCTGGGCCTTCGGGTCGCTGATGAGCGGCGCGGTCGTGGTCGAAAACGTGTTCGCCCGTCCAGGGCTCGGAAGACTCCTCATGGGGGCCGTCCTGAAGCGCGACATGCCGCTCGTGACCGGGGTGGTCCTCGTCATCGCCATTGTGTACGTGCTCGTGACGTTGATCGCGGACACCCTCGAGGGGCTCTTCCTCCCGGAGGCCGCCGCATGAGTCGATGGCTGACGTGGCGACACCCGTGGTCGCGGGTCGGGGATCTTCTGTGCGTACTGGTCCTGGGAGCCTGTGTGCTCGCCGCCGTCTGGCCCGGGGTCTTCACCTCCTTGCATCCGCTGGGGGTCCATCCGGCCCAGGCGTTTCTGCCCCCGCAGTGGGGGCACCTCTTCGGGACGGACGAATCGGGCCGGGATGTCTTCACCCGCGTGATCTACGGAACACGCACCTCGCTCCGTATCGGCGCAGTGGCCACCGCCATCGGGATGAGCCTGGCCGTTGTGCTCGGATTCGTATCGGCGTTTGCGGGGAAGGTCAGCGATTTTCTGGCGAGCCGGCTCGTCGAAGTGCTGTTCGCCTTCCCTGGGCTGGTGCTTGCACTGCTCTTCGTGGCTCTGGCGGGTCCGGGGGTGTGGCCCGCCACGATCGCGGTGGGGCTCGCGACAGCCCCGGGGTACGCCCGGATCATCCGCGGCCAGGCGCTCATCGCGGCCAGGAGCGGCTATGCCCGGCAGTCGGTGCTCCTGGGGCAGCGTCCGGCTGCGCGGCTCTGGCACCATCTGCTGCCCAATACGCTCTGGCCGGTTCTCTCCCTGGTGACACTCGGGATCGGGCAGGCGATCGTCTGGGCCGCCGCACTCAGCTACCTCGGCGTCGGGGCCGTCCCTCCGGCCCCCGAATGGGGAGCCATGCTCAACGCTGGCCGTACCTACATGGACACCGCCTGGTGGATGACGTTTTTCCCGGGCGCCGCGGTGGTGGTCGTCGCCGCGGCAGCGACCGCGCTCGGACGTTCACTGCAGCAGAGGAGCAGGAAATGAGCGAACCCGACCGGCAGGGATCCCTGTCGGCAGCCCCGACCTCCGCGGATCGGCAGGTGCTCGACGTCCGTGGGCTGCGGGTGGCCTTCGCCGGCAGGGAGGTCGTCCGTGGAGTGTCCCTGCAGTGCGCTCCGGGGGAGTGCCTGGCCATCGTCGGCGAGTCCGGCTCGGGGAAGTCGGTGACCGCCCGGGCGCTGCTCGGCCTGCTCGGCCGGGACGCCCGGGTGCAGACGACCCGGCTGGAGATCGCCGGGACGGTCCTCACCGGGGCCCGGGTCGCCGATCCCCGGTGGCACAGGCTCCGGGGCAGGAGGGTTGGATTCGTCCTGCAGGATGCGCTCGGTTCGCTCGATCCGCTGGTCAGCATCGGACGGCAGGTCGCGGAACCGCTTCGGGCCGCCGGGGTCTCTGCGGCCGATGCCCGGCGCCGAGCCATTGCGGCGTTAGACCGGGCAGGGATGCCAGCCCCTGAGGTCCGGGCCCGGCAGCGTCCGGGGGAGCTCTCTGGAGGCCTCCGGCAGAGGGCGCTGATCGCCGCCGCCATCGCCGCTGGACCCCGGCTCCTGATCGCCGACGAGCCCACCACCGCGCTCGACGCGTCGGTGCAGTCGCGGATCCTCACGCTCCTTGCCGAGCTGAAGCAGGATGGTCTCGCACTTCTGCTCATCAGCCATGACCTGCGGGCAGTGGCCCGGGTGGCCGACCGCATTGCCGTGATGGAGCACGGGAAGATCGTGGAAGCGGGGGATGCGTCTCAGCTGCTCTCCTCCCCGCGCCATCCGTATACCCGCACCCTGATCGGAGCGATTCCGACCGGAACCCATCCCGACACCGTGTCGGAGACGGCCCCCGTCCTCCTCCAGGGCGACGGGATCACCGTGACCTTCCCCCTGCCGGGGCGCCGGCGTCTGCGGGCGGTCTCGGGCGTCGACATTGCGGTGCATGCCGGAGAGGCCCTCGGCATCGTCGGAGAATCCGGGTCCGGAAAATCGACCCTGCTCGATGTGCTGCTGGGGCTGCGCCGGCCGGAGCACGGGCGGGTCGTGCTCTTCGGGGACCCGTGGTCGGGGATTTCTGAACGGCAACGACGGCCTGTGCGCCGACGTCTTCAGTCGGTCGGTCAGGATCCGCAGGGCTCGTTTGATCCGCGCTGGACCGCCGAGCACATACTCCGAGAAGCCATCGCACTGGCGGGAACCGCCGGTGCAGCGCAGACCCCAACCTCGCTCCTGGGCGCGGTCGGGCTGCCCGGGGAACTGCTGCGGCGGCATCCCGCACAGTTCTCCGGGGGGCAGCGGCAGCGGCTCTCAATCGCCCGGGCGCTCGCCTTCCAGCCGGAGGTCCTGCTGTGCGACGAACCGGTGAGCGCTCTGGATGTCACCGCCCAGGCGGAGATCCTCCGGCTCCTGGCCGAGCTGACGACCGGTCGTGGGATTGCGCTCGTCCTGGTCTCCCACGATCTCGCGGTGATCCGGAAGAGCTGCGACCGGGTCCTCGTCATGCACGATGGGCAGGTCGTGGAGCGGGGGCCGGTGGATGCGGTGCTGGTCCGTCCCACGCATCCCTACACCCAGAGGCTCCTGGCGGCGGAGGGGATGACGCCGGGGCTCGCTGCGGTGAGCCGGGGATCAGAACGTTGCATCCAGAGCGGCCGAGAGGTCTGAGATGAGATCGTCGGTGTCCTCGAGCCCGACCGAGAGCCGCAGGATCCCGTGGGTTTGGAAAACCTCCGGGAAATTCACGACATGGGGCTCGTCTCGGCTCACCTGGACGATCAGCGACTCGTCGTGCCCGAGCGATACTGCGCTGGTGATGAGCCGGAGATGCGAGACGAATCGGTTCTGCGTATCCGGATCTCCGTTGACGGCGAAGGCGAGCATTCCTCCGGAGCCGTGGGGGAATTGCCGGGCTGCGATCCCATGCTGGGGATGGGAGGACAGGTCCGGATAGTCCACCCGGGCGACGCGGGGATCCCCGGCCAAGAACTCTGCGATCGCGTGCGCGGAAGCGACATGCTGCCGCAAGCGGAGGGGGAGCGTCACGGACCCCCGTGTGATGAGCCAGGCGTTGAATGGGCTGATGACCCCGCCCACATCCACCATCGCGTCGGCCCGGATCGGGGCGAGCCGCTCGGACGAACCCAGGACGGCCCCGCCCAGGGCGTCTCCGTGACCATTGATATATTTGGTGAGGGAGTGCACCACGAAGTCGGCGCCGTGCTCGGCCGGGCGGAAAAGCCCGGGCGGGGTGAACGTGGAGTCGACCGACAGCAGGGCACCGTGCCGGTGGGCCACCTCGGCCAGGGCGGCGACGTCGGCGACCCGGGTGGTGGGATTCGCGATGGTTTCGGTGTGGATGAGCTTGGTGTTGGGACGGATGGCCGCCTCCACCGCCTTCGGGTCGCTCGTATCCACGAACGAGGCCTCGATCCCATACTTTTCGGGGAGGAGCGTCTCGAGCTGCCGCCGCAGTGCCACATAGCCGATGTCGGTCACGATCGCGTGGTCGCCCGAGGACAGAGTGCTGAAGAAGACGGCGTGCAGGGCGGCGACTCCGCTGGCGAGCACCACTGCATCTTCGGTGTGCTCGAGGGCTGCGAGCTTGGTCTGGAGGCCGAGCTGATTGATCCCGGAGTTCCGGGTGTAGAGCGGTATGTCTGTCCCCGACCAGTTCACCGTGGTCGGGTCATCGGGCAGCTCATAGGCGTTCGCCATGACAATCGGGGTTCGGATGGCTCCGCCCACACGGCGGTTCCCGGCGTGGACGGCGCGACTGAGCTCGCCGAGTGTATCCGGTCGGCGGCGGTCCGGAGATTCAGTCATGTTCGCAGCGTATCGAGGATCGGGAACGGCCTGCCGAAGTGTTGCGTTCTGCGACACTCAGCCGAGGCCGACCCCGAGATCCCGGAGCTCTTGGACCAGCTGCTCGCGTCCGTGCATCGTCGCTGGATCGGTGAGCCGATCGGTGATCTGCCGTATCCAGCTTTGGTGGTCCGCTCGCCCGTGCGTGCGGTAGTAGCCGGTGGTTGCGGCGTCGAATGCTGCGACCTCCTCTGGCTGGATCGGTCGGTAGGTGTTGGAATGCACAACGCTGCGCAGGGGGAGTCGTGGCCGGACGGCGGCGGTGTCGCCGGAGTCTGGCCAGCCGAGTGCCATTGCGAACACGGCGAAGGCTCCCCGGGGGAGGGAGAGCTCGGTAGCGAGTTCCTCTGGATGGTTGCGCGCACCCCCGATGTAGCATCCGGCCATTCCATGGAGCTCGGCGGCTGCGAAGAGGGTCTGTGCGGCGATGGTGACATCGACGACGGCGGTCAGCGTCGTCTCGAGCAGCCCGGCGGTCGCCCCGGTGCCACCGTGCTGCCGGGCGATGACTGCATCTCGGGATGGGTCGGCGACCCAGACGAGCAGGACCGGGGCTGCGGTGAGCATCTGCTGCCCACCGCAGAGCGCCCGAAGCCGTGTCCGGAGTGCGGGATCGGTGGCATGGATCACTGTCCAGAGCTGCAGATTCGAGGAGGTCGGTGCGCTCTGCGCGGTGACGAAGAGGGAGGTGAGGTCTGCCTCGGTGACAGGACGGTCTGAGAACCTCCGGCGGGAGCGGTGAGCGAGCAGAGGGCCCGGGGCGGCCCCGGTGAGGGCCTCGGGGCGGAACCCCTCTGGGTATCGGTTGGACAGAGCTGCGGATTCAGTGCACATTGCCGCCTCATCTCGGAGTGGGTGTTTTACCATGTTGGCATGGCCGACACCCCCGTGGAAGATTCGCAGTCCCTGTCCCAGTCCTCAGACCTGCAGCAGACAACCGAGACCTCGAATGAGTTCTTGGTTGCCTGGCGGCTCTGGCACGAAGAGGTGGAACGGGACCGCACCGACCCCCATGGGTTCCTGAGCGTGACTGGCATGTTCTGGCTGGCTGAGGAACCACAGCGTATCCAGGGGATCCCTGGCGAGTGGATGCTGCGGGATGGCCGGGCCCAAGTCCTGCTGGGGCCGGGCGAATCGCTCCAGACGGGTGATGAGATCACCGTCGAGGGGCGCTATGTGTTCCCGCGGCTGGCCCCCGAACAGGGGATCACCATGTCCTACGACGACATCGAGATTGAGGTGGCGGCCCGTGGGGATGGGATCATCGTGCGTCCGCGCGACCCCCAGAATCCCCTGCTTGCAACGTAC
Organism: Microbacteriaceae bacterium; assembly: GCA_022487185.1. Classification (GTDB taxonomy): domain Bacteria; phylum Actinomycetota; class Actinomycetes; order Actinomycetales; family Microbacteriaceae; genus JAKVJE01. The sequence goes on from JAKVJE010000008.1 coordinate 16,352, forward strand.
CCCGGGACCCCGGCGTACACCCCGGACCCGAACTGGCAGGTTCCGGGGCGCTTCCATCCGTTCCAAGAGCCCCGTCGGGTTGAGCACGGCACGGTAGCCGGGTATGAAGAGTTCGATCGCTCGCCCGGTGAGGTGTCGTTTGAGGTCGAGGGGGCTCCGCAGCGAGTGCTGGTCTACGGAGAGGTACGGGGGCCGTTCAGCCTCGTCTTCCGCGATGCGCTGGCCGGGATCGAGACTCCCGCGGCAAACCGGCGGCTGACGATCGCGCCCCCCGCCGAGGACGGCAGCGTGGTGCTCGACTTCAACCGCACGCGGAACTTCCCGTGTGCCTACACCGATTTTGCGACCTGCCCGTTGCCTCCGGCCCAGAACGTTCTGACGGTGGGCATCCGTGCCGGGGAAAAGCTCCCGGTGGAGGGGCCGATCTCCCGGGCCTAGGCGGCCTGGACCAGCACGTCTGCATGCCGGTCGAAGCGGTATCCGATGCCCCGAACGGTGTGAATGATGTCCTGGAACTCGCCCAGTTTGGCACGGAGGCGGCGGACATGCACGTCGATGGTGCGCAGGCTGGGGCGCTCGGTGCAGTCCCGCCACAGCTCGGACACGAGCGAGGCCCTCGGCACGGTCTCACCCTCGTGCTGGATGAGTTGCGCGAAGAGCCGGAATTCCTTCTCTGTGAGCCCGACCTGCCGTCCGTGGATGCGCACGTGCTGCCGTGTCAGGTCGACGACGACCTCCGCTGCCGGCTCGGGCTGCGCACGATTCCGGTCAGCGGCAGGATCGTGGAGGGCCAGCCGTACGACGTCGACGTCGCGCCCGCCGGCGCCCCGAGGCGCCAGAGCGACGGTGGCGTGGGTCTGAGCGTCGGGGACGAGATCTGCGACGGTCTGCTTCAGTGCGGCGACCAGGTGGGCCAGGCTCACACCGGACTGCGCGGCGGTCACCTCGTCGATTCCCACATAGAGTGCGAACCCTCGGGCCTCAGCGCGATCCGGAACAGGACGGAGGGCGGGGAGTGCGGGAGCGACGGGGGCTGAGTACGGACGACGGGAAGAGAGCTGGGTAATAGTCATGAGGATGTGCTTTCAGAAGACCCCGGAAGGGGAAAAAGAGAAAAAAGAATGTGCGGACGTCACACAGACGTCACGGGAGAAAACTCTGAGGGACAGGAAGTCGCTCAGTGGCACATTCGACAGCACATCGCGACAGCGTCGCACATCATCATGGCTGACCCACCGTTCGTCACCTCATGACGGACGATCGAGGGGAAAGCTATGAGAATCATACGGCAATTGTCCCCATGTTCGGGCGCCGTGTCAAACCGGGGACGGAATGTCGCTAGTCGCAGACGCCGTAGAGGCGATCTCCGGCATCCCCGAGTCCGGGATAGATGTACCCCTGCTCGTTGAGCCGGGGGTCCAGTGCCCCAAGGTAGACCTCGACATCGAGGCCGGCTGCGGCCTCCTCAACGGCCTTGACCCCTTCCGGTGCCCCGATGAGACACATGCAGGTAATCTGGGTGGCTCCGCGCTCGGTGAGGTATTGGATGGCGGCGACCAGCGTGCCACCGGTCGCGAGCATCGGATCGACCACGAAGCAGTGCCGTCCGGTCAGATCCTGGGGGAGTCGTTCCGCATAGGTGCTCGGCTTCAGAGTGGTCTCATCTCGCACGAGCCCGAGGAATCCCACCTCAGCGGTGGGAAGGAGGGCGGTCATCCCATCGAGGAGGCCCAGGCCGGCTCGGAGAATCGGGACGACGAGAGGAGTGGGGCCGGCCAGCTTGGGGCCGGTCGTCTCTGCCACAGGAGTGGTGACAGCGACCGAGGTGAGGGGCAGATGCTCTGTCGCCTCGAAAGCGAGCAGCGTCACCAGCTCGTTGGCCAGCTGTCGGAACTGTGCCGACGGCGTATCTTGGTCACGCAGCAACGTGATCTTGTGGGCGACCAGGGGGTGCTCCGAGACATGAACGCGCATAGGTTTTAGTGTAGGCCAGCGAAGGGCAGGGGATTGCATGGGCTTGACGCATTCGAAGGTCTTTGACGAGTGGATGGGCCGGGCTCTCGCAGAGGCCTCCCGCGCGACGGTGTCGGGAGACGTGCCGGTCGGGGCGATCCTTTTCGATGCCCTCGGGCAGCCGATCGCGGCGGCTCACAACGAGCGGGAGCGGGAGCAGGACGCCACCGCGCACGCCGAGGTCTTGGCGGTCCGGCGGTCCTGTGCCGCCTGGGGCTCCTGGCAGCTCCCGAACACCACGCTCGTGGTCACCCTGGAGCCCTGCGCGATGTGCGCTGGCGCCATCCGTGCAGCCCGCATCCCCCGAGTGATCTTCGGGGCCTGGGATCCCGGTGCCGGGGCAGTGGGCTCGACCTGTGATCTGCTGCGGGACCGGGCGACCACTGCCGAGGTCGAGGTGATCCCCGGAGTATGCGAGGAGGAGTGCTCTCGGCAGCTCCGGGTGTTTTTCTCGCGGTTGCGGGGTCAGTCCTCCGACTGACTGTCCCGGGGCGCCGCGGCGGCGTGCCGCGATCCCCGATGGCTGAGATGGGCGATCAGCTCATCGATCGGGATCGGTCGGGAGAAGTAAAACCCCTGCTGATACCGGGCGCCGAGGCCTCTGAGCCACTCTGATTGCTCGGCGGTTTCGACCCCCTCGACCACCACGCTCGCATGGAAGGACTCGCCCAGGGCCAGCGCTGCGCGCACCCCGGCCTCGGCACGGCCGGTATTCCGAATATCGATGATCCGCTTATCGAGCTTGATCACATCGATGGGGTACTCGCAGAGTGCGAGCAGGCTCGAATGTGATTTGCCCAGGTCGTCGAGCCCGAGCTGCAGCTGGGGATCCTCAGCAAGCTGTGCCACCTTCTCCTGGAGGGCGGGGCTCGGGGCGTTGAGTGAGAGTTCATTGAGCTCGATTACCAGCGAGATTCCCGGATACCGGTGCACGAGACGGGCGCAGGTCGAGGCGAATTCGGCGTCGAGGACCTGATCGATATCGAAGTTCACATGGACCGTGCGCACCGTCGGGAGGACTTCCCGCATCTTGGCAGTGGCGGCCAGGGCCGCCCGCAGGATCTGGAGGGTCAGGCTGTTCAGAAGCCGTGCGCGGTGGGCCTCCCCGATGAGTCGGGCCACCGGGATCGGCCCCAGATTTGGGGCAGTGTAGCGAGCTAGGGCCTCGAGAGCCGTCACGGTTCCGGTGTCGGCGTCCAGGATCGGCTGGTACACGGCTTGGACGTGTTCCTCCAGGATGCCGCGCTGGATGATGAGTGATTCGTCGATGGGGGCGGTGGGGAGCGGACTGGTCTTCTCCCGGGCATGCTCCGCGGTGGCGATGGACTTTCCCCGGGTCGCATACATCAGCTGGTCGGCGGTCTCGAGCATGCTCGAAAGGTCCTGCTGGCCGGGCCGGGAAAAGGCGATGCCGTGTGAGATGCGCACCACGATCTGGTTGCCGTTGGCGGTGATCGGATCGCTGGTGCGGGTGGCGATACGGTCTGCGATATGGCGGGCCCGCTCGGGGGTGCCCACGTCCTCCAGAACGATCGCGAACTCGTCGCCTCCCACGCGGGCTGCCAGATCTCCGGTACGGATCGTCTGCTCCATCCGCGATGCCACCGTGCGGAGGACTTCGTTGCCGGTCTCGTGACCGTAGTGATCATTGATCGACTTGAAATTGTCGATATCGATAAAGATGATGGCCACCAGCCGGCCCTCTGCCGCGGTTCCCGAGAGCCTGGCCAGATGACTCTGCAGGGCCCCGTAGTTGGGGAGTCCCGTGAGCCGGTCGGTGTTGGCGAGGGTGCGCAGATGGCTGGTCTCTTCCGCATTCTGCCGGACGCGGGCCACCACCGACACGATCCCGGAGATGAGCTGGGAATCCTGCTCGTTGAACGGCCGGGTCCATCGGCCGCGGGACAGGACCAGGTACTCGGATCCGCCGGCGGCGTCCGGTACCCGGGGGGAGATCACCGTGTCGGTGTGCAGGGAAGGGGTCTGGGTCCACATTGCCCGGAACCGGGTGGGCTCGACGCGTCGCACGACATCCACCGCCCAATCCGCGATTTCGGGGACCGCGATCTCGGTCAGTTGCTGGACGGGAGACACCATGGCCGTGAATTTCTCCCGCAGGGACACGCTCCGGCGGACGGAGACGATTCCGAGGGTGACGGCGATCGTGAAGACAATGACGATCACCGGTCCGGCAGAGAAATGCCCCTCCTCAAAGGCATACCAGTTGATGAAGCCCCCCACCGGGTAGGACAGCAGGGAGAGAACCAGGAGATAGAACAGGCCGTAGGAGGTGCGCAGGAGACTGATCGCCTGCGTCGCCCGATGGAGCGGGTATCCGTCCAGGAACACTGTTTTGGCCAGGGAGAGGCCGATCCGGATGGCGAGGAAGCTCCCCAGTGCCACGATGACGCCGGACACCGTCTGCCAGGTCAGCCCCTGCGCCCCTCCCGACGGGTCGACGAGGGTGCGCAGCAGAACCGCCACCGTCCCGGCGATCCCATCTTGCCCGGCCGCCTCTGCAGCTGGAGCGTAGCGCAGCCAGATTGCCCACGTGCCGAAGAAGACGCCGGCGATCCAGCAAATCATCAGTGCTCCGGTCCGTATTTGGGGGAGAAGCGCGGCGAGGAAGGCGGCCTCAGCACCCAGTGTCATAAGACCGTCCAGTGATGAGAGATGCAGGAACAGCATGGAGGAGCCCAGCACGCAGAACACGAGAACCAGGGGCACCCAGCTCATCCGCAGGAGTTCTGTGGTGTTCAGCGCCGCACCGGCGACGAGGGCGGCCGGGGTGGCAATCCCCCAGAACAACGCCATCGGCCGACTCGACTGATACGCATGACCGGATGAGAGGACGATCCGACCGTTCACGGTTCCTCCAGGTCGCGGTCAGTGTAGAACCGGAGTCCGGGGAGCGCGTGCGAAGACATGCAGGTTCTAGACTGTCCGCATGAATTCCACTGCGACCATTGCGTTCCTCGGCACAGGCTCGATGGCGGGAGCCATCCTCACCGGTCTGCTCAATTCTGGGGCAGACGCCTCCGCGATTACCGCCACGACACGCACCGAGGCGAGCGCCGAACGGTTGCGGAACACCTCCCCCGGCGTGAATGCCGTCAGTATAGCTCAGGACCCGGCGGCGAACCGCCGGGCGGCGGCGAAGGCGGATGTGGTGGTCATTGGCGTCGAACCGGGACAGGCCCCCGCTCTGCTCGATGAAATCGCCGGTTCCCTGCGGCCCGGGACCCTGATCCTCAGCATTGTCTCCGGGCTGACGCTCGCGGACCTCGAGGGGCACATCCCCGCCGGGGTCTCTCTGATTCGCGCTATGCCGAATACCCCTGCCAGGGTCGGGGCGGGGATGACCGGGCTCGCGATGGAGGAGGGCACTCCCCACGACGCCCTCCAAACCGCGGTCGGTCTGTTTGAGACCTCCGGGACCGTGCTGGTAATCCCGGAATCTCAGATGGATGCGCTGAGCGCAGTTTCTGGATCCGGTCCCGCCTACTTCTTCTACTTCGTTGAGCAGTTCACTGAGGCCGCCGAGCGACTGGGCTTCTCCCATGAGGCGGCGCGCACCCTCGTGGAGACGACCTTCACCGGCTCTGCCCGGCTCCTTGCCGAAACGGGATCCGAGCCGGGAAGCCTCCGGGCCGCGGTGACCAGCCCCGGTGGAACCACCGAACAGGCATTGGCGGTGCTGGGCCGAAAACAGTATGAAGAGGGCCTCAAAGAGGCGCTGGACGCCGCGATGGCTCACGCGGCGCGACAGCGGTAATTCACCGCATTTCGCCCGTCCGGACTATCGTGGCAGCTATGACAGACGCCTTTGCCGCGTTGGCCGACGAGAACCGACGGCGGATCCTTGCAGGGCTCGCCGACGACGGGGATGAACTCAATGTCGGCGCCCTCGTTGAGCGGCTGGACCTGAGCCAGCCGACCATCTCGAAACATCTGAAAGTCCTTCGCGAGGCAGGTCTCGTCACGGTCCGGGAAGCGGGGCAGCGCCGGTTTTACCGGGTCGACATGACCGGACTCCGTCCGATCCTCACCTGGCTCCAGCAGTTCCCGGAGCTGGTTCCCCCCAGCGAACCCGCTCCGGTTAAGGAGTCGGCGGCCAACGCCGATCGTCTGGGGTTCCCTCCGCCGAACCCGTCCGGGCTCGCGCGGACCCTGGGGCACTCGGCGGCCTGGGGAGTCGGCGGGGTCAGGGGGCTCGCTCGGGGCATCCGAATCCGGTTCCGGGCACTCGGGCGCAAGCTGCCAGGCCGATTTCGGCGGTCCTGAGCCGCGCATCGCCCTTCGTGCGGAGGTGCGGTAGACTGTCCCAAGTATCCCTGCGCGTCGTGCGCAGCCAAGATTTCGTCTGTGAGGTTTCCCGTGGGTTCAGTGATTAAGAAACGCCGCAAGCGCATGGCGAAAAAGAAGCACCGCAAGCTGCTTCGGAAGACTCGTCACCAGCGGCGCAACAAGTAGCTCGACGGCTACGCGAGACGCGAGGAATGTTCCTCGCGTCTCTTTTTTTGCCCCGCGCCGACGGTGCTATCTCGCCGAGGAGAGGAAGCGGCGGTGCAGCTTCCTCGACTCCCAGCCCCGAGTGTGGATGATCCCCCGGAGCAGTCGATCCGGGTTTATCCCCACTGGGTGCCCCACCGTCTCCATCAGGGGCAGATCGTTGATCGAGTCGCTGTAGGCGAAGCAGTCCTCGAGTCGGTACCCGCGGGCCTCGGCGAGGGCCCGGACACGGAGCGCCTTCTCGGCACCATGCGCCGGGTGTCCCAGCACTCGGCCCGTGAACAGGTCATCGTGCACCTCGAGTCGGGTGGCGATACTGCCGGTCAGCCCGAGTTCCCGGACGAAGAGATCGGCGACCTCCGCGGGGGAGGCCGTCGCCAGCCAGACCTCGTGTCCGGCCCGCTGGTGCGTGCGGATGAGGTCCACCGTGTCCCGCCAGACCCGCGGACGGATGTTCACCCGATAGATCCGGGGCAGGATCCCGACGAGCTCGCTGCGGGGGAGCCCCGCCACCAGCTGGAGGGCCCGATCCTGCACCTCTCCGAGCGTGCGCAGATTCTCTCCGAAGCGGATGAACCGGAACTGCTGCCATCCGAAGCTGAGCAGTTTTTTCATCGACAGGTAGCCCAGCCGGACCGTTCCCCGACCGACGTGAAAGAGACACGCCCCGCGAACCAGCGTGTTGTCGAGGTCAAAGAAGGCCGCGACGCGCGCCGGCGGGTTTTCCGTCATCGGTTACGGATGCAGACGGGTCGGGCCGCGGAAGAGGTATGTCGTCTCGCGGATGCTTGGCTTGTGCAGCAGCAGCATGAGCACGCGGGCCAGTCCCATCCCGAACCCGCCGTGAGGGGGCATCCCGTACTTGAAGAAGTCAAGGTAATCGCCAAGTCCGGCCGGATCGAGCCCCTTCTCGACGGCCTGGGCGGTGAGGACCTCCAGGCGATGCTCGCGCTGCGCTCCGGTGGTGATCTCGGTCCCGTTGAACACCAGGTCGTAGCTGCGGGTCAGAGTGGGATCCTCGGTGTTCCGCATGTGGTAGTACGGGCGCACGCTGGCCGGGTAGTCCGTGAGGAACACGAACTCATGCCCGTAAGTCTCCTTGACGTACTCGCCGATCTGGCGCTCCCCCTCCGGATCCATGTCGTCGTCCTTCCGGGCGACCGCATGCCCGCGGGAGGCGACGATCTCCTTCGCCTTCTGAAGTGGGATCCGCGGGAACGGCGTAGTCGGAACCGTGACCTCGACCCCGAGCAGCTCCCGTATCTCGTCTCCGTGGCGCTCCTTGACCGCCGCGAGCCCCGCGGTCAGGAGCTCCTCCTGCATCCGCATGACGTCCTCTTCGGAGTCGATCCAGCTCATCTCCGCATCCACACTGGTGAACTCGGCCGAATGCCGGGAGGTGAAGGAGGGGTCGGCACGGAATGCCGGGGCCACCTCGAACACCGAGCCCAGGCCGGCGGCCATGCCCATCTGCTTGTACAGCTGCGGGCTCTGCGCCAGGTAGGCGGTGCCCTGATCGAAGTAGTCCAGGCTGAACAGCTCCGCACGGGACTCCGACGGGCTCGGCATCAGCTTCGGGGTCTGGATCTCGGTGAATCCGTGCTCCACCCAGTAGGTGCGGAACGCCTGCAGCAGAGTGGTCTGGACCCGGAACACCAAGCTCACCTCGGGGCGGCGAATGTCCAGGAAGCGCCAGTCGAGGCGCTTATCAATGCCGGAATCCTCGGCGATGGGAAGATCCGGGGCGGCCAGCCCATCCACGGTGAGAGTCTCCAGCTGAATCTCCAGCCCGCCGAGGCGGACGCGCTCGTTGTGCTGGAGCTCGCCGGTCAGATGCACGAAGGAGCCGGTGGTCAGCGAGGAGATTAGGTTTGCGCGCTCGTCGTCCGCGCCGTGGCGCACGTTGACGGCCTGTACGGTGCCCGACTCATCCCGGAGGATGACGAACTGCACCTTCTTCTGATCCCGGACGGTGTCGATCCATCCGCCGACGGTGACTGGCCCGTCCTCATGCTGCTGCAGGTCCCGGACCAGGGTTCGATTGATCATTGACAACTCCCAAAATGCTGGATCGCCCGATCGCCCGGCAAACGGACGGATGGACGCGACGACGCAGCCAGTGTAGCCCGCCACAGCGCACAAGGCCCGAACCGCGGCCGGAGGAAGCCCCTGGACGTAGCATGTCGGGTATGCCTGCAACCAGCGTGTACCTGGTCCGCCATGGACAGGTCGATAACCCCCGCGGGGTGCTCTACGGGAGGCTCCCCGGCTTCGGACTGACCGACCGCGGGAAGCGGATGGCCACGGCCACCGCCCAGGCCCTCGCCGATCAGAAGCTCCCGGTGACCCGCATCGTGGCCTCCCCCCTGCAGCGCGCACAGGAATCGGCCGCCCCCATCTCGGCCGCATTCGGGCTGCCCATTCACACCGACGAGCGGCTCATCGAGACCGGGAACCATTTTGAGGGGCGGCCGCTGGCCGAGGTGCGCACCCCCTGGCGGCATCCGGAGAACTGGCGGTATCTGCTGCGCCCGGGCGTCCCGAGCTGGGGGGAGCCCTACGCCGAGATCTCGGAGCGGATGCTCGCCGCGATGCGCGATGCGGCCCGCGAGGCGCCGGGCGGGGCCGTGATCCTCGTCAGCCACGAACTGCCCATTTGGATGGTGCACCGAAGGCTGGCGGGGCAGCCGCTGCGGCACAACCCCGCCCTGCGGCGCTGCGCGCTCTCCAGCGTCACCGGATTCGCCTACGACCCCCGGACCGACCGTTTCCTTGAGCGCTCCTATGCCGACCCCGCGCGGGCGGTTCGCGAGGTTCCGGAGGGTCCCGCGGACTAGTCCTTCCGGCTCCGGTGGCGCAGCTCCTCCAGGCAATCGGAGAGGCGGCGCATCCACCAGGCTCGGCGCTCTGGGGATGCTGCCAGGCGCACCAGCCGGTCTGGATCCGGGACCGGTCGCGCGATGCCCAGCCGTCCGTCGACCGGGACGGCCGGGGTGGCGCAGACGTCCTCCCGGAACAGGGCGGCGGTGCCGAGCCCGCAGGCGTGCGGAAGTTCGGGGAGCGAGGATGCCAGCTCGGCACCGAGCCCGATCCCCACCGAGGTATCCAGGGCGCTGGAGACCACCACGGGCAGGCCGCAGCTCTGCGCGACCTCCCGTGCCCGGGCCGCCCCGCCGAGGGGCTGCACCTTGAGGACCAGCACATCCGCCGCCTCCAGCCGGGCCACGCGTTGCGGATCTCCCGTCTTCCGTATCGACTCGTCGGCGGCGATCGCCACATCGAGGCCATTCGCGAAGCCGCGGATGCGGGCCAGATCTTCCAGGCCAGCCACCGGCTGTTCAACGTATTCGAGACCGTACTGAGACAGCCGGCGGATCGCCTCCCGGGCCTCCGCGAGACTCCAGGTCCCGTTTGCATCGACACGGATGCGAACGGTGTCTCCGGCCGTCCTGCGCACGGCGTGCACGCGGGCCTCGTCTGCCTCGAGATCCCCGTGGAGCCCGCCCACCTTCACTTTGACGGTCTGCACAGGCCCGTAGGCCTCCAGCACCCCCGGCACTCGCCGCGCCGGGACCGCGGGGACCGTCGCATTGACCGGGACGGTCTCCCGGACGGCCTTCGCGGGCCGAGCCCATCCGCCCTCGATCGCCCCGGCGAGCCAGGTCGCGGCCTCCGGGATGCCGTATTCGAGGAATGGTGAGAACTCGGTCCAGCCCCGTGGCCCGCGGAAGAGCATCGCCTCGCGCACCGTCACCCCCCGAAAGGGGACGTTGAGGGGAAGCGCCACGACATGGATCGACGGGAGCAGCTCCTCGAGCGTGGGGACCGGAAGTCCCTCGCGCACGGGTGGCCGGGCTGGGGAGCCCTCGGCGAAGGCCTCGGCGGGAAGAACTTCGGCAGCATTGTTCTGGAGCACGGGCCCAGTCTAGAAACCATGTTGCGGGAACGGCCTGTATCGGGACCGGGGATGCCGGATGGCACCGGTGCGCCACTACAGTGGGGGGCATGAGTCCCTCGCCCGATCAGCCGGTGTCCGCCCTGTTCGACCCAGATGCGTGGCGGCCTGTCCCCGGGTTCGAAGACCTTGACGACGTGACCTACCATGTGCACCGTGAGGGCGGCCTGGTGCGGATCGCCATCGACCGGCCGGAGGTGCGCAATGCCTTTCGGCCCCAGACCGTCGACGAGCTGTATCAGGTTCTGGACCACGCCCGGTGCTCCTCCACCATCGGCGTGGTGCTGCTGACGGGCAACGGGCCGAGCCCGGACGATGGCGGCTGGGCCTTCTGCTCCGGCGGGGATCAGCGGGTCCGGGGGCGCGGCGGGTACGAGTACCGTGATGGTGCACCCCGGCCCGGAGGCCGGCTGCACATCCTGGAGGTTCAGCGGCTCATCCGCTTCATGCCCAAGGTCGTCATCGCCCTGGTCCCCGGCTGGGCGGCTGGCGGCGGCCATTCCCTGCACGTGGTCTGCGACCTGACCCTCGCGAGCGCGGAGCATGCCCGCTTCAAGCAGACCGACGCCAACGTCGGCTCCTTCGACGGGGGCTTCGGCTCAGCCTACTTCGCCCGGCAGGTCGGGCAGAAACGAGCCCGGGAGGTGTTCTTCCTGGCTCAGACCTACGACGCACAGCGCGCATACGAGATGGGGGCCGTGAATGCGGTCGTGCCGCACGCGGAGCTGGAGGCCACCGGGATCGCCTGGGGCCGGCAGATCCTGACCAAATCGCCTACCGCCATCCGCATGCTCAAATTCGCGATGAATGCGGCCGACGACGGCATGGTCGGCCAGCAGATTTTCGCCGGGGAGGCCACCAGGCTGGCATACGGCACCGATGAGGCAGTCGAGGGGCGCGACTCGTTCCTCGAGAAACGAGATCCGGATTGGAGTCCATACCCGTGGCAGTTCTAGAGCAGCTCGGACGTCCCGTCGAGGTTGTGCTGGCCCAGCCCCCAATCGTGCTGGAGCGTCTGCGCGTGGCTCTGTCCGGGGGCGCCGCCGCCGCGTTTGAGCCCGCGCCTGTGGAGTTGTTTCCGGTCGAGCAGCGTGCGGTCGGGTCGGTGCGGGTGCCCGATGAGGTGGATGTGGTGGTGCGTACCTCCGGATCCACCGGTCATCCGAAGCGCGTGTTGCTCTCGGCGGCGGCGCTTCGGGCCTCGGCGCACGCCACCGAGGAGCGGCTGGGGAGCGGACAGTGGCTGCTGGCGCTCCCGGTGAATTACATCGCGGGGCTGCAGGTGCTGGTGAGGGGGCTGCTGGCCGGGACGGAGCCGGCGGTGTGCCGGTCGGTGCATTTCACCGCCGAGGCGTTCCTGCATGCGGTGGAGACCATGACCGGGCGGGACCGGTTCACGGCACTCGTGCCGACGCAGCTGGCCACCCTGCTGGCCCATCCTGATGCGGCGGCGGCGCTGGCCACGTTCCGTGCGGTGCTGGTCGGGGGGCAGCGGATGGTGCCGCGTCTTGCGGAGCGCGCCGAGGCCCTGGGCATCCGGGTGGTCTCGACCTACGGGGGGACGGAGACCTCCGGGGGGTGCGTGTACGACGGCGTGCCCCTGCCGGGCGTGCGGGTCAAGACGGTCGGCGAGAGCATCCGTGTGTCCGGGCCGGTTTTGGCCTCGGGATATCTGGAGTCGGGGCATCAGGGTCGCTCGGAGTTTCTCACTGAGGGCAGCACCCGGTGGTTCCGGACGGGGGATCGTGGCCAGCTCCGAGACGGCCTGCTGACCGTGCACGGCCGGGAGGACCAGCTGATCGTCACCGGTGGGCTGAAGCTCGATCTCGAGGAGGTTGAGGAGGCCCTGCACGAGCTTCCGGGGCTGGACTCTGCGGTGGTGGCCCCCTTCGCCGATGAGAAGTGGGGCACGCGGTTCGCCGGGTATACGGATGGGTCTGCGGGGCAGCCGAGGCTGGGCCTGGACACGATCAATGCCCATCTGCATCAGCGCCTCGGCCGCCATGCAACCGCGGCGGCGTTCACCTATCTCGATTTTGGTCTGCCCCGGTTGCCCTCCGGAAAGGTCGATCGGCGGTCGCTGTCGCGGACTGCCGCGGCCCTCACCCCGACGGTGACGGCCGCCATCCCCCTTCCGTACCTGGAGGAGCCCTCTGGGCAGCGCCGCGCGTCTGAGGGTGAGCACGAATGACACAGGCGAACTCACTCGCGCGCCGGGCGACGCCCGCTGACTGGATCGAGGGGGCCCGCCTGCGCACGCTTCCCCTGTCGGTGGCCCCGGTGGTACTGGGGACCGGTCTGGCCGCTGCTGCGGGGCAGGTCGCCTGGGGGCGGGCGCTCCTCTGCCTGTGGGTGGCGCTCTGGCTCCAGATCGGCGTGAATTACGCGAACGACTACTCCGATGGCATCCGCGGCACAGATGGGGAGGACCGCGTGGGGCCGGCGAGACTGACGGGCGGAAGGCTGGCTCGCCCCTCGACCGTCCGGGCCGTGGCCTTCAGCTGCTTCGGGCTGGCCGCGCTCGGTGGGCTGCTCCTGGTGGCGCTCTGCGGGCAGTGGTGGCTGCTCCTGATTGGGTGTGCCGCCGTCGCCGCCGCCTGGTTCTATACGGGAGGGCGGCATCCATACGGCTATGCGGGGCTGGGGGAGCTGTTCGTGTTCGTGTTCTTCGGGCTGGTGGCGACCGTGGGCACGGTGTTCGTCCAGACGCTGCGCGTCCAGGTGCTGGACTGGATTGCGGCGGTGGCGATGGGGCTGTTCGCCTGCGCCGTCCTAATGGTGAACAACTTGCGCGACATCGAGACCGACCCCCGGCAGGGGAAGCACACGCTGGCCGTCCGGCTGGGGCGCGTTCGGGCAGAGCGCGCCTTCGCCGGGCTCGTCCTGGTGCCGGTGCTGTTGCTGATCCCGATGTCGCTGCTGCACCCGGCCGCGGTGCTCGGGCTGCTGTGCCTCCCGTTGGCAGAGCTCGCGCTGCGGGACGGACTCTTCCCGCGCACGGCTCGGGACCGTATTGCCGCGTTGCGCTGGACGAGCCTGTCGGCCCTGCTCTTTGCACTGGCGGCCGCCGTGGGGCTCTGGATCTGAGACGCCGATGGCCCGTCTGCTTGTGGTTCTCGCGTTTGTCCTCATCCTCCTGGCGGTGGCGGCGCTGGTGGATGTGCTCTCGTCCCGTCCCGGGGTCGCGCGGGTCCTCCCCCGCTGGGGATGGGCGCTGCTCGTGGTCCTGGTGCCGTTGGTCGGGCCGCTGCTCTGGTGGTTCCTGGGGCACCCCTGGGGGAGCGGGGCCGGCAGGGAGCCCGTCGTACCGGGGCAGACCTCGTCGGCCCCGTCTCCCGAGCCTCCGGAGGCGTTCCTGGCGGGGCTGTCGGCGGATGAGCGCATCCGCCGCCTGGAGGAGGCGTTGGCCCGTCTGGATGAGGAGCCCGCTGCAGGTTCCGACGGCAAGGGCCCCGACGCCTCGGCGGATGGCGGGCGCTCCGATCGGGACGGCCCGGATCCGGGACAGGGCGGGGACCGGGGCTGACCCCTCTGGCAGCCGGCGGAGTCCGCGTGTACCCTCCGGGTGTGATCTCTCCCGTTCCCGCGTCCATGTGTGAGAACCCGGCGAGTCGCTTTGCCTCGCTTCTCCTGGCGGGGCTGCGGATGGCGGGGCTGCGCCGGATCGTAGTGTGCCCGGGGTCCCGTTCGCAGGCGGTGGCGCTCGCGGCGGACGCCTTCGCTGAGGAGGGACTTCTGGAACTCTCGGTCCGGGCCGACGAGCGGTCCGCGGGATTCCTGGCGCTCGGCATGGTTCGGGCCTCCGGATTCCCCGTGGCGGTGGTGACCACGTCCGGTTCCGCGATCGGGCACCTCGTCCCCGCCGTTATGGAGGCGGCGCACGAGGGCCTTCCCCTGGTGCTGCTGACCTGTGACCGCCCCGAGGAACTCCTGGGGATCGGGGCGAACCAGGCGACCGCACAGGATCAGGTGTTCGGGGTGTTTGCCGAGTGCCGGACCCTCCAGCCGGACGAGTCCCGGGCCGGGGCCCAAGCCGATGCCCGTGCCGCGGTGGAGGCCGCCCGGGCGCTGTCCGGACGCCGGCGCCCCCTGCAGCTCAATATTCGGTTCCGGGATCCGCTTTCCGGGGTCGCGCCGACACCGGTCGCGGCAGTGGAACGGATTGCCACCTACGCCCGGGAGCGGGGGATCCGCTTCCCCGAGGTGCCCCAGGCGGAGGCTTCAGCGGTGCAGATCCCTGCGGTCTCCGGGGTACTGGCGATTGCCGGAGACCGGGCTCCGGACGATACGGCGCAGCTCTGTGCCGACGCCGGCATCCCCCTGTGCGCGGAAATCGTGAGCGGCCAGCGGCGGGGGCCGGCGGCGGTCCCTTCCCCTGAGGCGGTGCTGCGCGGTCCCCTGGCCGAGGAGGTCCGGGAGGTGGTCGTCTTCGGGCGTCCGACCCTGAACCGGACCGTTCCGGCGTTCTTGCGCCGCCCGGGTCTGCGCATCACGGTGGTGGAAATCCCCGGGGCGCGAGAGCCGTTCCGTCCGGCCCCGTCCGCCACCCTGGTGTCCGGGGTCCGGTTCGGGGGGCGAGCCGATCCGGACTGGCTTGCGCGGTGGATGCGCGCTGGCCAAGCCTCCGCGGGCTCCGGTTCCGAGCTGGACTCTTCCGAGAGTCGTGGCCTGGTGGAGGCAGTCTGGAGAGCCACCGGCAGCGAGGATTCGATCGTCTTCGCGGCTTCGTCGCTTGTCCGGGTGGCAGATCGGGTGCTTTCCCCGGCCCCTCACCGGGTGTTCGCGAATCGGGGACTGGCGGGGATCGACGGCACGCTCTCGACGGCCATCGGGATCGCGGCGGCCCGGCCGGCTGGGGTGGTCCGGGTCGTCGTCGGGGATCTGGCCTTTCTGCACGATGCCGGCGGGCTCTGGCTCCCCGCCGCCGAGCACCTACCCCGTGTCCAGGTGGTGGTGGGGGACGATCGGGGAGGTGCGATCTTCAATCGGCTCGAGGTCGCGCAGACCGCGGCTCCGGGGCCGTTCTCCCGGGTGATGCGCGTCCCGCACGGGGCGGATCTGACCGCGATCGCGGCCGGCTATGGCTGGCCGGCGCGGGACCTCTCAGTTGCGGAGCTGCGGGGGGCGCTTGCGGCCGGGACCCCCGGGGTGTGGGTGATCAGACTTCCCGAGGGACCGGCGCCTCGGCCCTGAGCGCGTCCCGGAGGGGCTGGAGTTTCAGCTCGGTCTCCTGAAACTCGTCGTGCGGATCCGATCCCGGGACGATTCCGCAGCCGGCCCAGGCCCGGACTCCGCCGTCTGGGGAGAACTGGGCACAGCGCAGGGCGAGGGCCCATTCCCCGGAGCCCTCCCCGGACAGCCATCCGACCGCGCCGGCGTACCGTCCCCGATCCCGGGGCTCGGCCTCTTCGATGGCCCGTACCGCAGCGCGCCGGGGCGTCCCCGCCACCGCGGCGGTGGGGTGGATGGCGCGGAGCGCGCTCAGAGGATCCTCGCCGTCTCGGAGGCGCCCCTGGACAACGCTGGCCAGGTGCCAGACGTTGGGGAGCTGCAGCAGCACGGTGTCATGCGGAACCGTCACCTCGGAGCAGAGCTCATCGAGGGCTGCGCGGACCGAGTCGCGGGCGAAGGCGTGCTCGGCCAGGTTCTTGGCGCTGTGCCGCAGGGCCTCTCCATGGGCACGGTCGAGACCGGGATCGGCGGAGCGGCCCGCGGTGCCGGCCAGGACCCGGGACACGATGGTTCTTCCCGAGACCTGGGCGAGCATCTCGGGGGTGCCTCCGAGCAGGCCGTCGATCCCGAACGTCCAACAGGTCGGGTAGTCGGCGCTGAGCCGCAGGAGCAGACGTCGCAGATCGGCCGTGGGGGAGATCGTGCCCTGGACACTGCGGGCGGCCACGATTTTCTGCGCATCTCCGCGCGCGAGCCGCCCGAGGAGGGACCGCACGAGCGCGGCGAAACGGTCGGCGGCGTCTGGCTTGTTGCCGAGCTGGGCCCGCGGTGCCGGACCCAGGGGAACCGGGGCCCCGGAGACGGCTTGGCGGTGCCGGCCTCCCGGGCGTAGAACCGTTGCCGGGATCTGCAGCTCGGCGGGTTCCGTCGAATGTTCCGAGAACGGAATAGATCCGAAGGCGAGCAGTGCGGCCGGGTCGGCCCCCTCTGCGGTGCGCTCTTCCACATACCGTTTCCAGAGGGTTCGGAGCCGTTCGATCCGGCCGGGACCTGTCGCCTGCAGTTGCACCGTCGGCCCGCATCCCACCAACCAGCTCTCCGGCCCCTTCCAGACCAGGGGATCGTGGGGATTTGCCCACAGGAGGGCTTCTTCAAACCCATCCTGGCGAACGTCAGAGGGAAGGGTCGGGGTGCTCACCCGCATATGGTACGGGCGATTCCGGCCCCATTCAACGGCCCCGGAGGCTAGGAGCGGCGCGACTTGCACGGTACACTCGGCGGGTGTGACCACAGCTGACCTCAGGAAGAGCCCGGATGCCGTGGCGGAGATGTTCACCCATACCGCTCCCGCCTACGACCGTATGAACGACCTGCTCTCCCTGGGCATGACCCGGGGATGGCGGCGTCAGGTCCGCCACGCCTGCGCACTGCAGCCCGGAGAACGGGCGCTCGATGTGGCGGCCGGCACCGGAACCTCCACCGCGGCCCTGTCCCGGCCCGGAGTCGAGCTCGTCGCGGTGGACTTCTCAGAAGGGATGCTGGAACAGGGGCGGGCTCGCTACCCAGAGCTCAGCTTCGTGCAGGCCGATGCCACCGCGCTCCCCTTCGAGGACGCCTCTTTCGACGCTGTCACGATTTCTTTCGGCCTGCGGAACGTGCAGCACCCGGAGCAGGCACTGGCTGAGATGCTGCGAGTCTTGCGGCCTGGTGGGCGCGTGGTGATCTGCGAATTCTCCCATCCTTCGGCGGCCTGGTTCTCTGCGCTGTACCGCTTCTATCTGCGCACCGTCCTCCCCACCGCTGCAGCGGCGTTCAGCAGCAACGCACCCTCTTACACCTATCTGGCTGAGAGCATCCTCGCCTGGCCCGATCAGATCGGCTTGGCCGGCATGCTCCTCGACACGGGGTTCACCGGGGTCGAGTACCGCAACCTCACCGGTGGTGTCGTCGCCCTGCACCGTGGGGTACGCCCGGGGGCGGAGCGGTGAGCGGGGCGGCGAGCTCCGAGCCCGGACATCTGGTGTCCGGGGCGAAGCGGTTTTTTCTGAAGGGTGCGGATCGGGCGCTCGTGCGCCGCATGGAGTCCGGGCTGGATCGTGTGGAACGGTCGGTGCGGACGCATGCGGGGAGCGCCGATCCTGTGGTGGATGCGGTCTCACGCTACCTGGTGGAGGCCGGCGGCAAGCGGGTGCGTCCCTTGCTCGTGCTTCTGACCGCCCAGCTCGGGTCGGGGATCACCGATGAGGTGGTGGCCGCAGCGACGGTGGTGGAGCTGACTCACGTCGCCTCGCTGTACCACGACGATGTGATGGATGAGGCCGACCTGCGCCGGGGCGTTCCCACCGCTCAGCGCACCTGGACCAACAGCATCGCGATTCTGGCTGGAGACATTCTGTTCGCCCGGGCCTCCGAGCTGGTGGCGCCTCTGGGGGAGCGCGCCCTGCGCATGCAGGCCTCGACCTTTGCCCGGCTCTGTGAGGGTCAGATGCGCGAGACCCTGGGTCCGGCCGAGTCGGATGACCCCATCGAGTTCTACCTGCAGGTGCTGGCCGATAAGACGGGTTCTCTGATTGCTGCGGCCGCGCAGTACGGCATTTTGCTGTCCGGCGCAGACGAACAGTACTTGGCGCCGGTTCGTGAGTACGGCGAGGCGATCGGGGTGGCCTTTCAGCTCATCGACGATGTCATCGACGTCCGCTCCACGCAGGATGAGTCGGGCAAGGTGCCTGGGACGGATCTGCGTGACGGGGTCCCGACCATGCCCTGGCTCCTCCTGCAGCGCCGAGCCGTGGATGATCCAGAGGCCCGGGCGGAGGTGGAGCGCATCACCGCGCTGCTGGACGACGACGCCACTCTGCCGGATGCGCTCGCACAGCTCGGTGCACATACCGTCACCGAGGAGACCTTGCAGATTGCGCATACGTGGGCCGACCGTGCGGTTGCCGCGCTGGAGCCCCTCCCGGAGGGGCCGGTGCGGGCGGCCCTGGGGGAGCTCGCCGACACGATCGTCTCCCGCTCGCACTGATTGGTCGCGGGAACTGAGCGGGGCGCCCGGCCGCTTCGCCCGCTGTGAAAGGAACAACTATGTCTGTGTCAGCTCGTGAGCCCAGACGGGTCGCCATCGTCGGAGCCGGTCCTGCCGGGGTCTACGCGGCCGACCTGCTGCTTCGCGCCGAGCGCCCGTTCGAGGTCCAGATCGACCTGTTCGAACGGCTTCCGGCGCCATACGGGTTGGTGCGGTACGGAGTGGCTCCGGACCATCCGCACATCAAGCACATCGTGAATGCGCTGCGGACCACCCTCGACGCATCCGGGGTGCGCCTGTTCGGCAATGTCGAGTTCGGTGCCCAGATCGGCCTGGAGGATCTCCGAGCGCACTATGACGCCGTGATTTTCGCGACCGGGGCGCTCGATGACGCCTCGCTCCACGTTCCGGGAGAGAACCTCTCCGGGTCTTTCGGAGCCTCTGCATTCGTGGGCTGGTACGACGGGCATCCGGACTTCCCGCTGGAGTGGCCGCTGGATGCCACAGACGTGGCGGTGATCGGCAACGGCAACGTCGCCCTCGATATCACCCGCATGCTGGTGCGCTCGGTCCAGGACCTGGCCGGGACGGATATTCCGGAGAACGTGGAGCAGGATCTGGGCCGATCTCGGGTCAGCGACGTGCACGTCTTCGGGCGACGGGGGCCGGGGTTCGCGAAGTTCAGCCCCCTCGAGACCCGTGAGCTCGGGCAGATCCCCGGGGTCGACGTACTGCTCGATCCGGAGGATTTCGTGCCAGATCCTGATTCCGATGCGGCCTTCGAGGCGAACAATCAGCGCAAGGTGCTCCGCAGGATCTTCACCGAGTGGCTGGGGCGCACCCCGACGGGGGCTTCTCGGCGGGTGCACCTGCACTTCCGGTGGCGTCCGGCCGAGATCCTCGGAGATGGACGGGTCACGGGGCTCCGGGTCGAGCGCACTGCGGTGGATGACCGCGGCGCTCTGGTCGGCACCGGAGAGTTTCGCGAGTTCCCGGTGGGGCAGGTGTACCGGGCCGTCGGGTATACGGGCTCCCCCCTCTCCGGGGTGCCGTTCGACGCGGACCGGGGAGTGATCCCCAACTCTGAGGGCCGGGTTCTCGGGGCGGATGGCTCTCCGATTCCCGGGGAGTACGTTACGGGCTGGATCCGCCGGGGTCCGGTGGGGCTCATCGGGTCCACCAAGTCGGATGCCCTGCAGACCATCACCCACCTGGTTGAGGACCTGGGGGCGGGGCGCGGCTGGACGCCCCGGGACGGCGGGGCCGGGGCCGTTCCGGCACTGCTGTCGGAGCGGAAGATCGAGTACACGACGCTGGAGGGGTGGCATCGGCTGGACGCCTACGAGCACGAGCTCGGTGCGGCCCAGGGGAGAGACCGGATCAAGGTCGTCTCGCGCGAAGAGATGGTGCGCCACTCGCGCGGCTGAGGGCCTGGCCCCGGGGCCCGAGGGCCTTAGGGCAGAAGATCAGGGATGAGCTCGTCGAGGTGCGGCGAGAGCCGAGAGACGGCCGTGTGGGCGGCCGCCCGATGCTGACCCGCATCATGGAGGATGACGACCTCGAAGGCGGCCAGATCGTCGGCGAAGGAGCCGATCTCCGCATCGTGCATGCCCTGTTCGAGATATTCGAGTGCCGTCGAGACCTGATCGATGCGGCGGAGGGCGCTGGTGAGCTCCAGGTAGGCCACGCCGCGATGCGGGGCGGTGATGCCCCGCTTGATCGAAAATTCCAGGAACGTGGTGGCCGCTGCATAGTTCTGGGCGCGCATGGCGGCGTGCCCCAGGTGGTAGAGGGTCCGTGGATCGTCCTGCGGCATGAATTCCAGCAGCTGGCCCATGAGGCGGAACGTGGCGCACGGGTCGGTCGGCTGAGCCCGCTCGGCGGCCTCGGCGACCTGGAGCCACAGCGGCTCCGCGGCTCCGGCTCCGGCCGGAACACTGTGGAGGTGACGTCGTGCGAGTGCGCTCATGGTGAGGGCAATTGTAGGACGTCCCGCGGACACCGAAGCTGCGAGCGGCGTGGCGGTTTCCTCCGAATCTCAAATCGTCCCGGAGTGGCGAAAGTACCCTGCAGTGTTGCTAGTATTACCTCTTGGCGTTCTTGATCAGATGTCGGCATGTGGTCAGGGGCGCATGGCGGGTTACCCAAGCGGCCAACGGGATCTGACTGTAAATCAGACGGCTCAGCCTTCGTAGGTTCGAATCCTGCACCCGCCACTGCAGGACTGCTCCGGAGACGGTGCATGCCTGCCGCCTGGATGGTATTCTCGTACGGTGCCATTTCGGTGGTATGCCTCGATAGCTCAGCGGTAGAGCACTTCCATGGTAAGGAAGGGGTCCCGAGTTCAATCCTCGGTCGAGGCTCGGATGCGTGGCATTCCCCTGGCGGGGTAGCTCAGGTGGTTAGAGCACACGGCTCATAATCGTGGTGTCGAGGGTTCGAGTCCCTCCCCCGCTACTCATCCAACGCACTGAAGATCGGCGTGTTTACGCCGGTCTTTTAGTGTTTTTGGAGACTTTCGAGCTGAAACTGGGTGATCTCCCACCCGTACACCCCGCCTGGGGAGGCCCGTCGGGAACTGGACGACCTCCCCAGGTCCGCGCTTAGTCTGTCCCGAGCGCGTCGGTGAGTGCGCCGATGAAGGCGGGGAGGTCGTCGGGGGAGCGCGACGTAATCAGCGTCCAGCCGCCGGTCTCATCTACCACCACCTCCTGATCGGACCAGTCGGCCCCCGCGTGGCGAAGATCCGGGGCGATGGACTTCCAGCTGGTGAGGTGCTTGCCCTCGGCAAGGCCTGCGTCGACCAGGAGCCAGGGGGCGTGGCAGATTGCAGCCACGGGTTTGCCTGCCTCGGCAAAGGCGTTGACGGTGGTGCGCGCGGTCGGATTCATCCGGATCGCATCGGCGTTGAGTGTGCCGCCGGGGATGACCACGGCGTCATACCGGTCGGGGACGATTTGGTCAAAGGTCAGGGTCGGGTTCACGGTGGCAGCTGGGGTCGTGTCGAAGGTGAGGGGTTGGATAGGCTTTGCCTCCGGTGCCGCGATGTCGACCTCGGCCCCGGCTGCGCGCAGTTCTGTGACCGGGCGGACGAGCTCGGCGGTTTCCGGCCCATAGTTGGTGCTGATGACCAGGATGGTCCGTCCGGTAAGTGTTGCAGACATCGGTCTCCTCTGTGACGGTGCGGGCCGGCGGGTTCCGACCCGTTTCTTCGCCCACAACGCGTGCTGTGGGACGGTATTCCCAGCGGGGCAGTTCTTCCAGCGACGGTTCCGGAATTCGCCGCAGCTGGGTGCCGGAGGAACGGGACGGAGCCCGGAGTCACAAGCTTTTACACTGGCCACATGACGGATTCTCTGGCGCGTGCACGCATGATCGACCTCACCCTGCTCTCTCCGACCGCAGATGCGGCCGGCATCGAGGCACTCTGTGCGCAGGCGGCGCGGTACGGGTTTGCGACGGTCTGCGTCAATCCGCGCTGGGTTGCCCGGGCAGCCACATTCCTGGCGGACGCAGCTCCCGGGGTCTGCACGGTTGTGGGGTTCCCCCTGGGGGCCTCCACGACTGCGGTCAAGGTCTTCGAGGCCGAGGATGCGCTCACGGCCGGCGCCTCGGAGATCGATGTGGTCATCGACCTGGCTGCGGTGCGTGCGCGTGACACGGACGCGCTGCAGTCCCAGCTGGGGGCCCTGGCCCGGACCGTGCACCCGCGGGGCATCCTCAAGGTGATCATCGAGACCTGCCTGCTCACTCCCCAGGAGATCCGTTTTGCCTCGGCCCAGGTCATGGCTGCTGGAGCCGATTTCGTCAAGACCTCCACCGGGTTCTCGACCGGTGGCGCCACGGTGGAGGCCGTGCGGCAGATTCGCTCCGAAGTGGGTCCGGACATGGGGATCAAAGCGGCCGGGGGCATCCACACCCCAGAGCAGATGGATGCACTGGTGGCGGCCGGTGCGACCAGGATCGGGGCGAGTGACGGGGTGGCTCTGCTCTGAGGGGCCGCTCCCGGCCTGAGGAGGCGGGAACAGCGCCCGGTAGACTGGACGGGTGATTACCGTCGAGCACCTCACGAAACGCTATCGGTCGCAGCTCGCGGTCGATGATGTCTCCTTCGTCGCTCCGGATGGGCAGGTGACCGGATTTGTCGGTCCGAATGGTGCGGGCAAGTCGACCACGATGCGCGTCATCGTCTCGCTGCACCGCCCCTCGTCCGGGACCTGCCTGATCGATGGACGCCCGTTTGTTCAGCTGGATGCGCCGATGACCCATGTGGGGGTCCTGCTGGATGCGGGCAATGTGCATCCCGGACGTACGGCCAGGCAGCATCTGAACGCCCTGGCCGCGACCCATGGCCTCCCTCGGACCCGCGTCGACGAAGTGCTGGACCTGGTCGGCCTCGCGGGTGTGGCCCGCCGTCGCCTCCGCGGCTTCTCCCTGGGCATGTCCCAGCGGCTGGGCGTCGCCGTGGCACTTCTGGGAAATCCCAGGAACCTGATTTTGGATGAGCCCATCAATGGCCTCGACCCCGAGGGGGTCGTGTGGATGCGGGACTTGTTGCACTTCCTGGCGGGGCAGGGCCGCGCCGTCCTGGTCTCGAGTCACCTCCTTGGGGAGATGGCTCATACCGCAGACCGGATCGTGGCCATCGGCCGCGGCAGGCTCCTGGCGGATGCCCCTATGGCGGAGCTGCTCGAGCGTATCTCGGAGCCGTGGGTGCAGGTTCGGACCCCGGCCCCTGAGGCCTTCCGAGATGCCCTGGCCGGGGTGTCTGGGGCGCGTGTGGAGCCCGGCGAGGACGGGGCTCTGGTGGTGCGCGGCGCGTCGGCAGCACAGGTGGGGGAGTGTGCCGCGGCGGGCGGGGTCGCCCTGCACGAGCTGGTCCCGCGTGCCTTGAGCCTGGAGGACGCATTCCTTCGTCTGACCCATGACTCAGTGGCCTACCGGCAGCGGCCGGTTGACACCTCGGCAGTTCCGACAGAGGAGACGAGCGCATGACCGCCGAAGCCGCACAGTTCCCAGCTCACCGTTCCCAGCGGAGTCCGAGGCTGACCTTCTGGGGTGCCGTCCGGAGCGAATGGGTGAAGCTGATTTCGCTGCGCTCGCACTGGGTGATCGCAATCCTGCTCTTCCTGGTCTCGGCGGGGATCCCCATCCTCCTGATGTCGCTGCTGACGATCTGGAGCCCGAGCACGCGTGCGGAGGCGGTCGAGATCATCACGGTGGCCCAGACGTTTACCCTCCTTCTCGGTGCTGTTCTGGGCATTCTCAGCATCGGCGGAGAACTCAGCACCGGTACGATACGTGCCAGCGTCGTCGCCGTGCCCCGCCGCGGGATGTTCGTGGCGGCAAAGGGCCTCCTCATCGCGGTGACCGTCGGGGCCGTGACGGCCCTGGGCACATTAGTCGCCGCATTCGGGGTCACCTTCATCGCGGCGGCCGCGGGAGGCCAGCTGACCATCGGGTCGGACCTTCTGCCCCGGCTGGCGCTGGAGGTCCTGTCAGCGGTCCTCTTCGCCCTCTTCGCATTCGGAACCACGCTTCTGGTGCGCTCCAGCTCGGGGGCGATCACGATCGTGGTGGTGATGATGTTTGTGCTGCCTGTGGTGCTCTCGATCGTGTCCGGGATCCTCCAAGCCGAGTGGCCGGCAACGCTTTCGATGTATCTGCCGTCGTCGACCGCCTCGCTCATGGTGACCTGGTCGAACGACCCGTCCCAGCTCCCCTGGTGGGCGGCCACCCTGGTCCTGGCGGGCTGGGCGGCGGCACCCGTGGCCGCGGGAACGGCGTTGTTTGCGCGGCGAGACCTCTGATCCAGCTTGACCATGGGAGAAGTGCGGCATAGATTCGCTCTGTGCCAAAGCAAGGTGGAGTCGGCCCACATATCCCAGATCTGCATTCCAAGAACGAGGATCAGCCGGACATCCCGGTCACTCGTCGGCTGCTGATCGGGGAGCCGCTCCCCTCCCAGGACATGGAGGGGCAGCTGCTCCCCAAGCGTTTTGCGCTTCCGATCTTCGCCAGCGATCCGCTGTCCTCGGTCGCCTATGC
>JAKVJE010000009.1 GCA_022487185.1 Microbacteriaceae bacterium
CGGAGAATTCCGGCGGGGCAGTTTCCATTCCCGGACAGACGGTCGAACGGCCCCGTCCAGATGGCGGCAGATCTACTGTTCTTCGATCGGGCTCGCCGTGAGAGACATCAGCTGGGCGGCCGCATGGCGGTAGCCCGGTGCGGCCTCATTGACCGCGTCTCCGACCCGCAGCACCCGCAGGTCGTTCGTGGAGCCGGGGATCCCCGGCGGGCTGCCGAGGACGACGATGACGATGTCTCCCACCTCGGCCAGCCCAGAGTCGATCAGATACGTATCGACGCTCAGCACGATCTCGTCGGTGGTCTGCAGGAACGGGACGATGACCGAACGAACCCCCCACATCACACTCATCCGGCGCCGAGTCGCCTCGTCGTAGGTGAAGGCGAGCATCGGGAGCGGCTCCCGCAGCCGCCCCATGCGGCGGGCGGAATCCCCGCTCGTCGTGAAGACGCAGACATACTTGGCGCCCAGGAAGCGGCCGACCTGGGCCGCGGCCCTGGTAATCGCCCCCGACTGGGTGTGCGGCACCGTGCCCAGGGCCGGGATGCGCTTGAGTCCGTCCTTCTCGGTGGCCGTGATGATATTGGCCATCGTGTGCACCGCCTCGACAGGGTACGCCCCGACCGAGGTCTCGCCGCTGAGCATGAGCGCATCCGCCCCATCCAGCACCGCGTTGGCGCAGTCGGAGGCCTCGGCTCGAGTCGGACGGGGATTCGAGATCATCGACTCCAGCATCTGAGTGGCCACGATCACGGGCTTCGCCCACTGCCGGGCGAGCTCGATTGCGCGCTTCTGCACCTCCGGCACCTGTTCCAGGGGCATTTCGACCCCCAGATCGCCCCTGGCGATCATGATCAGGTCAAAGGCCGCCACGATCTCGTGCAGGTTCGCGATCGCCTGGGGCTTCTCGATCTTCGCGATGACCGGGAGATGCACCCCCTCCTCGTTCATGATCTCGTGCACCCGCTGGACGTCGTCGGCCGAGCGCACGAAGGAGAGCGCAATCATGTCGACCCCGGTGCGCAGCGCCCAGCGAAGGTCGTCCTCGTCCTTGGTGCTCAGGGCCGGCACGCTCACCGCGACGCCTGGCAGACTGATGCCCTTGTGATCGGAGACGCGCCCGCCCACGACAACGTCGCAGACCACATCCGTCTCGGTGACCTCACGGACGGTGAGCTGGATGTTTCCGTCGTCGATGAGCAGCGGGTCGCCCGGGTGGCAATCGCCCGGGAGCCCCGCGAAAGTAGTGGAAGCCCGCTGCGCGGTGCCCTCGACGGGCTCGGTGGTGATCGTGAACGTCTGCCCCGACACCAGCGTGTGCTCGCCGGGCTCGAAGGTCCCCAGCCGAATCTTGGGGCCCTGCAGATCGGCGATGATACCGATGGGCCGCTCGAAGCGTGTGCTCGCCTCCTTGATATTGGCGAAGGTCTGGGCGTGCACCTCGTGCGTCCCGTGGCTCAGATTCAGCCTGGCCACGTTCATCCCGGCCTCGATCAGGTGGGTGATCGTCTCAACGCTGTCGGACGCCGGTCCGAGTGTCGCGACGATCTTGGCCTGGTGCGGTGCGGACCTCGTTGTCCGTACCGGTTCCTGCTCAGCCATCTCAACCCCGTCTCTCTCTGTTTCTCACAGTCTAATGGCCCGGGCATCCGCCCGGATCGGAGACGGCAGAATCGTCTGCCCCTCCAGAAAGTGGTCCACCGAGGCCGCCGCGGCCCGCCCCTCGGCGATCGCCCACACGACCAGCGACTGGCCGCGTCCCGCGTCACCGGCCACGAAGACACCGGGAACGGAGGTGGCATACGCCTCGTCCCGTTCCACGGTGTGCCGAGCGGTCACCGGGACCTGAAGCTGGGCTTCGAGGGTCTCGGACTCCGTGCCACTGAACCCCATCGCGATGAGCACCAGGTCGGCGGGAAGTTCCCGCTCGGTGCCCGGGGTCGGACGGCGGGAGCCATCGGGCAGGTACTCGGTCTCCGCCACCCGGAGCGCCCGCACGTGCCCCTGGTCATCGCTGAGGAACTCGACGGTGGAGGCCAGGAAGTCGCGCTCCCCGCCTTCCTCGTTGGAGGAGGAGACCTCGAACACCTTCGGGGTGGTGGGCCAGGGATCGTTCGCTCCCCGAGTCATCGGCGGCCGTTTGCCGATGGCCAGCGTCGTCACCGATGCGGCCTGCTGCCGCAGGGCGGTCCCGACGCAGTCGGAGCCAGTATCTCCGCCGCCGATGACGATCACATGCTTCCCCGTGGCCGAGATCTGGTTGTCGACCTCCTGATGGGCGTTGACCCGGTTCTGCTGGACCAGGAAGTCCATAGCGAAGTGAATGCCAGCGAGGTCCCGGCCGGGAATGGGCAAATCCCGCGGCACCGTGCAGCCGGTGGCGACGACGATCGCGTCGAAACGATCTCGGAGCCGTTCCCAGGTGATGTCCGTGCCGACCTCAATGCCGGGGCGGAATCGGGTCCCCTCAGCCATCATCTGGTTGAGACGTGCGTCCAGGACCGACTTCTCCATTTTGAAATCGGGGATGCCGTAGCGCAGCAGTCCACCAATCCGATCGTCGCGCTCGTAGACGGCCACCGTATGACCTGCCCGGGTGAGCTGCTGGGCTGCGGCGAGTCCTGCGGGGCCAGAGCCGATGACCGCGACGGCCTTGCCCGTGAGCCGCTCCGGGGGCTCTGGCTCGATCCACCCGCGGTCGGCCGCCTGCTTGGCGATCTGCACCTCGATCTGCTTGATCGTCACCGCCGGCTGATTGATCCCGAGCGTGCAGGCGTCCTCACAGGGCGCCGGGCAGAGCCGACCGGTGAACTCCGGGAAATTGTTCGTCTCCAGCAACCGTTCACTGGCCATATGCCCCTTGCCCCGCCAGACATAGTCGTTCCAGTCCGGGATGAGGTTGCCCAGTGGACACCCCATGTGACAGTAGGGGATGCCGCAGTCCATGCAGCGAGAGGCCTGACGGCGCAACTGCTCCGGATCCTGCTCCTCATAGACCTCGTGCCAGTCCTGGATCCGCACCGGAACCGGTCGGCGCGCCGGGAGCTCCCGATCGCGATACTTCAGGAATCCACGTGGATCAGCCACGGGTCACCTCCAGGATCTTGGCCCAGGTCTCGGCCCCGTCCGGGTCGAGTCCCTCCTGAACCGCATGTTCACGGGTATGGAGTACCGCGGCGTAGTCAGCCGGCAGCACCTTGGTAAAGGCTCCGGCAGCCTCGTCGAACTCGGCGAGCAGCCGGGTGGCGACCGGTGAATCGGTCTCCGCGCGGTGCCGCTCCAGCAGTGAGCGGAGGAGATCCCGGTCATCCGGGGTGAGCTCCAGCAACTGGAGCTCACCGGAGGCGAGGGCCTCATGGTTGACCAAATCGCGATCGAGCTGGTACACGTAGGCGCATCCGCCGGACATCCCGGCCCCCAGATTGCGACCGGTCGGGCCCAGAATCACCGCGACACCACCGGTCATGTATTCCAGGGCATGGTCCCCCACGCCCTCCGCGACCGCAGTCGCGCCGGAGTTGCGGACCAGGAAGCGCTCCCCCACCAATCCACGCAGGAAGATGGAGCCGCCGGTGGCGCCATAGCCGATGACGTTGCCAGCGATGACGTTCTTCTCTGCCACGAAGGCGGCCTCGCGCGGCGGGCGGAGCACCAGGGTTCCTCCGGAGAGGCCCTTGGCCACGTAGTCGTTCGCATCCCCCTCCAACCGGAGTGTGATGCCGTGGGGGACGAAGGCGCCGAGCGATTGCCCGGCGGAGCCGTGCAGCCGCACGTCGATCGTGTCCTCCGGAAGTCCCTCCTCGCCGCGCGACATCGTGACCCGGTACCCCAATAGGGTTCCCACGGCCCGCTCGGTGTTCCGGATCGGAAGATCGATGCGCACCGGGGAACCGGACTCGAGCGCGGGTGCGGAGAGGCGGATGAGCTGCTGATCGAAGTGCTTCTCGATCTCGTGGTCCTGCGCGATCTGGTGGCGGCGTGGTGCGTCTGCGGGCAGCTCCGGACCCTTGAGGATGGGATCCAGGTCGAGTGTGGCGGCCTTCGACCCATCGGAGGGATGTGCGGTGAGGAGCTCATGGTGCCCCACCAGCTCCGCGATCGAGTGGAAGCCCAGCTCGGCCAGGTACTCGCGCACCTCCTGCGCGATGAACTCGAAGAAGGTGACCACATCCTCCGGGCGCCCCGTGAAGCGGGCACGGAGCTCTGGGTTCTGGGTGGCGACCCCCACCGGGCATGTGTCTTTGTTGCACACCCGCATCATCACGCAGCCGGTGACGACCAGGGGCGCGGTGGCGAAGCCGAACTCTTCGGCTCCGAGCAGGGCGGCCACAATCACATCGCGGCCCGTCTTGAGCTGCCCGTCGGCCTGCACCACAACCCGGTCGCGAAGCCCGTTGAGCATCAGTGTCTGCTGGGCCTCGGCCAGGCCGATCTCCCACGGGGTTCCCGCATGTTTCAGCGAGTTGAGAGGAGCGGCGCCGGTGCCCCCGTCATGGCCAGAGATGAGGATGACATCGGCCTTGGCCTTGGCGACGCCGGCCGCCACCGCCCCGATGCCGTTCTCACTGACCAGCTTCACGTGGATGCGGGCCCGCGGGTTCGCATGCTTCAGATCGAAGATCAACTGTTTGAGATCCTCGATCGAGTAGATGTCGTGGTGCGGGGGCGGCGAGATCAGCCCCACGCCGGCGGTGGAGTGACGGGTGCGGGCAATCCAGGGGTACATCTTCTGGGCGGGCAGTTGACCGCCCTCCCCCGGCTTTGCTCCCTGGGCCATCTTGATCTGGATATCGTCGGCGTGTGCCAGATACATGCTGGTCACCCCGAACCGGCCGGAGGCCACCTGCTTGATGGCGCTGCGGCGCTCGGGGTCGAGCAGCCGGTCGGTGTCCTCTCCGCCCTCGCCCGTATTGGAGCGGGCGTGGAGACGGTTCATCGCGATCGCCAGCGTCTCATGCGCCTCCTGAGAGATCGAGCCATAGCTCATGGCCCCGGTTGAGAAGCGGCGCACGATCTCACTGATCGGCTCGACCTCCTCGATGGGGAGCGCCGGACGCTGCGACGTGTCAAGTCCGAACATTCCGCGGATGGTTTTGAGCTCTGCGGTCTGCTCATCGACGAGCTTCGTGTACTGCTTGAACAGGTCGTAGCGCTTGCGCCGCGTGGACTGCTGCAGCCGGAACACCGTCTCCGGGCCCAGTAGGTGGGCAGGACCGTTGCGACGCCAGTGGTACTCGCCTCCCTCGGGGAGGTGCTCGTGAGCCACTGCGGAGGGGTCGAGCGGATACGCAAGGGCGTGACGGGCGGCATTCTCCCGCTCCAGAACCTCCAGCCCGACCCCGCCCAGCTTCGAGACCGTGCCGGTGAAGAACTCATCGATCAGCGCCTGATCCAGCCCGACCGCCTCGAAGGTCTGGGCCCCGGTGTAGGACCCCACAGTTGAGATCCCCATCTTCGACATGATCTTCAGCACGCCGGATCCGAGGGCCGAAATCAGATTGCGCACCGCCTGATGGGCGCTCACTGAGGTGAGCAGACCGCGGCGGACGAGCTCCTCGCACGTCTCCATCGCCAGATACGGGTTCACCGCCGAGGCACCGTACCCGATGAGCAGCGCGACGTGGTGCACCTCACGGACATCGCCGGCCTCCGCGATCAGGCTCACCTGGAGGCGGCGCTCCCGGCGGATCAGGAAGTGGTGAACCGCCGCAATCATCAGCAGCGACGGGATCGGGGCCAGATCTGCGCTCGTGTCCCGATCGCTGAGCACGAGGAACTGAGTCCCGTGCTCGACGGCCTGGAGGGCCTCCTGGCAGAGCTCATCGAGCCGTCGCCGCAGGGCGGCCGCACCTCCGGCCACCGGGTAGAGCCCGTGGAGGGTCACCGTTTTGGGGAAGCCCTGCCGGGCATCGAGATGCTGAATCTTGGCCAGTTCGTCATTGTCGATGACCGGGAAATCAATCTCCAGCTGCCGGGTGCCCCCCGGGGTGAGCGAGAGCAGGTTCTGTTCCGGGCCGAGCCCGAGCGACAGCGAGGTCACCACATGCTCGCGGATGGCATCCAACGGCGGGTTGGTCACCTGTGCGAAGGTCTGGGTGAAGTAGTCGAAGAGCAGCTTGGGTCGTTCGCTGATCGCGGCGATCGGCGTGTCGGTGCCCATCGCCGTGATGGGCTCCTTCCCGGTCTTCGCCATCGGGCCCAGGATAATCTTGAGCTCCTCCTCCGTGTAGCCAAAGGTGCGCTGACGACGCTCCACCGAGGCACTCGTATGCAGGATGTGCTCCCGCTCGGGCAGCGAGTCCAGTGGCACCTGCGTCTCATCGGCCCATTGCTTCCACGGGTGCTCGCGGGAGAGCTGTGCCTTCACATCGGCATCGGGAATGAAACGACCGTGCTCGGTATCGATGAGGAACATCCGGCCCGGGCGCAGGCGCCCTCGGGTGATGATCTTCTCCTCCGGCACCGGGAGCACTCCGGTCTCGCTGGCCAAGACGACCAGGCCGTCGTCGGTCACCATGTACCGGCCCGGACGCAGCCCGTTGCGGTCCAGTGTGGCCCCCACCAGAGTGCCATCGGTGAAGGTGATGGCCGCCGGCCCATCCCACGGCTCCATGATGGCGGAGTGATAGCGGTAGAAGGCCCGCAGGGCCGGGGGCATATCGTCCTGATTCTCCCAGGCCTCGGGCACCATCATCATGATGGCATGCGGGAGAGAGCGGCCGGCGAGCTCCAGCAGCTCCACGACCTCGTCGAAGGAGGCGGAGTCGCTGCCCCCCTCGGTCACGATCGGGTAGAGGGGCTCCAGGTCTCCCAGCACCTCGCTGCGGAGCTGGGACTGCCGGGCGCGCATCCAGTTCCGGTTCGACTGCACCGTGTTGATCTCACCGTTGTGCGCGATGTAGCGGAACGGCTGTGCCAGTGGCCAGGAGGGGAAGGTGTTCGTCGAGTACCGAGAGTGCACGATCGCCAGGCGCGAGGCGAGTCGGGGATCGGAAAGATCGGGGTAGAACGGCTCGAGCTGAAGGGTCGTGACCATGCCCTTGTAGACCAAGGTCCGGGCCGACAGCGACGGGATGTAGACCTCGGTCTCGTGCTCGGCACGCTTCCGCAGCCGGTAGACAAGTCGGTCGAGCTCCCGGCCGGAGAGACTCGGCCCGTTCAGGCCCAGCTTTGAGACGAAGAGCTGTTCGAAGGCAGGCATCGTGGAGCGGGCCTGGGTCCCGATTACCGTCGGATCCGTCGGCACCGGGCGCCATCCGAGGACGGTGAGGCCCTCCTCAACCGCGATGCGCTGGATGCGCACCTTGGCGGTCTCGCGCTCCTCCGCATCCGTCGGCAGATAGACCATGCCGACCGCGTACTGTCCTGCTGCGGGGAGCTGGAACGCGGTGACTTCCTGCAGGAAGGCATCCGGCACCTGCATGAGGATGCCGGCCCCGTCACCCGTGCCCGCGTCCGAGCCGACGGCACCGCGGTGTTCGAGGTGCCGCAGGGCATCGAGGGCCGCATCGATGATGTCGTGTCCGGCGGTGCCACGGAGCGTGGCGACCATTGCCAGACCACACGCGTCCCGCTCCGCGGAGGGCGTGTACAGTCCCGCCGCCTCGGGAAGCGCGCCGAATCGGGAGAACGGTGAGTTCGATGCAGCGGCCATGAGTTTCCTTCTGTCGATACCGTCGGGCAGGGGGAACGACATTCCCGTCGCCGCGCGGTGCCCTACATCTTAGGGCACCATGCGGCCAACGTGGAGCAGGAGGGCGGATGTGCCGGAGAGGGTCAGTCCCGGGGCTCCGGATCCTCGGCCGTTGCAGCCCCGTCCGAGAGCTTCTCTCCGGACTCTTCCGGAGAAGCCGCTGAGGAGCCCTCGGACTCCGAGTCGGTCTCTGACTCGGGTTCGGCCTCCGGCTTCGGCTCGCGTCCCGGGCGGTATCCGCTCGGCTCCATACCGGGGTGGCGACGGCGCTGGACAAAGAACACCACAATGCCGACCACGATCGCCAGGAGAGCTCCCCAGGCGTTGTAGCGCAGGCCCAGGAACACCCCGATGGGGTCGAGCCGGAGCTGCTCCAGCCAGAACCGCCCGAACCCGTACCAGATCAGGTAGCAGGCGAAGAGGCGCCCCCACTGCAGGGTGCGCCAGCGATGCCCGATCCAGATCAGCAGGAACGCCCCGAGGACATCCCAGATCGATTCATACAGAAACGTGGGATGGAACAGGGTGCCGGACGGGAGCCCGACCGGGAAGGCCGCGTTTGTCGACTCGATGCGCAGCCCCCAGGGCAGTGTGGTCGGGGCACCGAAGAGCTCATGGTTGAACCAGTTCCCCCAGCGCCCGGCGGCCTGTGCGAAGAGCAGGCCCGGAGCCAGCGCATCCGCCACTGACCAGAAGCGAAGTCCGGTAATACGCACGGCGATCCAGCAGCCCAGCCCGCCGCCCAGAAGCGCCCCGAAGATCGCGATCCCGCCCTGATTGATCGAAATCGCGCGGAGCAGCATGTCGCCGAAGGTGCCGGAGGAGAAATAGTCTCCCCAATGGGTCAGCACGTGCCACGTCCGTGCCCCGATGATCCCCAGGGTCACCGACCAGAGCGCCAGATCGATCACTACGCCGGGCTCGATCCCGCGGCGACGGAAGCGGTGGGCGGTGAGGAGCATCGCCAGCACGATCCCCGTCAGGATGCACAGCGCATAGGCGTGCACGAAGACAGGACCGATAGAGAACCCCTGCCAGGCGGGGCTCGGGATCGAAAGGTGCATCACGATTCGGACTCTTTTCGTTCGGTAGGCGGTATGGGGGCGGGATCCGACCCGTCGAGTTCACGGCCGTCGAAGCACGTGTAGGTGCCCGTGTGGCAGGCCTGCCCGACCTGGTCGACCCGCGCGAGAAGGGTGTCCCGATCGCAGTCGGTCTGCAGGGAGATCAGGTGCTGGATGTGCCCGCTGGTCTCGCCCTTGCGCCAGTACTCCTGACGAGACCGGGACCAGAACACCGTGCGCCGTTCCGCGAGGGTTGCCGCCACGGCGGTGGCATCCATCCAGGCGAGCATCAACACCGTGCCGGTATCCCACTGCTGCACGATCACCGGGATGAGCCCGCGCCCGTCGAAGACGAGCGTCGCCGGATCGACGCTCATGCGTCGGCCCCGAGACGAACCGGGAACCCCGCCTCGGCGAGGGCTCGTTTGACTTCGCCGATGGTGAGCTCCCCGCGGTGAAAGACCCCGGCGGCCAGTACCGCATCCGCTCCCGTGCGGGCGGCCTGGACGAAGTGCTCCACCGCGCCCGCTCCGCCGGAGGCGATCATCGGGACTGAAACGGCCGCGCGCATCCGCTCCAGCAGCGGGAGATCGAAACCGTCTGTGGTGCCGTCGGCCGCGATCGAGTTGACCAGCATTTCACCGGCGCCAAGATCGACGGCCCGTCTGGCCCAGTCGATCGCATCCAGATCCGTGAGGTTGCGCCCCCCGTGCGTGGTGACCGCATACCCGGAGGCGGTCTCGGTCGACGGGGCGATGTCGAGTGAGAGCACCGTGACCTGGGCCCCGAACCGGTCGGCGATCTCGGTGAGGACCTCGGGCCGGGCGATGGCAGCCGAGTTGATTCCGATCTTGTCCGCCCCGCTGGCCAGCAGCGCCGCGACATCGTCGGCGGTGCGTACTCCGCCTCCGACAGTCAGCGGGATTCCCACCTGCGTCGCGGTCTCCCGCGCCACGGTCCGCATGGTGTCGCGGTGTTCCACCGTCGCAGTGACGTCCAGGAAGGTCACCTCATCGGCGCCCTCTTCGCTGTAGCGCGCCGCGAGCTCGACCGGGTCGCCCGCATCCACCAGATTCTGGAAACGCACCCCCTTCACCACCCGGCCGTGGCTCACGTCCAGGCAGGGGATGACACGCAGCGCCAGTGACATCAAATCCTCGCAGTGGTGATCGTTGAAACGAGAATTGCCCGCGCCCCGACCTCATACAGGTTGTCGATGATGTCGTTGATGTGATCCCGCGGGGCCATGGCCCGGACGGCGCACCAGCTGGCGTCGGCCAGAGGAGACACGGTCGGAGACTCCAGACCCGGGGTGAGGCGGGTCGCGGCCTCCAGGTGCTCCTGGGCCACGTCATAGTCGATCAGCACGTACTGGTGGGCCACCCGCACTCCGATGAGGCGACGGGACAGGGTGAGCGCCTGGTCCTCCAGCTCCCCGGTGGAGACGGTCTTCGGAGAGCCGATCAAGACCGCGGACGACTCCAAGATCACCGGCCCGAACATCTCCAGGCCCGCGTTGCGGAGCGTCGTTCCGGTCGAGACGACGTCGGCGACCAGATCCGCCACACCGAGACGGACCGAGTTCTCAACCGCCCCGTCGAGGGTGACCAGGGTGGCGTCGACCCCCTCCCGTTTCAGGAAGTCCCCCACCAGGCCCGGGTAGCTCGTCCCGATGCGGAGCCCCCGGATGTCCTCCAGGGTGTGAAATTTTCCGGCCGGACCGGCGAAATGGAAGGTGGATCCGCCAAACTCCAGGTTCGCGACCTCGTCGGCGCTCGAATGGGAGTCGAGCAGCAGATCCCGACCGGTGATCCCCACATCGAGGGCCCCAGACCCCACATACGTGGCGATGTCCCTGGGCCTGAGATAGAAGAAATCGACGTCGTTATGCCGATCCGAGACGTACAGATCCCGGCTGTCGCGGCGAACCGCGTAGCCGGCCTCATGCAGCATCTCCATGGCCGTATTGCTCAGGATGCCCTTGTTCGGTACCGCAACTCGCAGCATGTGCGACTGCACCTCCGGGAAGTGATGGATAGACCCGCAGACGGGATGGTTACAGAACTTCGTAGACCTGTTCCAGGGTGATGCCGCGTTTGATCAGCATCACCTGCAGGTGGTACATGAGCTGGCTGGCCTCTGCGGCCAGATTCTCGTCGGACTCATGCTCGGCCGCCAGCCAGACCTCTCCGGCCTCTTCGACGATCTTCTTGCCGATCGCATGGACGCCGCGATCGAGCTCTTCGACGGTTTTGGACCCCTCCTCGTGAGAGACGGCCTTGGCAGTGAGCTCGGCAAAAAGCTGATCGAAAGTTTTCACGGGTTCGAGGATAGTCCCCTTATCGGATGGACGCCCGAAGCGCCGCGATCGCCGCAGCCGGATTCTCCGTGCCGTAGACACTCGACCCGGCCACCAGACTGCGCGCCCCCGCCTCGGCCGCCAGCGGAGCCGTTGTGACGGTGATACCCCCGTCCACCTGCAGCAGCAGGCCGGCCGGAGCCTCAGCCGCAAGTCCGCGGAGCTTGGGGAGGACGCCGGACAGGAAGGGCTGTCCCCCGAATCCGGGCTCCACCGTCATCACGAGGACCTGGTCGAAGGCATCCAGATGCGGGAGGAGCCCGGTGATCGGGGTCGTCGGACGCACGGCAATCCCGGCCCTGGCACCGCGCGCCCGGAGCTCCGCGGCCAGGCGAAGCGGGGCTGTGGAGGCCTCCGCGTGGAAGGTGATGCGCTGACAGCCCATCTCGGCGTACTCGAGGGCCCATCGATCCGGGTCCTCGATCATCAGGTGCACATCCAGCGGAACCGGGGACAGCTGCAAAATACGGCGGACGACCGGTGGGCCGAAGGTCAGGTTCGGCACAAAATGGTTGTCCATCACATCGACGTGGACGGTGTCGGCGGTGGCGATCGCCTCGAGTTCCCGGTCCAGCCTTCCAAAATCAGCCGAGAGCAGGCTCGGGGAAATCTCGACTGCCGGTGTGTTCGTCATATCGAAAGTCTAAGCCCCGAGAACCGCCCTGCCTCGGGGCACTC
Source organism: Microbacteriaceae bacterium (assembly GCA_022487185.1). GTDB lineage: Bacteria > Actinomycetota > Actinomycetes > Actinomycetales > Microbacteriaceae > JAKVJE01. Next base: position 11,795 of record JAKVJE010000009.1, read on the forward strand.
CTCAACGGCGGCGGAAGAGTGCCAGGAACATCCCATCGGTGCCGTGCACCTGTGGCCAGAGCTGTGCCCCCGCCGGGTTCTGGCCCAACGGCAGCTCGGGAGCGACGCCACGGAGGGCCTCCCCCGCCGGGAGCAGCTCCAGCTCAGGATGCTCATCGAGAGCCATCCCGACCTGCTCAACCGTCTCGGCCGGATGCGGAGAGCAGGTGGTGTAGGCCAGGATCGCGCCCGGGCGGAGGGCCGCGGCCGCCGCGTTGAGCAGTCGGTGCTGCAGGCGAGCGAGCTCCCGGACCTCGCCGGGGCGCTTGCGCCAGCGGGCCTCCGGGCGCCGCCGCAGCGACCCCAACCCGGAGCATGGGGCATCGAGCAGGATCCGATCCGCCCGACCGGCGTGCGTTGCGAGGAACTCGGCGCCATCCAGCTCCTCCACCGGGACGTCGAAGGCGGAAACCGCGCGCCGGACAAGCCCCGCGCGCCGGGCATTGGGCTCATTGGCGAGAACCGTGGCCCTGGAACCGGCAATTGCCGCCAGCAGCGCTGTCTTGCCGCCGGGACCCGCGCACACATCCAGCCACCGCTCCCCGGGGCGGATCGGGGCCGCCGCCGCAAGTGCCGCCGCCACAAGCTGGCTTCCCTCGTCCTGTGCCCGGATTCCCGGCCGGGTCAGCAACTCCCGGGCTTCGCCGTGCCCGGCAGACATCCCGTATGGGGAGAACCTCAGCGCCCGCTCCGGGTCGCGTGTCGCGAGGCCGGGAAGGCACACCAGATGAACCGCCGGGGAGACGTTGTCCGCGTCCAGGAGCGCGTCCAGCTCCCCCTCGCGGCCATCGGCGCGGAGTGCGGCCGCAAAGGCCCGGACGATCCATCCCGGATGCGAGGTGCGGAGCGCCCGGAAGGCATCCTCGTCGAGGCCCTCCCGGAGGGCCCGGAGCCAGGCCTCCTCCGAGCGCTCGGATACCCGGCGCAGGGCCGCGTTGACCAGCCCGGAAGCCCGGGGCGCCATCCGTTTGATCGTGCGGACCGCCGTGTCGACCGCAGCATGGGGCGGGACGCGCAGATGCAGCAGCTCATGCGTGCCCATCCGCAGCACCGCACGGACCTCTGGGTCGAGCGTCGCCGGGTCCCGGCGGGCGGCGCGGGCCAGTATCGCGTCCAGCAGACGCTGCCAGCGGAGCGTGCCGTACACCAGCTCCGTGGTCAGATTCGCGTCCCGGCCGTCGAGTCCGGCCTTCGAAATCATGCGGGGCAGCAACAGATTGGCGTATGCATCGTCGCGCTCCACGCGCACCAGGGCGCGGCAGGCCACCTCCCGGGGATCCTCCCTCATGAGAGCACCGGGGCCCCGGACACGCCGTGCGCCCAGTCGCGTCCGCGCATTGTGCGCCGTCCGGACGGCTGCACCTCCAGGAGGCGCACCCATCCGTCACCGGCCCGGACCAGGGGCTCGGAACCGGTGAGCTGGAGAAGCCCGAGTTGCTCCCCGTCGCGGCCCGGCCCCGCGGGCTCGGCCCGCAGCAGGCGCAGATCCCTCCCCTGGAACTCGCACCAGGCGCCCGGCTCCGGACTCATCGCCTGGATGAGACGGGACACCTCCTCGGCCCCGCGGGTCCAGTCGATGCGGGCGTCGGAGCGCCGGAGTTTGGGTGCGTACTGTCCACGCCCCACCTGGGGCGTCCCCGGCAAGGTCGGATCCTCGGCGAGGGCGTCTGCCACGCGCACGAGGGCGGCGGCCCCCTCCCGGGCGAAGCGCTGCGTCAGGTCCCCAGCGGTCTCCGAGGCGCGGCGGGGCTGCGGTTCCTGCAACAGCACCGGACCCGCATCCAGCTCGGTCACGACCCGCATGATGCTGAAACCGACCGGGTCGTCGCCGGCGGCCACCGCGGCGGCGACCGGAGCGGCTCCCCTCCAGCGCGGCAGCAGCGAGAAATGAAGATTGATCCATCCGGCGGCGGGAAGCGCCAAGACCGGATCCGGGAGGATGCCGCCGAAGGCCACCACGACCCCCAGTTCCGGTGCCCACTCGCGCAGGCACTCCGTCGCCGCCGCATCCAGGTGGCGGGTACGCAGAACCGGCAGCCCGGCGTCCTCGGCGGCCTGTGCCACCGGAGACGGAGTGAGAACCCGGCGTCGTCCGACCGGCGCGTCGGGCGCCGTCACGACTCCACAGATCTCGTGGTGCCCCGATTCCATCAGGGCGACCAGAGACGGCACCGCCGCCTGGGGTGTCCCGGCAAACACGATTCGCATGCAGCGGCTCCTAGAGAGATTCCAGATCATCGGCGTGGACGCGCAGCCGATCGGCGGCACGTCGCGAAGACCAGCGACGCAACACCCCCGACAGCGCGGCTGCGCAGGCCGGGCCGTCTGCATATGGTACCCGCAGAGATACCTGCTCTCCTCCGGCCTGGGAGAGAACCTGCTCCTGCTGCACCCCGGGGGGAAGCTGCGCCTCCCGGAGCGCCTCCGTCAGAGACCCCTCGGCCGCGCTGACCGTGAACCAGCGCACCGCCGGGGGGAGCTGGAGCTCCCGCCGGTCCTGCAGCTCGGCGGCGGCAAACGGGCCTGGATCCCAGAGACGGAGGGCGTCCGAGAGCCGACCCGAGACCTGGGTGAGCACCACGGTGCAGCCGGGGGCCCCGAGGGCGGCCGCATTCATCCAGCCGCGCAGTGCCTGTTCGGCGGCATCCAATTTGGGGCGGGAGACCACGGCCCCGGCATCGAGAAGGACCACCGCACGGTACCCTCCGCCCGCGGCCCGCGGCTCCGCCCCCGCGGTCGCCAGGACCAGGGCCGGCTCGGCGGGCACCTGCGTCAGGATCTGCTCGGAGCTGGCAGTCATTACCGGGATTCCGGGGAAGGCCCGTCCGAGCTCCTGCGCAGTGCGGGTGAGCCCCGCTCCCGTCTGTTCCGTCTCCGTCGCGCGGGCTACCTGGACGAGGACCGGGCCGCCCCGGAGCCCCTCATGGAGCTGCTGGAAGACCAACGGGGGCAGCCGCCAGGACGGGCCCTCCTCCGGGATGAGCGACGTCGGGATGACCCGGGGGCGGGTCGCCGGGGCGGGAGCGGGAGCCACCCATCCGACCTCGATCAGCCGTTCGAGTGCGGTGGAGCGGCTCTGAGCGCAGAACACCAGCTCGCATCCGGAGAGCTGCTGACGCAGGAGGGCCACATCTCGCGCGTGGGCATAGGGCGCGTGCGGCTCAGCGTACGAGGGGTCCCCGTCATCGACCAGAACGATGGTGCTCAACCTGGGTGCGGGGGCAAACAGCACGCTGCGGCGACCGACCAGCACCGCCGGGGCCCCCGTCAGAGAGGACAGGAAGGTACGGTACCGATCCGCGTCGTCCTGCCGGGAATCGACGTTGCAGACCACCAGGTCGGGACGCAGAATCCGCAGTGCGGCACACACCTGCGCCTGATCGCGAAAGTCGGGGACGACCAGGATGGCCTGCCCCCCGCGGTCGGCGGCGGCCAGAGCCGGCTGGATCGCATCGGTGACCCACCCCGCCAGCACCACGTCGTCCGGGAGATCTGTGCAGCCGGTTCGCGGACGCAGCTCCCACCGGGGGGCACCGGAGGGGGGCGCCGGAGCCGAGGGGATCGACTCCTGTTCCGGATGGGCCGAAAGCCAATCCCGCTCGGCTCGTGCGTGGCGACGGGGGATGGCCAGGCGCAGCACATCCGCCCTGGTGCCGGCCTGACGGTCCGCGACCGCGCCGACCAACCGCCACACCTCCGGATCCAGGACCCGGACGGGCGAGACCACCGTCTTGAGCCGCTGGAGCCGGCCCGGGTAGGACGCGGTTTCGGAGACTCCGGTGACGATCGCATCCATGGCCCGCCGACGGGCGCCGAAGGGCACCCTCACTCGCACTCCGAACTGCGCGTCCTCGGCCAGTTCCTCCGGAATCCGGTACTCGAAGGGGTGATCGAGATGCGGCAGAGGAGTGTTGAGACAGATCTGGGCGACAGGCATACCCCAGTCTCTCAGAGACCGGCGATCTCCCGCAGACGCTCCACGCGGTCGAGGCGTTCCCAGGTGAATCCGGGCTCCTCCCGGCCGAAATGCCCGAACGCCGCAGTGGGGAGATAGCGCGGATGCTTGAGCTCCAGATCCCGGATGATGGCCAGGGGCCGGAGATCGAAGGTCCGCTTCAGGATCTCGGCGATCTGCTCATCCGGCAGCACCCCCGTCCCGAACGTATCAACGTACAGACCGACCGGATGCGCGGCGCCGATCGCATAGGCCGCCTGGACCTCCATCCGGGCCGCGAGCCCCGCGGCCACCGCATTCTTGGCGACCCATCGCAGGGCGTACGCACCTGAGCGATCCACCTTCGACGGGTCCTTTCCGCTGAAGGCACCACCCCCGTGGTGTGCGGCGCCGCCGTAGGTGTCAACGATGATCTTCCGGCCGGTGAGCCCCGCATCCGCCCGCGGCCCGCCCAACACGAACCGGCCCGAGGAATTGATCAGAACCCGGGCCCGATCCCAGGGCAGCCCGAATCGGTCGAGAACCGGTGAGATCACCTGGGCGGCGAGGTCCGACTCGAGCTGGGAGTTCGAGATATCCGGGTGATGTTGGGCAGACAGCACCACTGTTTCGACCGATACCGGGACGTTGTCCTCGTAGCGCAGTGTGACCTGCGACTTCCCATCCGGGCGCAGATACGGCAGCGTCCCCTCACGGCGCACCGTCGACAGCCGGCGGGCCAGCGCGTGGGCCAGCGTAATCGGGGCCGGCATCAGCTGCGGGGTCTCGTCCGAGGCATAGCCGAACATGATGCCCTGGTCTCCGGCACCTCGGGCATCCAGCGGGTCGGTACTGCCGTGGCGGGTCTCATAGGAGTTCTCGACCCCGTCGTCGATCTCCGGGGACTGCTGCCCGATTGAGATCGAGACCCCGCAGGAGGCCCCATCGAAGCCGATGTCGCTCGAGGTATAGCCGATGCCCGTGATAATGCGGCGCACCACATCTGGGATCTCCACGTAGGTGGTGGTCTTGACTTCGCCCACCACCTGCACGAGTCCGTTGGTCGCCACCGTCTCGACGGCGGCATGCGCCTCGGGATCTCCCCGGAGCAGCTCGTCCAGGATGGCGTCGGAGACCTGGTCGCACAGCTTATCCGGGTGCCCCTCCGTGACCGATTCGCTCGAGATCAGACGTGTTTGTGCGCTCATGAGAGCGGCTCCTTTTGTGTGGATGTCGATTGCCGTTCCAGCAGTGCGGTCACCGCATCCAGCAGCCCGTCTGCCACCTCACGTTTGTGCCCATGGAGCTCGAGCGGGGGGGCGTCGGCGGCGAGCAGCAGCGCATGGTTCTCGTCGGTGCCGAACACGCCGTCAGTGACGTCGTTGGCGACCAGCAGATCGCACCCCTTTGCACGGCGCTTGCCAGTTCCAAGGCGTTCGAGTGCGGCGCCGCTGGCAGTCTCCGCCGCAAATCCGACGACCACCGGTGGCCGTTCCGCAGAGGCGGTGAGCCCGGCCAGGATATCCGGCGTCACCGTCAGCTCCAGGGAGGTCGTCTCACCGAGATCATGCTTCTTCAGTTTGTGGGCACCCGGTCGGGTCGGGCGGTAATCGCACACCGCCGCCACCATCACGAGGGCGTCGGCACCGACGCAGGCCTCATGGACACTGCGCTGCAGGCGCTCGGCACTCAGCGCCTGGACGAGGTGCACCCCGGCGGGCAGCGGGGCGTCCACATGGGCGGCGATGAGTGTCACCTCGGCCCCCCGATCTCGGGCCGCTTCCGCCACCGCGATCCCCTGCCGCCCGGATGATCGGTTGCCGATGAACCGCACTGGGTCGATGTCCTCATGCGTTCCCCCGGCGGTGACAACGATGCGGCGGCCGCGGAGATCCTGCGGGCGTCCCGTTGCAAGAGCCCGCTCCACGATGGACTCCGGATCGAACATCCGCCCCATCCCGGAATCGGCGCCGGTCAAGGCACCGGAGACCGGTCCGAGGAATTCCCAGCCCCGATCCCGGAGGGTCTGAATGTTCGCGGCGGTGGCCGGGTTCTCCCACATCGCGGTATGCATTGCGGGGGCGGCGAGTACCGGGGCGCGAGAGGCAAGGAGGGACGCGGTGAGGAGGTCATCGGCCCGTCCCGCCGCGGATCGGGACAGCAGGTCTGCCGTGGCCGGGGCGATCAGAATCAGATCGGCCCACTGCCCGAGCTCGACATGAAGGACCTCGTCGACCCGGGCGAAGACATCCGTCTCAACCGGGGCGTGCGAGAGCGCTTCCCACGTGGGGGCACCCACGAAACGGAGCGCGGCAGGGGTAGGAGCCACCCGTACTCGGGCCCCGGACCGCGTCAATCCGCGGACAATCTCACACGTCTTGTAGGCGGCGATACCGCCACCCACACCGACCAGAATATTTCGGGACACGATCCCGGACGCGACTACTCGGCCGAGGGCTGCGCTGCGTCAGAGTCAGACGCAGCGGAATCGGTCTCGGCGGTATCCGCCGGGGCCGCAGCCTCGGGCTCGGCGGCCTTGGCCGCGGCTTCGGCGGCGCGCTGGGCCTCGACCTCGGTCCCGGGGGTCAAGACGAGCTTGTCGGCCGCGATCTCCCGAAGGGCCACGGTGAGCGGCTTGTCGTCGACGGTGGCGTCAACCAGCGGGCCGACGTTGTTGAACAGGTTCCCGTCGTGCAGCTGGGAGTAGTAATCATTGAGCTGCCGGGCGCGCTTCGACGCGAAAATCACCAACCCGAACTTCGAGTCGACGCGCTTCATTAGCTCATCGATAGGGGGGTTGATAATTCCGTCAACGTACGTGTCAGCCATGTAGATGTTGCTCCTCAATTGTGGATCCGGTCATCAAGTGTACGACGCGATCGGCCGCCCGTGCCACATCGTCGTTCACGACCACCGCATCGAACTCTCCCTCGGCGGCCAACTCCACCTTCGCGGTGCGCAGCCGACGGGCCTGTTCCTCGGGGCTCTCGGTGCCACGGCCGCGCAGCCGGCGCACCAGCTCGTCCCAGGACGGCGGAGCCAAGAAGATAAGGCGCGCCTCAGGCATATGTGACCGGACCGTCCGGGCTCCCTGCAGATCGATCTCCAGCAGGACGTTCTTCCCGTCGGCCAGCGCCTTCTCCACCGGCTTGCGGGGAGTGCCATACCGGTACGAGTTGTGCACGGTAGCCCACTCCAGCAGCTCGTTGTCGCGGATCAGCCGATCGAACTCCGCATCGTCGACGAAAAAATAGTGCACCCCGTCGATCTCTCCGGGACGGGGTTTCCGGGTGGTCGCGGAGACGGACAGCACCACATTGCTGGCGTGGTGCCGGATGTAGGCGGCGACCGTGCCCTTCCCCACCGCGGTGGGACCGGCCAGCACGGTGAGCCGCGGACGCGATCGGTCAGTTCCCTGCGACACCACGATCCGCAGCCTCCTCCTGTTGCCACGCCCCGGACAGCGCGTCGAGGGCTGCCTCTATCTTAGCGGGCAGCTCCGTCCTGCCCGAGGCGGTCACGGAGCGCGAGACATTCGCGACGAGCCGATTGCGGCATCCCGGGAACAGCACTGCGGCATCGGACAACCGCGCTCCCTGGGCCCCGAACCCCGGTGCAAGGAGGGGAAGGGACTCCGGGGTCTTGCGAATGTCGACCCCGCGCGCCGCCGGTGCCCCCGTGGCTCCGAAGACGATTCCATAGGATCCGAGGCCTCCGGCGGAGGTATTCCAGGCGGCCACCGCATCCACCACCTGCCGGGAGACCGTGGGCGTACCGCTTCCCTGTACTGGGGCCGCCTCGGGATTGCTGGTGACTCCGAGAACGAACAGTCCGCAGTCGGCGGCGGCTGCAGCATCCCGCAGCCCCTCCAGCGCACCCACCCCAAGATACGGGGAGACTGTCAGCGCATCGCAGCGGAAGGGGGCCTCCCGGCCCAGCCAGGCGCGGGCATAGCCCGCGTTGCTCGAGCCGATATCACCCCGTTTGGCGTCGGCGATGACCAGCAGCCCCAGCTCGGAAGCCAGGGACAGCACCTGTTCAAGTGCCGAAAAGCCTGAGGCCCCGTAGCACTCGAAGAGCGAGACCTGAGGTTTGACTACCCCGACCCGGCCCGCGGCAGCCTCGAGTACCTCCACAGCAAACCGCTCTGCTCCGGCCGCAGTCTGCGGGAGGCCCCAGGCCTCCAGTGTGGCCGGATGCGGGTCGAGGCCAACGCACAGGCCACCCTGTTCCCGCAGGGCTGCGGCCAGACGATCCCCAAATCGAGAGGTCATTCGGCGGGGCTCGTGGCTGCGGCGCGGCGACGGTCGTATTCCTGCAGGGAGCAGACCGAGAACGGTCGCTTCACTGTGTCGATGGCGGCCACCAGGGCGTCGAGGGCAGAAATAGTGCTCACCAGCGGAACGTTCTGCGCGGTCGCCGTAGCCCGGATCTCATAGCCGTCCGCCCGTGCCAGAGCCCCCTCCGGGGTGTTCACGATGAGATCGATCTTGCGATCGTGAATCAGCTGCGTGATGGAGGGGTCCGAATCGGGGGCGTCCGAATGCTTGCGCACCACGGTCGACTCGATTCCGTTGCGGGCGAGCACCTGTGCGGTCCCCGCGGTGGCGAGGACTCGGAAGCCGAGCTCCTGCAGTCGCAGAATGGGGAGGGCGATCTGGCGCTTATCAGTGTCGGCCACCGAGACGAACACAGTACCCGACGTCGGCAGGACATTCCCCACCGCCACCTGGGATTTGGCAAAGGCCGTCGGGAAGTCTCGGTCGATGCCCATGACCTCACCGGTGGAGCGCATCTCCGGTCCCAGCAGGGAGTCCACGATGGTTCCCTCAGCGGTCTGGAAGCGCTTGAACGGGAGGACTGCTTCCTTGACCGCGATCGGGGTTCCCAACGGCAGGATCGTGTGATCGTGCTCGGGGAGGATGCCCTCCTCGCGGAGCTCGGCAATCGTGCGCCCGGCCATGATGAGACTCGCGGCCTTGGGCAGCGGCACCCCCAGTGCCTTCGAGACGAACGGGACGGTGCGCGAAGCCCGAGGATTCGCCTCCAGGACGTAGAGCACGCCAGCGGCGATCGCGTACTGCACATTCAGAAGGCCCCGTACCCCGACTCCCTCGGCGATGCCAAGGGTGGCGGCGCGGATCTGGCGGAGCATCCGCTCGCCCAGCGTCACCGAGGGCAGCGCACAGCTCGAATCGCCTGAGTGGATGCCGGCCTCCTCGGTGTGCTCCATAATGCCGCCGATGAACAAATCGGTGCCGTCGTAGAGCGCATCCACATCGATTTCAACCGCGTCCGAGAGGAAGCGATCCACCAGCAGCGGGTTCTTCTCACTCACGAGGGCCTGGCCGGCAATGCGCTCGAAGTAGTCGAGGATGCCCGGCTCGTCGTAGACGATCTCCATGCCGCGACCGCCGAGCACGAAGGAGGGACGAACCAGGACCGGGTAGCCGATGCCGGCTGCCACCTTCCGTGCCTCGGCCGCATTCGTCGCGGTGCCGTTGCGCGGGGCCAGGAGTCCCTTGCTCTCGAGCACCTCGGCGAATTCGCCGCGCTCCTCGGCCATCTCGATGGCCCGGGGACTGGTCCCGAGGATGGTCACCCCGGCCGCCTCGAGCCCGGAGGCGAGCCCCAGCGGGGTCTGGCCGCCGAGCTGCACCACCACGCCCACGACCTCTCCGGCCTGAGACTCGGCGTGGATGACCTCGAGAACGTCCTCCAGAGTGAGCGGCTCGAAGTAGAGGCGATCGGAGGTGTCATAGTCGGTCGACACTGTCTCGGGGTTGCAGTTGACCATGATGGTCTCGTAGCCGGCGTCGTGCAGCGCGAAGCTCGCGTGCACGCAGGAATAATCGAACTCGACGCCCTGACCGATCCGGTTCGGCCCCGAACCGAGGATGATGATCCGCTTCCTGCCGTCCGCAGACACCTCCGTCTCCTGCTCATACGTGGAGTAGTGGTACGGAGTCAGGGCCGGGAACTCACCGGCACAGGTATCGACCGTCTTGAACACCGGGTGGAGTCCCAGGGAGCCGCGGAGCTCCCGGACCTCCTGCTCGGGCAGGCCGCGCAGCTGCGCGATCTGTGCATCGCTGAAGCCCTCATCCTTGGCCTCCAGGAGGGTGTCCTCGTCGAGGACCGGGGCATCCGCCACCCGACGCGCGCACTCGTTGATCTGCGCGATCTGATCGACAAACCAGGGGTCGATGCCGGTGGCCCGAGAGGCCTCCTCAACACTGATGCCGGCGCGGAGCGCCTGCTGGAGCTCGACGATGCGACCGTCGTGCGGGCGGACGGCCCCGGCCAGGAGGTCCTCCCCGCGGTCGGTTAGCGGGGCCCAGTTGAAGGTCGCCCCGCGCTTCTCGACGCTGCGGAGTGCCTTCTGCAGCGCCTGTTTGAACGTCCGTCCGATGGCCATCGCCTCTCCCACCGATTTCATGGTGGTGGTCAGGGTGTCATCCGCCGCCGGGAACTTCTCGAACGCGAACCGCGGCACCTTCACGACCACGTAGTCCAACGTCGGCTCGAAACTCGCCGGGGTGACCTTCGTGATGTCATTCGGGATCTCATCGAGGCGGTAGCCCACGGCCAGCTTCGCGGCGATCTTCGCGATCGGGAAGCCGGTGGCCTTCGAGGCGAGGGCACTCGACCGGGACACCCGAGGGTTCATCTCGATGACGATGATGCGTCCATCGGCCGGATTGACCGCGAACTGGATGTTGCATCCGCCGGTGTCGACGCCGACCGCGCGGATGATATCGATCGCAATATCCCGCAGTCGCTGGTACTCCACATCGGTCAAGGTCAGCGCCGGGGCGACCGTGATCGAGTCTCCGGTGTGGACTCCGACCGGGTCAAAGTTCTCGATCGAGCACACGACGACCGTGTTGTCGGCCTTGTCGCGCATGAGCTCAAGCTCGTACTCCTTCCAGCCGAGGATGGACTCTTCCAGCAGCACCTCGGTGGTCGGGCTGGCGTCGAGACCTGCCTCGACGATGCGGCGCAGATCGCGCTCATCATAGGCGAATCCAGAACCGAGGCCGCCCATCGTGAAGGACGGCCGCACCACCATCGGATATCCCAGTTCGGCGGCCGCGGCGAGGGCCTCCTCCATGGTGTGGACGATGCGGCTGGCGGCGACCTCCGCACCGCAGGCGACGACGAGTTCCTTGAAGATTTCCCGGTTCTCGCCGCGTTCGATTGCATCCACGTTCGCGCCGATGAGCTCGACGTCATACTTTGTGAGGATGCCCTCACGGTCTAGATCCATGGCCGCGTTGAGCGCCACCTGCCCGCCCAGGGTCGGCAGAATGGCGTCCGGACGCTCTTTGGCGATGACGGCCTCGAGCACTTCCGTGGTGATCGGCTCGACGTAGGTCGCGTCGGCGAAGTTCGGGTCGGTCATGATGGTGGCCGGGTTGGAGTTGACCAGGATGACCCGGATCCCCTCCGCCTGCAGCACCCGGCATGCCTGGGTGCCCGAGTAATCGAACTCGCAGGCCTGGCCGATGACGATCGGACCGGAGCCGATCACGAGCACACTGTTGATGTCCTGCCTGCGTGGCACTACTTGTCTCCTTCGTGAGTGGAGGTAATGAGGTCTGAGAAGCGGTCGAAGAGATCGTTCGCGTCATGGGGGCCGCCGTGGGCCTCAGGGTGGAACTGGACCGAGAATGCGGGGATGTCGAGGCAGTCCAGCCCCTCCACCACGTTGTCGTTGAGCCCCAGATGGCCGACCTGGACTCGGCCGTATCCGTTCGGGCTTTCAAACGGGGCTTCCAGATCCGGGGCCTGCACCGCAAACCCGTGATTCTGGGCGGTGATCTTCACCCGTCCGGTCGTGCGTTCCCGCACCGGCTGATTGATCCCCCGGTGCCCGAAGGGCAGCTTGTAGGTCGGAAGCCCGAGGGCTCGGCCCAGGAGCTGATTCCCGAAGCAGATGCCGAAGAAGGGGACGCCCGCATCCAGCACCGCTCGGAGTGCCTGCACGGTCGCATCCGAGGCGGCCGGATCGCCGGGGCCGTTCGAGAAAAACACCCCATCGGGGTTCGTTGCGAGGATCTGCTCCCCCGTGGCCGACGCCGGAAGCACGACCACCTCGTAGCCCCGGCGGGCGAAATTGTGCAGGCTCGCTCGCTTGATGCCCAGATCGACGACCGCGATACGACCGCGGGTCTCCCCCTCGGCCGGAATCGTCTCGGCCGAGGCGGTGGAGACCTCGTCCGAGAGGTTCTGCCCGCTCATCTTCGGGGAGTCGGTCACCGCCTGGAGCTGCCGCTCCGGGGCCCATCCCGCTGCCGCGCCCGAGAAGATGCCCGCGCGCATGGCGCCGAGATCCCTGAGGTGCCGGGTGATGGCCCGGGTGTCGACGTGGCTGATTCCGACGATGCCGGTGCCGGAGAGATCCGAGTCCAGGCTGCGCTGGGAGCGCCAGTTCGAGGCCACCCGGCTGGGCTCGCGCACCACATACCCGGCGACCCAGATGCGCGAGGACTCCATGTCCTCGTCATTCATCCCGGTGTTGCCGATCTGCGGCGCGGTCTGCACCACGATCTGCCCGGCATAGGACGGGTCGGTGAGCGTCTCCTGATAGCCGGTCATCCCCGTGCAGAAGACGATCTCTCCGAGACTCGTCCCGGTGGCGCCGTAGGCGCGGCCACGGTACCGGGTTCCATCCTCCAGAACGAGGTAGGCGGGTTCAGTCATGATGTGACTCCTTTCAGAGCGGACTCGGAAGCGGGCTGGAGCGTCCCATCCAGAACGGTGGGACGGCCGCGGAACAGGACGTGGCGGATGGACCCGGGCAGTGACATGCCCAGGTACGGGCTATTGGTCGCGATGCTCGCGAGCTGACCGGCCTCGACCGTGCTTTCGACCGCGGGATCGTACAGGGTGATGTTGGCGGGCTCACCAACCGCCAGCGGACGGCCCTGGGTCGCCACAGACCCGATCCTGGCGGGCGTGGTGCTGAGTACCCGCGCGACATCCGCCCAGTTCAGCAGGTCGGTGTCGACCAGGGTCATCTGCACGATGCGGAGCGCGTGCTGCAGGCCGAGCATCCCGCAGGCCGCGGCAGACCACTCGCAGTCCTTGGCCTCCGGTGGATGGGGTGCGTGATCTGTTGCGACGATGTCGATGGTGCCGTCGGCGACCCCGAGGCGCACCGCCTCGATGTCTTCCGTGCTGCGCAGTGGCGGATTCACCTTGAACCGGGCGTCGAATCCGGAGACGAGATCCTCTGGGAGCAGCAGATGGTGCGGGGTGACCTCGGCCGTGACAGGCATCCCGCGTTTCTTCGCCCAGCGCAGGAAGTCCACCGAACCCGCCGTGGAGACGTGGCAGATGTGGATGCGGGAGTGGACGTGGTTCGCCAGCAGGACGTCCCGGGCGACGATGTCCTCCTCCGCGACCGACGGCCACCCGGTCAGACCCAGACGGCTCGAGAGCTCGGACTCGTTCATCTGCGCGGCAACGGTGAGCTCATCGTCCTGGGGATGGTCGGCGACCACTCCCCCAAAGGCCCGCACATACTCCAGGGCCCGACGCATGAGCAGGGAGCTGCCCACGCAGTGACCGTCGTCGCTGAAGACCCGGACCTGGGCGTGGGAGTCGGCCATCGCGCCGATCTCCGACAGCCGCTTCCCCTCCAGGCCGACACTGACGGCGCCGACCGGGCGCACATCCACATAGCCGGCGTCGATGCCGAGGCGATACACCTCGTCGACGGTGCCGGCGGTGTCGGCCACCGGGGTGGTGTTGGCCATGGCGTGCACGCAGGTGAACCCGCCGAGGGCCGCCGCCCGGGAGCCGCTCAGGACCGTCTCGGCCTGCTCGGCGCCTGGCTGCCGAAGGTGGGTGTGGAGGTCGACGAGACCGGGGAGAGCCACGAGGCCCTCCGCATCCACCCGCTGGGCGCCCTCGGGGGCTGCGTCGGCCCCCATTGCGGTGATGACGCCGTGTTCGATTCGCAGGTTGGTCGGATCCCCGCCGAGGGGGGATGCCCCCGAGATGAAGAAGGTCGTCGGTGCGCTCATCGTTCTGCCTCCTGATCGCTGAGGAGGCTGTACAGTACGGCCATCCTGATAGAGACCCCATTGTGCACTTGCTCCAGAACCGTGGCCTGGGGGGAGTCGGCAGCCTCGGAACAGATCTCCAGTCCCCGGTTCATGGGGCCCGGATGCATGATCAGCGTGTGCGGGGAGAGCGCGCGGAACCGCTCCGGTCCGAGCCCCCACAGATTCGCATACTCGCGCTGGGTCGGGAAGAAGGCGGCCTCCATCCGCTCCAGCTGGATGCGCAGCAGCATGACGACGTCGAAGTCGTCTGCCAGAGCCGCGTCGAAGTTGTCGTACACGGTGCAGGGCCAGGTCTCGATGTCGTAGGGCATGAGGGTCGGCGGGCCTGCGAACGCCACAGTCGCGCCGAGTTCGGAGAGGAGCCAGACGTCGCTGCGGGCCACCCGCGAGTGCAGGATGTCTCCGACGATGAGCACGCGGATGCCGTGGAGATCCTTCCCCCGGCTGTCGGCGCCGAACCGGCGCTTGCGGATGGTGAAGGCGTCGAGCAGCGCCTGGGTGGGGTGCTCATGGCACCCGTCGCCCGCGTTGACCACGCCCGCGTCGATCCAGCCGTTGTGGGCCAGGACCATGGGGGCGCCGCTCGCACGGTGGCGGATGACCACCGCATCCGCCCCGATTGCGGCGAGGGTCTGCGCGGTGTCCTTGAGCGACTCGCCCTTGGACACACTGGAGCCCCGAGCACTGAAGTTGACCACATCGGCGGAGAGTCGCTTGGCCGCGGTCTCGAAGGAGGTGCGCGTGCGAGTGGAGTCCTCGAAGAACAGGTTGACGACGGTGCGCCCGCGGAGCACCGGAAGCTTCTTGATGGGGCGGTCGTTCACATCGGACATGTCTTCGGCGATGTCCAGGAGTGCGACGGCCTCGTCGTGGGAGAGGTCTCGGGTCGAGAGGAGGTGTTTCATGCGATCTCCACCCCGTCGTGATCATCAACAGGGGTGAGGGAGACGGTCACCCGCTCATGCGCCGAGGTGGGAATGTTCTTCCCCACAAAGTCCGCACGAATTGGCAGCTCACGGTGCCCCCGGTCGACGAGGACCGCCAGCCGAACGGCTCGCGCCCGCCCCAGCTCGCTCAGGGCGTCCAGTGCGGCCCGGACGGTGCGGCCCGAGTAGAGCACATCATCGACGAGCACGATGGTGCGTCCCTGGATGCCTCCGGCGGGCAGTGCGGTGACCTGCGGGGTGCGCAGAGGATGGCCGCTCAGGTCGTCGCGGAACATGGTGATGTCCAGGGAGCCACAGAATGCGGTGGGATCGGAGAGGTGTTCAGTGGCGGCGATCTTCTGCGCCAGCCGCCGGGCGATTTCGACGCCCCTGGTGGGAATGCCGAGGAGCACCAGCCCCTCGCTCCCCTTATTTGCCTCAAGAATTTCGAAGGCGATTCGTGTCAGGGCGCGGTCAATATCGCCGGCCTGCAGAACATTTGCAGCCATATCTTCCTTCCCCGCCTCTCGGGACGGTCTTTAAAGGATGCTTCCGCAACTGTACACCGGCCCCGGGGCGTTGCGGGGCCGCGTCTACCATCGGAGCATGGACCGCGCGACAGAGATACTCCGACGGGTCTTCGGGTACTCGGAGTTCCGGGGCCAGCAGGCCGAGATCGTCGAGCATGTCTGTTCCGGCGGTGACGCTCTGGTGCTCATGCCCACCGGGGGCGGAAAATCGCTCTGCTATCAGGTTCCTGCGCTGGTGCGCCCGGGGACGGGTGTGGTGGTGTCCCCGTTGATCTCGCTGATGCAGAATCAGGTGGATGCCCTGCACCAGGCCGGCGTCCGTGCCCGGATGCTCAACTCGGCCTGCACCCCCGAGGAGCGCGATCAGACGGTGCGCGAGCTGCTCGCGGGGCGCCTGGACCTCCTCTATGTGGCACCGGAGCGGCTGACCTCCCAGGGGATGCTCGACCTGCTGTCCCGGGTCCAGGTGTCCCTGTTCGCGATCGATGAGGCCCATTGCGTGTCGCAGTGGGGGCATGACTTCCGCCCCGAATATCTGCGTCTGCGGGTCCTGGCGGAGCGGTGGCCGGCCGTTCCCAGGGTGGCGCTGACCGCCACCGCGACGGTGGAGACCCGTGAGGAGATCTGTTCCCGTCTGGGGCTCGAGAGAGCCCGGGTCTTCGTGTCGAGTTTCGACCGGCCGAACATTTCGTACCGGATCGAATCCAGGACCTCGGTGGGGCGCCAGCTGGCGGCGTTCCTCTCCGAGCATCGCGGGGAGGCCGGCATCGTCTACTGCCCGACGCGCGCCGAGGTCGACCGTCGGTGTGCGGATCTCACCGCTGCCGGGATCGAGGCGCTGCCCTACCACGCCGGGCTGAGTGATGCGGTCCGGGCCGGGCATCAGCGCAGGTTCCTCATGGAGGAGGGCGTGGTGATGGTCGCCACCGTGGCCTTCGGCATGGGCATCGACAAACCGGATGTACGGTTCGTCGCCCATACCGCGATGCCCCAGAGCGTGGAGTCGTATTACCAGGAGACGGGCCGGGCGGGGCGGGATGGGGCCCCGGCCGTCGCCTGGATGGTGTACGGGCTGCAGGACGTGGTGCAGCAGCGCCTGCGGATCGCGCGTTCCGATGGGGATGAGGCGTTTCGGCGAGCGAGTACCCGGCATCTGGAGGCCATGCTCGCCCTCTGTGAGACGGCCGGCTGCCGGCGGGCCAACCTGCTGGCCTACTTCGGGGAGCGGTACGTGGGCCCGGATGGCGCCGTGGGGGTCTGCGGCAACTGTGACACCTGTCTTCATCCGCCGGAGACGATGGATGCCACCGTCCCCGCCCAGAAGTTTCTTTCGACCGTCGCCCGGCTGGACCGGGAGCGGGGGCAGCGCTTCGGCGCGGCCCAGAGCGTCGACATCCTGCTCGGGGCCAACACGGCACGGATCAGGCGCTGGGGGCATGAACGGCTCACCACCTTCGGGATCGGCCGTGAGCTGTCTCGGCCGGTCTGGCTGGCGCTGGCGCGGCATCTGCTCGCTGCGGGGGCACTGCAGGTGGATGCCGACTACGGGGGGCTCTCCTTGACCCCCGTCGGCTGGGAGATTCTGCGCGGGGACCGGGAGGTCACGCTGCGACGGGACATCCGGCAGTCGGCCTCCGACCGGGCGTCTCGTCCCCGACGTGCTGTCGAGGACCTGCCTCAGCAGGATCGGGCCCTGTTCGAGGCCCTTCGGGAATGGCGGTCCGCCACCGCCTCCGAGGCGGGCATCCCCGCCTACATGGTGTTCTCCGACGCAACGCTGCGCGAGATCGCGTCGGCTCGGCCCCCTGACGCTGCGGCCCTGGGAACCGTGAGCGGTGTCGGCGTCGTCAAATTGGAGCGATACGGCCCGGCGGTGCTGGAACGAGTCCGCGCCGCCGCTGCCGCCGAGGGATCCCCGGCTACTCCCCCATCCACACCGTCTTGAGGTTGCAGAATTCTCGAATCCCGGCACCGGCGAGCTCCCGGCCGAATCCGGACCGTTTCTGCCCGCCGAACGGCAGCTCCGGGTAGGAGATGGTCATGCCGTTGATGGCGACCGTCCCAGCGTCGATCCTGTCGAGGAACGCCTGCTGCTCGTCGGGGTCGGCGGTCCAGGCTGCGGAACCCAGCCCGAAGGGAACGTCGTTGGCCACTGCGATCGCTTCATCCAGCGAGTCGACGCGGGTGAGCGTGGCCACCGGCCCGAAGGCCTCCTCCTGGTGGATGCGCATCGCCGGGGTGATGTCTTCGAGCACGGTGGGCGGGTAGAACCAGCCGGGCCCCTCCGGGAGCACTCCCCCGAGGCGCACCGTTACCCCCTTGGCGCGGGCATCGTCGACGAGGGCCGCGACCTCGGCGCGGCCACTTTCGAGGGCCAGCGGACCGACCTGAGTGGCCTCCTCGGTGGGATCTCCCACCACCAGGGCGGCCATCGCCTGCGTGAATCGCTCCGCGAAGGCGTCGTAAATATCGCGGTGCACGATGAAGCGCTTCGCGTTGATGCACGCCTGGCCGTTGTTGCTCGTCCGGGCGGACACCGCAGTCTGGACGGCGCGGTCGAGATCCGCCGACGGCATCACGACGAACGGGTCCGAACCCCCGAGCTCGAGCACCGCCTTCTTGACCTCATCGGCGGCGATCGAGGCCACCGACCGTCCCGCCGGCTCCGAACCGGTGAGGGTTACGGCGCGCACCCGGGGATCCCGGATGATGCCCTCCACCCGGGCTGAGCCGATCAGAAGCGTCTGAAAGGCGCCATCCGGGAAACCGCCCCGGGAGAACACCGAATGGAGGTACAGCGCACACTGGGGAACGTTCGAGGCATGCTTCAGCAGCCCGACGTTGCCCGCCATGAGCGCCGGTGCCGCGAAGCGAATCACCTGCCAGAAGGGATAGTTCCAGGGCATGACCGCCAGGACCGCGCCGATCGGGCGATAGATGGTGCCCGCTCGGGCTGCCCCGACTGCCGTCGGATCGGGCAACCACTCGGGGGCGAGGAATGTCTCGGCGCGCTCCGCGTAGAACCGCATGACCCCGGCGCACTTGAGGACTTCGGCCCGAGCCTGGGCGAGCGGCTTCCCCATTTCGAGGGTGATCATGTCGGCGGCGCGGTCGGCGTCCGCCTCCAGTAGGTCAGCCGCTCGACGCATCCACCCGGCGCGCTGGGCGAATGAAGTTCCACGAAGCTGCGCGAAAGCTGAAACCGCCCGATCGAGAGCCGTCTCGATGTCGGCCTCGGACTCCGGCGCAAACGTCTGAACGGTCTGCCCGGTGGTGGGATTGATTGTCGCGATTGCCATGTGAGCCCTTCCCTCTGCGCTCCCGCTGGAACACTGTCGGGCACAAGTCTGCCACGGACCACCCGTCCGGATCAGAGTTCGGAGGATTCGGCCTTCGACAGCGAAGTCAGCACACCGGTCACGAACCGGCGTGAGGAATCGGTGCTGAGCTCGGCCGCAAAGTTCCCGGCCTCGGAGATGGACACCGCGGTGGGGACATCGTCGTTGTACAGAATCTCCCAGGCCGCCATCCGCAGGATGGCCAGGTCGACGGCGGGCATCCGGTCGAGGGTCCAGGAGTCCGAATACTCCCCCAGGAGCTCGTCAATGCTGGCCCGGTGCGCGATGAAGCCGTCGACGATCTCACGGGCGTAGGGGAACGACGAGCTGCGCGCCGGCTGGGCCAGAGCCTGGTCCTCGGCCTCATGCAGGGCCTCGGTGAACGATTGCCCCCGCAGCTGGGCACTGAACAGGATGTCCAATGCCCGCTTTCGGGCCTTCGTGCGGGCGCTCACGCCTCGGTGATCCGGCCCAGGTACTCGCTCGTCCTGGTGTCGACCTTCACCTTCGTGCCGTTTTCAACGAACAGGGGAACCTGAATCTCGTAGCCGGTTTCCAGGGTGGCGGGCTTCGTCCCGGCGCTGGAGCGATCGCCTTGGAGCCCGGGTTCCGTGTACGTGATGGTCAGCTCGACCGAGGCGGGCATTTCCACGAACAGCGGTGTGCCTTCATGGAAGGCCACGATGGCCTCCTGATTCTCGAGCAGGAAGTGGGCGGCATCCCCCACGACGGTCTCGGGCAGCGGCACCTGATCGTAGGTGTCGGAGTCCATGAAGACGTAGTCGCTGCCATCGCGGTAGAGGTACTGCATGTTGCGCCGGTCGACAGTCGCGGTTTCGATCTTCGTCCCTGCGTTGAAGGTGCGATCGACCACCTTGCCAGTCATCACATTTTTGAGGGTCGAGCGCACGAAAGCGCCGCCCTTGCCCGGCTTCACATGCTGGAACTTCGTGATCGTCCAGAGGTTGCCGTCGAGGTTCAGCACCATGCCGTTCTTGAAATCGTTCGTATTGGCCACAGTTCCATCCATCCATCGAGTCCGGGGTGAGCGCCACATGACGCAGACATACGGCGCCCTATTCTACTCCAGTCCCGAGCCGCTCGGCGATTGCGGCGAGTGCGAGCCCGTAGGAGTGAAAGCCGAAGCCCGCGATGGTCCCTGTCGCGACCCCTGAAATGACCGACCGGTGGCGGAACTCCTCACGGCTCGTCGGATTCGTGAGATGCACCTCCACAAGCGGAAGCCCCGCCCCGGTGACCTGGGCCGCCGCGTCGCGCACCGAGTACGAATAGTGGGTGAAGGCAGCCGGGTTGAGGACTACCGGATGGTGCCCATCCACCGCCTCCCCCAGCCAGGCGATGAGCTCGGCCTCGTCATCGGTGACTCGGGTCTCGGCCCGGAGCCCCAGAGCCCGGGCCCGGTCCGTGCAGAAGACCCGGAGGTGCGCGAAATCGAGAGACCCGTATTTGTCGGGCTCCCGGCTCCCCAGCCTGGCCAGATTGGGCCCGTTGAGGACCAGCACCGGAGTGGGCTGTTGTTCGTTCATTCCGACATCCCCTCATAGACCTTCTGCAGCAGGGAGACGTCCGGCACCGGTTGCACCAGCGGATGGCCGATGCCATCGAGCAGCACGAAGCGCAGCACCCCGTTGCGGGTCTTCTTATCGCGCAGCATTTCCGCATAGAGCTCCGGCCAGATGCCCCCGCGGTAGCGCACGGGCAGTCCCAGTGCCGTCACCAGCCGCTCGTGTTCTGCCACCTCGGCCTCCGAGAGCAGCCCGAGGGCCGCAGCGAGACGGGCGGCGTAGATCATCCCCACGGCGACACCGCGGCCGTGCCTCCAGCGATATCCTTCGACGAACTCGATGGCATGCCCCAGGGTGTGCCCGTAGTTCAGGAACTCTCGGCGGCCACTCTCGCGCAGGTCTGCGGTGACGACGTCGGCTTTCAGTCGGATGGCTGATTCGAGGCAGCGATGGAACGCGGCTGTGGATGGGTCCTGGGCCGTAGCCGGATCCCTGCGCATCTCCTCCAAGATGCCGGGTGCCCCGAGAAATCCGCACTTGACCACCTCGGCGAATCCGGTGCGGGACTCTTCCTCGGGCAGTGTCTCGAAGGTCTCGGTGTCGCAGAGCACGGCCACAGGAGTGTGGAAACTTCCCACGAGGTTCTTCCCCTCGGCGGTGTTGATCCCGGTTTTCCCCCCGACCGCCGCATCGGCCATGGCCAGGACGGTGGTGGGGATCTGGAGCACGCGGATGCCGCGCAGCCAGGTCGCCGCCACGAAACCGGCTAGGTCGGTGGCGGCGCCCCCGCCGAGCCCCACGACGAGGTCAGTCCGGGAGAAGGCCCGTTGTCCGAGTACCTCCCAGCAGCCTGCGGCCACCTCGAGCCGTTTCCCGTCCTCGGCGTCCGGAATCTCGTGCAGAACCACCTCGAGATCCGGCGACAGGAGTCGGTGCACGCGTTCCGCACGGGTCTTCTGCGCCGGCTGGGAGATCACCAGCACCTTCTGGACAGTGTCGGGGATGGCCTCCCGGATTCCCGCGATGGTGCCCCGTCCCAGCACAACCTCATAGGGAGCTGCTCCGCCCACGTGGATGTCCACCGTCGCGCCCGCGGGCGCTGGACGCTCTGGTCCGGCCTCCTGGAGTGCGGCGAGCACCCGGTCCCGCACCGCTTCGGCGCCGAGAGTATCGGTGCTGCACACCACATCCGCCAGGGCACGGTAGCGAGGGGCCCGCTGCTCTGCGAGGCTCCGCCAGGAGTCCAGGCCCTGGGCGAGGAGAGGGCGGCCTGCGCCCGTGCCGATGCGTTCGGCAGCGGCGTCCTCCGAGAGATCGAGCAGGACGACCGTGTGCTCGGGCCTCCGGAGATGCTCCGCGACCGCCTCGCTGAGGGGGGCTCCCCCCCCGAGCGAGAGGACGCCGATCCCCGAGTCCAACAGCTCCAGGACCAGCCGGGCCTCCGCCGTGCGGAAAGCGGGTTCGCCATGCTCGGAGAAGAATGTGGTGACGTCCCCGTAGCGCTCAGTGAAGACCGCATCGCTGTCCGCGGAGGTGGTGCCCAGGGCCTGGGCGAGAAGCGGTCCCACCGTCGTCTTTCCGGCCCCCGGCGGGCCGATCAGGATTACTGCCATGCGCCACCATCCTTCGGCGCGAGGCGCTCGAACTCGGGAATACTCCGCAGGTATCCCTCTAGATTGCGGCGGGTCTCCGGCACTGAATCCCCGCCAAATTTCTCCAGAACCGCCTGTGCGAGCACCAGGGCGGTCATGGCCTCGGCCACGACCCCGGCGGCGGGAACGGCACAGATATCAGAGCGCTGGTGGTTGGCGCTGGCGGCCTCACCGGTGCGCACATCCACCGTCCGCAGCGCATGCGGAACGGTCGCGATGGGTTTCATCGCAATCCGGACCCGAAGAACCGAACCATTCGACATCCCGCCCTCAACGCCTCCCGCGTGGTCGGTGAGCCGGTGGATGCCGTCCTCAGCCCCCTGCATCTCGTCATGCGCCTGCGAGCCCGGGATCGTGCTCAGATGAAACCCGTCGCCGAATTCGACGCCCTTGATCGCCTGGATGCCCATGAGGGCTCCGGCCAGTCTGCCATCGAGGCGCCGATCGGCTTGGACATGGGAGCCGAGCCCCGGCGGCAGTCCGTAGGCGAGGATTTCGACAATTCCGCCGAGCGTCTCCCCTGCACGCTTGGCCTCATCGATGGCGGCGACCATGGCGGCGCTGCTGGCGGCATCCGCTGCACGGACCGGGTCGGCGTCGATGCGCCCAAGGTCTTCCGGGGCAGGATGCGCGGGAGATTCGGGGGTGCCCCCGATCGCGACGGTATAGGAGAGGACCGAGATGCCCAGCTCCGCGAGGAAGGCCCTGGCCACCGTCCCGAGGGCGACGCGGGCGGCGGTCTCTCGGGCGCTGGCCCGCTCCAGGATGGGACGGGCCTCGGTGAAGCCGTATTTCTGCATCCCGGCCAGGTCGGCATGTCCGGGCCGGGGGCGGGTCAGGACCGCGCCGCGCGCACTGGTCCGAGCCTCCTCCGGAATCGGGCCGGTGGCCATGACCTGCTCCCACTTGGGCCATTCGGTGTTTCCGATGCGAATCGCCACCGGGGATCCGAGGGTGTGGGCATCCCGGATGCCGGCGGAGAGCGTGACCCGGTCCTGTTCAAACTTCATCCGGGCCCCACGGCCATAGCCGAGGCGCCGGCGGGAGAGCTGTCGGGACACCTCCTCTGCCAGGATGGGGACGCCGGCCGGCAGTCCCTCTAAGACGGCTATGAGTTCGGGGCCATGTGATTCCCCGGCGGTAATCCAACGCAGCATGTCTCCAGTTTCCCACACCTGCACGACCCTGCGGAGTCAGCGTCCGAGAGCCGCATGCATGGCGCTTCGAAGACGGCCCTCCTCGGGGAGATGCGTTTCGGGATCCTGTCCGAGGAAGAAGGCGTCCTGCGGGATGGCCTGTTCGATGAGGAGCGCGGTGCCGTCGAGGGCAATTCCCCCTGCGTCCCGCCACTGGGCGGCCAGGGGCAGGTCGTGTGCGCCATAGGCCGCGTCGAGCAAGGTTTGGCCGGGGGTCTCGGGCTTCAGACGGATCGAGTCGCCTGCCCCGGGCGGCAGCGTCGAGATGGTAAGGGTTCGGGCGGGAACAGTTCCAGAGAGCTCCGTGAGGGCGCAGATGCTGAGCCGAAGGCCGTGGTCATCGGCAAACTGGCGCAGCCGTGTGGCATGGGCTGGCGTGCGCACGGCGGCGGAGATCTCCTGGATGCCTCGCTCTGCCGCGGCGGCGAGGGCGCTCAGCGCGGTGGCCCCGCTGCCCAGAAGCAGCAGTGTGTTCGGGGTTCCCGACTGCTCGATGAGCCGGGAGAAGCCGAGCACGTCTGTGTTTGCGCCCAGGATCCTGCCCCCGTCGAAGCGGATCGTATTGGCCACCCCCAGGGCCTGGACTCGGGGGTCGGCCCAGTCGAGCAGGGGCAGGATGGTCCGTTTCAGGGGCATGGTGAGGCTGAGTCCCAGCCAGTCGCCGCGCACCGCCCGGACAAACCCCGGCAGCTCGGGTTCCGTGACATCGAAGCGGGTGTAGCTCCAGTCGAGTCCCAGGATCCGGGCCGCCGTCTGGTGGAGCAGCGGGGAGAACGAGTGCGCGATCGGATGCCCCAGCACCGCGAGACGGGACCGGGAGATCATTCGCTCCCGTGCTCCTTGAGCCATTGCTGGAAGATCTTGACGTTCTGCTCGTGCTCCGCCGCGGTGTCTTCGAAGCGGGTCTCGCCCGTGGTGGGGTTCACAGTGGTGAAGTAGAGCCAGCTCCCCGCGGCCGGTGAGACCGCCGCCGCAATCGCGGCGTCGCCCGGGTTGCTGATCGGGCCGATGGGCAGTCCGGCATTCGCGTACGTGTTGTACTTGTTGGAGGCATCCGCCCGCTGGGCCGCGGTCGTCGTGATGCTGCTACTCCCGGCCCCGTAGGAGACGGTGGCATCCGACTGGAGTTTCATCCCCTGATCGAGCCGGTTCTGGAAGACCCGTGCCACCTTGGGCATATCCTCAGTCGATCCGGCCTCTTTCTGCACAATCGAG
>JAKVJE010000010.1 GCA_022487185.1 Microbacteriaceae bacterium
TAGCCGGACTCCCGGAGCCGTTTGGTCACACTGAACCCGTTCATGTCGGGCAGCATCACGTCGAGGATGATGAGGTCCGGCTCCTCATCCAGAACGGCACTGATGGTGGAGGCCCCGTTCGCCACGGCCCGCACGGCAAAGCCTGCGAAGCGCAGGCTCGTCGAGAGGAGGTCGCGGATGTTTGGTTCGTCGTCGACGATGAGGATTCTGGGTGTGCTCATGAGTCCATTGTCTGCGAGTTATCTGGATGCAATCTGAATGGTGGCTTGTGACTTCCGGCGAATCTAGTTGCCCGGCCGGGCCGGAGCGAGAAGCTCCGACGCATCGACGATCCGGTACCCGTACCCCTGCTCCGCCAAGAAGCGCTGCCGGTTGAGGGCGAAGTCCTGCTCCGAGGTATCCCTGGCGACCACGGTGTAGAAGGTTGCGGACCCCCCATCCTGCTTCGGCCGCAGAATCCGGCCCAGGCGCTGGGCCTCCTCTTGCCGAGACCCGTAGGCGCCCGAGAGCTGAATCGCAATCCGGGCCTCCGGCAGATCGACCGAGAAATTCGCGACCTTCGACACGATGAGGACGGGCAGCGCCTTGGTCCGGAACGCCTCGAACCTCTCCTCCCGCTCGGCGGTGGGGGTGCGGCCCGTCACGGCGGGTACTCCCAACGATTGCTCCAGGTTCTCGATCTGATCCAGGTACTGGGCGATGATGAGAATCTGCTCCCCCGGATGCCGCGCCAGCAGGGCCTTCGTCACCGCAATCTTGGCGGGGCAGGTGGATGCGAACCGGTAGCGGTCCTGATCCCCCATCGCCGCGTACTCCAGCCGCTCCTTCTCGGTCAGATCGACCCGGATCTCGCGGCAGTCGGCCGGGGCGATGTAGCCCATCGACTCGATATCCTTCCAGGGCACGTCATACCGCTTGGGGCCGATGAGCGAGAAGACGTCGCGCTCGCGGCCGTCCTCGCGCACCAGCGTCGCGGTGAGCCCGAGTCGCAGCCGGGTCTGGAGGTCTGCGGTGAGCTTGAACACGGGGGCGGGCAGGAGGTGCACCTCGTCGTAGACGATGAGGCCCCAGTCCTGCGCATCCAGCACCCCCAGATGCCGGTATGTGGAGCCCCGGCGGGCGGTGAGAATCTGGTAGGTGGCGATGGTGACCGGGGCGATGGTCTTCTGCTCGCCCGAGTACTCGCCGATGTCCTCCGGGGTGAGGGAGGTGCGGGCCAGGAGCTCTGTCCGCCACTGCCGAGCGGCGACCGTGTTGGTCACGAGGATGAGGGTCTTGCGGCCGACCGCCGCCATCGCCCCCGCCCCCACAAGGGTTTTCCCTGCGCCGCAGGGGAGCACCACGACCCCGGAACCGTGCTCGACGAAGCGGTCTACCGCGGCTCGCTGGTACGGCCGGAGCGTCCACCCATCCTCGGTGAGAGAGATGGGGAACGGCTCCCCTGGGGTGTACCCGGCCTCGTCCGCCGCAGGCCATCCGCGCCTGAGGAGCTGCTGCTTGAGCTGCCCGCGAGCCCAGTCCCCGACCTCCCAGGTGTGCTCGTCGAGACGGCGCCCGAGGAGCTCCGCCACCTTCTTGTTCTGTGAGATCTCGATGAGGACGGCGGGGTCCTCGCTGGTGAGCAGCAGGTGATCCTCGTGCCGCACGATGCGCAGCACTCCGAAGCGCCGTGTCGCGTCTCGGATCTCGCGTTCCACCGCACTCGGCACCGGGAACTTCGCGTAGCGGTGCAGGACATCCAGGATCTCCTCGCAGGTCATCCCCGCCGCCTGGGCATTCCACAGGCCCAGCCGGGTGATCCGGTAGGTGTGGATGTGCTCCGGTGCCCGCTCGAGCTCGGCGAACGCGCCGAGGTCGTGCCGAGCCTGCTCGGCGTCTGGATGGTCGAGCTCCAGCATGACGGTTCGGTCGCTCTGAACGATCAGTGGTCCCATGAAACTCCTTCGATGTGCAGGGATGTCACCGCGGAGAGGGGAAGTGTGCGCTCAACCTCTGTGCCGGGATCGGAGGCACGGAGTCGGTTGTGGCTCAGGCTCCGCGGCATCAGTGTCTGGGTGATGGTTTTTCCTCCGGGGAGGGCCACTGTGGCGCTGACCGCGACGCGGTGGTGGAGAGCCCAGTCGAGAATCCGTTCCTGGGGGAGATCCCGGAGAGGGGTGAAGGGAGCTGGTTCCTCCGGGGTCTGCGGAGCGGCGCCGGCCTGTGCCCGATGGGGTTCCGGGGTGCGAGGGCCGGCTCCGCGGGTGGGCCCGCCGGCCTGCGGGGGCTGCGGGAGTGCAACACTGGCGGGGTAGTGGGCCTCCTGGAGGGCGTCCAGAACCCTGTCGGGGGTGGCCCCGGTACGGAGCTCATTCGGTGAGATCCGTTCCAGCCGAAGCCTGCGGAGAGCAGAGTCGACGGCCAGCGTCTCGGCCAGGGCCGGGGTGTCGCAGCGGAGGAGCGTGCCCGCCCCGGTGGGGGAGATCTGCAGGCGGCGCAGCTCCTCGGCGGTGCGGGTCACCAGATAGCGCAGCGGTTGCGGGACCCCTGTCGGGGAGATGCGCTCAAGCGTTGCGAGCAGGGAGTCTCCGGTGGCCTCGCCCCGGAGGGCCCCGGCCATCGTGGCCTGGGTGATCTCATAGGTCTCGGCCTGCGCCAGATTGAGGGGGGTTGCGATGCGCCGCAGGAATGCTGCCAGGCGGGGGTGCGCCACCCCTGGCACCACCACGCGCAGATCGTCCTGAAGATAGGCGGTCTCACTGGGAGCGGGCAGGGAGAGCGCCGGGGTGCGTCCGGCGAGGAGCTCGTGCCCCTCCGGGCGAACCTGGGCCTCCTCATCCAGCACCCCCAGCACTTCCCAGTGCTGCCGGAGCCGATCGAGTTCCGGTTCGAGCCAGTCCTGGCCGAGTGGCCAGGTCTCCTCCGCGGTGCGGACGAGGTCGGAGAAAGCAGGGCCATCCCAGTTCCGGAGGATCTGGCGAAGAGGAGCACTCGGGGTACTCGACGCACAGAGTTCCCCCCAGCGCCGGCCGGCGGGGGCCTCCATCCAGGGGTGGGCCTCGGCGGCTGGGACGAGCTGCCGGCCCCGGGCGAGGAGGAGCCCGGCGCGTTCCAGCACCCCCGTGAGGGTCCTGACGAGAACGGGATCTGTGCCAGTGAGCGCGCCAAGAGTAGTGGCCTCAGACATGGAGAGGCGGCCGTCGGCGATGAGGGGGAGGGGCACCGCCTCAGCCTGGACGATGAGCCGCTGCCCCAGTACCAGAGCGGCTGCGGGAGTGAGGACGGGGCCGCGGTCGACCTTTTTGGACCGTGGATGGGGAGGCTCAGCCTCGAGCGCCGTCTGGACCCCAGGCAGGAGCACTGGGCGGCCGTCGGCTCCGGCGTCGTGTGCGAGGAGCAGTTGGCGGGCCAGCCGGAGCCCGGTCGGGTCGGGGGTCGTCCCGGCCGCAATGTCTCGGAGAGCCGCAACGACAGGGGCGGAGGCGGTGCTCAGGCGGTGCTGGATCTGGGAGTGCTCCGCTGCAAGGTCGGCCAGATCGAGGAGATCGGAGGCCGTCGAGCGTGTCGTGGCCCGCAGCCCGAGGAGCTCGTCCTCGGAGAGGTGCTGCAGCGCCAATAGGTAGGCCAGGGGTGCCTCCGCGGCGGTTTCCGAATGGTTAGCGCTTCGGGGCACGGCGCTCCTGAACGACTCTGAGAACGCTCGACACCACGAAGGCCACGATGGAGAGCGGCAGCGCGATGATCGGGACAAAAGCCATGATCGTGAAGATGGGGCTGTGCCCGGTGGGGTGGAGGAACCGGCCGATGATCCAGATCGCGATCATGCAGAGGATGGAGAGGGTGAGCAGTGCGGTCCCGATCTTCGGCAACACCCGGATGAGGAACCCCATGGCCGTGCCCCGTTCCTCCTGCTGCTGTCGTGAACTGGTCATCCTTATAGAATACTGGTCAGGACACGAGACGGGGTATTCACGTGCTGGACGTGGCACGGGAGAATTCGAGGTGCAGGATGCCGACGGGCAGAGTGAAGTTTTTCAACGAGGACAAGGGCTTCGGCTTCATCGCAGGCGATGACGGCCAGGAGGTGTTTCTCCATGCGAACGCGCTGCCCGCTGGGGTGACGCGGGTGCGCTCTGGCGCGCGCCTGGAATACGGGGTTGCCGATGGTCGCCGGGGGCCGCAGGCCCTGTCGGTGCGGCTGCTCGGCGATCAGCCGAGCGTCGCGAAGCTGAACCGGCGGTCGGCGGAAGACATGTCGGTGGTGGTCGAGGACCTCATCAAACTGCTCGACGGGGTCGGCGGCGCGCTGAAGCACGGCCGGTACCCGGGCGACGCCCAGTGCCGGAAGGTTGCGGCGGTGCTCCGGAAGGTCGCCGAGGAACTCGATGTCTGAGCCGCGTTCACTCGTCCCAGACTGGGCCGCCGGGGCCGAGGACCTGGCCAGGCGTGCCCTCTGCGAGGTCGCCGAGGAAGAGCAGATCGGCGGGCTCCAGCGCATCGACACGGCTGAGGACGGGGTCTGTGTGCTCCGATTCGCCGCCGATGTCCCCGGGTATCCGGGGTGGATGTGGGCTGCGGCCGTCACGCGCGTCGAGGGCCATGAGCCCACGGTGCTCGAGGTCGAGCTGCTCCCAGATGAGGGGGCCCTGGTTCCGCCGCACTGGGTGCCGTGGTCGCAGCGCTTCGCCGAATACCGGGAACGGCGCGCAACCGAGCTGCGGGAGCGCCGGGTGGCCCGGACCCTCCAGGCCGCACAGGTCGAGGATGCCGCGGCCGCCGAGTCCGAAGAGGGCCATGAAACCGATTCCGCAGTGACATCCACCGAGCCGGGTGGGGAGTGACCGGGGGGCGGTTCTCTGCCGGGGCGGGCGCCCGTTCCGCATTTCGGTCCCTGTCCATCCGCAACTACCGGATCTGGTTCGCGGGTGCCTTCATCAGCAACATCGGTCTGTGGATGTCCCGGATCGGTCAGGACTGGGTGGTCCTGACCCAGCTCACCCACGAATCCGGCTTTGCGGTGGGAGTGACCACCGGGCTCCAGTTCCTTCCCCAGCTCCTGCTCGCCCCGGTGGCAGGGATGATCGCGGATCGTTTTCCGAAGCGCAAGCTGCTGCTCGCCACCCAGATCAGCATGGCGGTGTTGCAGCTGTTGCAGGCCGTCCTTGTCCTGGGGGGTTTCGCGACTCTGGTGCATATGTATCTGTTCGCCTTTGCCATGGGAGTGGTCGGGGCTATCGATGCGCCGCCGCGGCAGATCTTTGTGTCGGAGATCGTGGGCCCCTCGGACGTGGCGAATGCGGTGGGTCTCAACTCGGTTTCCTTTAACGGTGCCCGGCTGATCGGCCCAGCGGCCGGAGGGCTCCTGATCCAGGCGGTCGGGGCCGGATGGGCGTTCGCCGTCAACGGTCTCACCTATCTGGCGATGATCGGGGCGCTCCTGTTCATGGATCGAGCCCAGCTGCGGACGGTCCGGCGGGGGAGCACCGACCGGGTCGGATTCCGATCTGCATTCGCCTTTCTTCGCCGCACGCCGCACGTCCTGGTGGTCGTTCTGGTCATCACCCTGGTCTCGACCATCGCGCTAAACTTCCAGGTCACCATCGCCCTGATGGCCGTTGTGGTGTTCCATCGGCAGGCCGGCGACTACGGGCTCCTGAGCTCCGCCATGGCGGTGGGGGCCCTCGGCGGCGGGCTCCTGAGCGCCCGCGTCCGGACCCCGAGGTTCCGGACGGTGGTCTCATCCGCGTTCGGTCTGGGAATCGCGATGGCAGTGGCGGCGGCGAGCCCCGGATATGTGGTGTTCGCGATCTGCCTGGTGTTCTGCGGGCTGTGCATGCTGAGGCTCGTCACGACTGCGAATGCCTATGTCCAGCTGCGCACCCCGGATACGCTCCGGGGGCGGGTGATGTCGATCTATCTCGCGGGCTTCCTGGGCGGGGCGCCGATCGGGTCTCCCCTGATCGGATGGATCGGTCAGCAGTTCTCACCCCAGGCGGCGCTCCTGGCCGGGGCCGCCTCCTGCGCGGTGGCAGTGGGCGGCGTCGTCCTGTGGCTGCTGTTCACCGGCCGGGTGCTGGCCCGTGAGGTTCCGGGGCTCGCACTGCACCCGCACCGTCCGGATCGCTTTTCCGGCATCGCCCATCCGGAGACGGGACCGCTCGTCCTGCCGGACCTGGAGACGCTCCGGGAGGAGCCCCGGGGCCGTCAGCCGGGCACGGGGACGGAACCGCACGACGGCCCGGACGAGACCGACGGCGGTGGGGCTCAGACCCGCTCGAACACGTAGTCCAGGCAGGCGATGAGGGAGGCCACATCCTCTGGGGAGACGCTCGCGAATGTCCCGATGCGCAGCTGATTTCGCCCCAGCTTGCGGTAGGACCCAGTGTTGACGATCCCATTCTCGGTGAGGATGCGGGTGATGGTGTCCTCCTGAAGCCCCCGGAGGAGCTCCAGGGTGACCACCACGGAGGAACGGTTGGCGGGGTCCTGGACGAAGGGGGCCACCGAGGCGTGCCTATCGGCCCACTCGTAGAGCAGCGCTGAGGAGGCTGTGGTGCGCTGGGCGGCCCAGGGGAGTCCGCCGTGTTCGAGCATCCAGGCAATCTGTTCCTGGAGGAGCACCAGAGTGGCGATGGCGGGCGTGTTCAGGGTCTGGTTCTTCCGGGAGTTGTCGAGCGCCTGCTTGAGCGAGAGGAATGAGGGGATGTAGCGATCCCCCGCCGCAATGCGCTCGATGCGTTCGATGGCGGCCGGAGACACCGCGGCGACCCAGAGCCCTCCGTCTGCGCCAAAGTTTTTTTGCGGAGAGAAGTAATACACGTCGAACTCGGCGGCCTGGACCGGAAGCCCACCCGCCGCGCTCGTCGCATCGATGACCGTGAGGGCGCCGGGGTCGGCGACGACCCTGCGCACTGGGGCCATCACCCCGGTCGAGGTCTCGTTCTGAGGCCAGGCGTAGACGTCAACTCCCTCCACCGGTTCGGGGTCGATCCGGGAGCCGGGGTCGGCGGTGCGAATGTCGGGGGTGGCAAGCCAGGGTGCCCGGCAGGCGGCGGCGAACTTTCCGCCGAAGGAACCGAACGACAGATTCTGGCTGCGATGCTCCACAAGCCCCGCGGCGGCGGCGTCCCAGAAGGCGCTCGCCCCGCCCACCCCGAGGAGCACCTCATACCCCGCGGGGAGGCTGAAGAGCTCTGCGAGCCCCGCGCGAATCGTGCCGACGAGCGACTTGACCGGGGCCGCCCGATGAGAGGTGCCCAGGAGCGGGCTCTGTGACAGCGCCTGCACCTGGGCTGCGCGCACGCGCGACGGCCCGGACCCGAAGCGGCCATCGGCGGGGAGAAGAGAAGCGGGAATCGTGAGCTGCGCCATGGGACAATCGTAGGCCACCCTCCGGGGCGTCCTCGGCGAGGTCGGGGACACCGTAGAATCTCGGTGACAGCGAGGGGGCACGGCATGGTCGATCTCATCGATACCGTAGAGATGTACCTGCGCACGATCCTGGAGATCGAAGAGGAGGGGGGGATCCCCTTGCGTGCGCGCATCGCGGAGCGTCTGGGGCACTCGGGACCCACCGTCTCCCAGACCGTGGGGCGGATGCAGCGAGACGGGCTGGTGGAGCTGGCACCCGACCACCGGCTGCATCTGACCGACGATGGTCGGCGGCGAGCGGTGCGGGTGATGCGCAAGCACCGGTTGGCGGAGTGCCTGCTGGACACGGTCATCCACCTGGACTGGACCATGATCCACGACGAGGCGTGCCGCTGGGAGCATGTGATGGGTGACGAGGCGGAGCGCCGCATCTCCGAACTGCTCGACCATCCCCGCGAGAGTCCGTATGGAAATCCGATCCCCGGACTTGAGGAGTTGGGTCAGAAACCGGCTCGAGAACAGTTCCTGACCGGGGTGCAGACCCTGACCCAGGCCGCGGAGCAGGGGCGCACGAGCGGAACGCTGAAACGCATCGGAGAGCCCCTCCAGGTGAGGGAGGACGTGCTCGCCAAGCTCCGGGACACCGGGATTGTCCCCGGTGCGGATGTGGTGATGGACCCGATCCCAGGACTCGTCCGGATCTATGTACCGGGCGGCTCCGAGGGGCTGGAGCTCGGGCCCGAAATCTCGATGCATCTCTACGTGGCCGCTCCTCAGTAAAATTGGGGGATTGTGGCTGCGGCACGCCGGACCGCTGTGGAAAGGGTTCCGTGCCGAGGCGTCTCCTGTACTATGGGGAGCGTTGTTGCCGCAGCTCATGCCTGTGATGGCGTGGCAATGTGGTGTTTTGGCATACGTTGAGGGAGTTCCATTGGGCAGACACGCAGCCGCATCACCGCAGGGCCGGAGGATTGTTCCGTCGCAGGTTGTGTCGGCATTTCTGCCGGACACCCGCAAGTCTGTGTTTGCCGCGACCACGCTGAGCCTGACAGGGGCGCTGCTCCTGACCGCTTCTCTTCCCGCCAACGCGCAGGAGCTTCCTGCCGCAAAAACCCACTCCGCGGCGGTCTCGTCTCTTCAGCGGATTGACACCACACAGACCGCTGCGTCTGGGCAGACCCTGAGCCGGACCGCCGTCACCGCGTCCGCGGCGCCCGTCGTTCAGACCGCTGCCACGCAGACTGCCGCCGCTGCCACGCAGACTGCGACCACGACGCAGACAACTTCGGCGCGAACTTCTACAACCACTACCACCACGGCCGCACCGGCCTCTGTGGCCGGGTCCTCTTTGCTCAGCACCGCCTACAGCCTTTCGGGAATTCCCTATGTCTGGGGCGGCATCACCCCGGCCGGGTTCGACTGCTCCGGGTTCGTGCAGTACGTCTTTGCCCAGCACGGGATTTCTCTGCCCCGGACCTCGCAGGCCCAGACTGCTGCGGGCAGCAGTATCTCCGTCGCGCAGGCCCAGCCGGGAGACCTGGTCTCCTGGGGGTACCACATCGGGATCTACCTGGGGAACGGCAAAATGATTGACGCCCCGCGTCCCGGTCAGACCGTCGGCGTGCACTCGGTGTGGGGCTCTCCGGTGTACGTTCGTATCGGCTAGTCGCGCCGTGCGCGGCCTTCGCCGCCGTAGCTCAGGGGATAGAGCGACAGTTTCCTAAACTGTGCGTCGCCGGTTCGAATCCGGCCGGTGGCACGAGAAATCATGCGGTCGTGTGCCACAGACTGGTTCGGGGCATCGGCTGGGCATCACGTTCGTATCGGCGCTGAACCCCTCCCTAGGCCCGTCTCCGGCGGCGCAGTGCGGCCCTCCAACGGATCGCCAGGTTGCGCCAGGCATCCCGCAGGGAGCGCGAACGCCGCCACTCGTGCACCGTCAGCCACAGGATGAGTGCGTCGAGCACGGTCAGAATCGCCACTCCCACTCCCGGTGAGATCGCCAGCTGTGCGAGCTGGACCACCAGGAAGAGCCCCAGTGCTCCCACCGCCCAGGGGTAGGCGCGCCTGGAGCCGAAGAGCAGTGCCGTCACGATTCCAACTTTGACGAGCCCATGGACCAGGAGATATAGGCCCCAGACTCGGCCCCCGGGGGCGGCCAGCGCGGCGACTCCCGACCGGATCAGGGCGCCGACTGGGCCCGCATCCGCCCCCTGCCAGCCGGACGAGATCCACCGTCCGGCAGACATGAGTTGCGCCGAGGAGAGCAAGAGCAGGGGGATGCCGCCCAGCAGCTCGGCGACCCCGTCGACCGCCTTGCCGGCGATTCCCGAGACGTACAGGCCGTCGGCGATGAGAGAAGGGCGGATGGGGCTCATGGGGAGTTTTTACTGCACCGGGCTGGATGCCCGCCGAATCTGCACTGCAGACTCGCGCCGGACCCGTGAGGAGTCTCCGTGGTGTGTCGGATGGGACCCATAGACTGGGTGGAGGGGGTACTGAATATGGGGAAGCAACGGAAATCACAGGCTCGTGGAGGGCTGCTCGGGCTCGTCTTCGCTGGAGCAGAGCGGTTCTGGGGACCGGGATGGCGCATCCTGGCGGTCCTCTGGGCGGCCCGGTTGCTGGTGCGTCTGATTCAGCGGGGGCTGTCCCGCCGACGTTTCACGGCGGAGGCTCGGGCCCGGGCGCGTGCGACTGCCCAGTCAGAGAGCGGGGCGGAGCGCCCTCGCTGAGCGGGTGGGACTTCTGCTTCTTGGGCGCTGCGGAGTGAACTTGACGTTCAGGGCCGTACTCTAGAGGGGTATGGGTGAACAGCAGTCTTCCGATTCGCAGCGCCGGAATCAGATCTGGGCGCAGTGGCGTGACGAATGCGCGCGCCTCGGGGAGTTCCCCGGTGCGCTGCACTTCGACACGCGCCAGGAGCGTGCCCTGGATCTCTCGACGAGCCATCCGAGCGGGTTCGCGCAGCTGCTCTCCGGGCGAGTCACCCAGCTCTCGAATCTGATCCGGGAGCCGACCGCCTTTGCGAAGGCCCTCGGGATCGCCCGCGACATCGAGTTCCGTGCTGCGGACCTGGCCGAGCGGCGTGGCCTCGACACGGTGATGGTGATCACCGGCATCGTGTCCTGGACCTCGGGAACCACCCGATTCGGGGCCCCGATCCTGCTGCAGCCGGCATCCATCCAAGGGACTGGGCAAGATTTTCAAGTGCGTCTGGATGGCGCCCCCAGCGTCAACCCGGAACTGATCCGGGCGCTTCGGGAGCAGTTCAACTCAACCCTCGATGCCGCTGGGCTGGTGGCCGCCGCCTACAGTCCGAATGCGTATCACCCCGAGGCCGCGATCGCGCGTCTGCGGCGGGAGTTCGCGCTCATGCCGCAGTTGCAGTTCGATCAGCGCCTCATCCTCACCACCTACAGCGATGCGGCGCTCCGGGCCTCGGAGCGCACGCGTCCCATCCCCCATCCGGTCCTCGACGCGGTGGCGGATCTCCCGGGCGCGCGCGAGCACATCGCCCGGCAGTCGCGACAGGTGGAGCTCGTCACCGCCGATCTCCGAGATCCCGCCAGTGACACCCTCGTGCTCGATGCTTCGCCGGAGCAGGAAAAGCTTGTGGCCCAGGCGCGGTCCGGGGCGTCGTTCGTCGTCCGGACGGTCCCCGGGGCCGGAACCGTCCAGACGGTGGTGAACATCGCGGCGGAGCTGGTCCGCTCCGGACGCCGGGTAGCCGTCGTCGCGGGGAGCCGTGCCAGCCTCGGGCGTGTCCGGCAGCGGTTCAACCGCCTCGGCCTGGGCGGCGTGTGCGTGCGCCCGCGCCATCTGCGGTCGGATGTGGTGGCCTCTATCGCGCGGAATGAGCGGGTGCTGCGGGAATCGACCCACGCCCCGGATCCGGTCACCTTTGTGCGTCTCCGTGAAGCCCTGCTGCGATATCGGAAGAGTCTGCTCGAGGAGAACGACACCTTCGGGGTTTCCGTTGAGCAGGCCCTCAACGAGCTCGCCCGTCTTGCGGCGCTCCCAGATCCTCCCCAGACCAGGGTCCGCCTCGACGTCGACACGGTGCACCGGCTCTCTGGGGACCGGGGCGTCACGGTGCAGCAGCTGGAGCGGGCGGCGGCACTCGGGGAGTTCCAGTACGGGCCGTCCGACTCCGCATGGTACGGGGCCCGCTTCGACCGGCCGGAACGGGCCCACGACGTCTGGGCCATCGCGAAGCGTCTCCATGAGGAGGATCTTCCGGCTGTGCGGGAGACCGCCATTCAGGTCTGTGCCGATGCCGGGCTCCGCACTCCACTGACCACGAGGGAGCTCTCCGAGGAGCTCGAACTCCTGATCGGGGTGCGCGGTACGCTGGACCAGTTCAACTCCGAGGTGTTCGACCGCTCCTTGACTGAGGTGATCGAGGCGACCGGCCCGGAGGGCTCCTCCGGATTATCCAAGCGCGATCGGCGTCAGCTGCGTCAGCTGGCCCGCGAATATGTGCGTCCGGGGGCCCGCGTC
This sequence comes from Microbacteriaceae bacterium, assembly GCA_022487185.1. Taxonomy (GTDB): domain Bacteria; phylum Actinomycetota; class Actinomycetes; order Actinomycetales; family Microbacteriaceae; genus JAKVJE01. The sequence continues at coordinate 11,854 of JAKVJE010000010.1, forward strand.
ACAGATCTGCATGGTGCGATGCTGCGCATCCAGGCGCAGCGTACCGACTGGAACCGCCTCGTGCAACGGCATCTTCCACCCCGAGTCCCTGTTGGACTGCGTGACCTGGAACGGGTATTCACCCCGTTCGAGCCGGACCTGCGGGCCGTTGGGCAGCCGCTGGACCTGGGGCGGAACATTCTCGATATCCCATTCCCCGAGCTTGAGACGCTTCTGGCCTCTCTGACCACAGAGGTCGGGGCGCTCGACAACCTTCAGGAGCGGGTCTCTCTTCTCGCCGGTCTGCGCTCGCAGGGACTCAGCGAACTGCTCACAGATTTCTCCGAACGGCACGTTCCCTCGGCCCGGGTGCGCGATGAGCTCGAGCAGGCGTGGTGGCAGTCGGTGCTCGGGAATCTGCTGGAGCTCGACGGCTCCCTGCTCAACGCAAACACGGAGGTGCTTTCACACCTCGAACGAGACTTCATGAACGCCGATCGTCTGCACGTCCAGGGGAATGCCCGGGCCCTCCGGTCCGAGCTCGCCTCGCGCTGGGCGGGGGGCATCCAGGATTACGAGACGCAGTCCCGCGCCCTCAAGGAGGCACTGCTCGACCGTGCCCATCCCCTCACCGCGGGGCGTCTCCAGGAGGCTGCCCCCGCACTGAGCCGGATTCTGTCTCCCGTCTGGCTTCTGTCCCCGTACGCCTTCGCCGAGCAGATCCCGGAGGGGATGCATTTCGACGTCGTCCTCGTCCTCGATGCGGGGCAGCTCGGAATGGCCGAACTGGCGGTGCCGCTTTCCCAGGGAGACCAGGCGATCGTGTTCGGGGATCCGGCGCTGCTGGGGCCCTCCGAGTTCTCGCTCTCTCCCCGGGACGAGCCGGAGCCGTCCAGGGGACTGTCCGCGTTCGAGGAGCTGGCACAGGCCCTTCCTCAGCGGGAGCTCACCCGCAGTTATCGGTCCGGCGGGGGCGAGATCGCCGCATTGGTGAACGAGAGCCGATACCAGGGGCGCATTCGGGCTCTGCCGAGCCCGGGCGCATTCCTCGGCGAGCCCGTCCTCTCCAAGGTCGTGGTGGAGGATGGCGTGGGTGTTCCCGACCAGCGCACCGGTCTGATCGAGGCGGTGCCGGGAGAGGTCTCCCGGGTGGTCGAGCTCGTGCTCAGCGCCGCCAGCTGGCATCCGGATGACTCTCTGATGGTGGTCACGACCAATGAGCGCACGGCGGCGGCCATCCGGGCCGCGGTGCATCGGGAGGCCCAGGCGATGCCTGAGCTCGCGGGATTCTTCTCCCCGAAGCGGGCGGAGCCCTTCCTGGTGCTCACCATCCCCCAGGCCGCAACCCGGAGCCGGGAACGGGTCATCTTCAGCCTGGGGTACGGGCGGACTCCCCACGGCCGCATGCTGAACCAGTTCGGCCCGATCACGCCCGACGAGGCGGGAGAGCGGATGCTGACGACTGTCCTGACCCGCGCCCGGCGGCATCTCACAGTGGTGACCTGCTTCCGAGACGAGGACATCGTGGTGGATCGACTCCAGGGCGGGGCCCGAATGCTCGGACGTTTCCTCAAGGAGCCTCCGGCATTTGATCGGGCGGGGCAGAACGCCCGCACCCAGCCGATGCTCGACGATCTGGGGCGTCGCCTGCAGCGTCTCGGCCTGGAAGTGACCCCGGCGTATCGAGGGGTTGGGCTGGCTGTTCGGACTCCGGATGGGTCCTCGGCGTACCTGATCGAATCAGATGCGGACTTTGCCCGGGGGACCCTCCGCGAGCAGCTGCGGCTCCATCCGACGCAGCTGCGTCGCATGGGCTGGGGCTTCATGCGCGTCTACAGCTTTGAGCTGTTCAGCGATCCGCAGACCGTCGCCCAGACCATCATGGGCGCCCTGGCCCCCGCCCCGGCGGCTGAATCGGCCGAGGCGCCTGACGGATCGGCGTCTGCGGTCTCGGCATCCGGCGGAACCGCGTCCGGGGAAACCGCGTGAGCCCTCACCCAGAAACGCAGAAGCCGGGCGGAGACGATCCCGACGGGGGGGCCGCTGCACTGCGCGCCTCGCGCGGGCGGCACCATCGGCGCGTCCGGCTGCCCGGGGGTGGGGTTCCGGTGCCAACTGAGACCCCACCGGAGGAGTCCGCCCAGGCCTGGGGGGATCGCCCCGACGATGAGGACGCGTGGCTGCGAGACCAGGTACCCCCGCACTGGCAGAATCCCTGAGGGCACGACCCTGAAACGTAGTCAGGCGCCCAGGTCTGGGACCGTGGGCGCCTGAGCGGGGGACCGGATCAGTTGCCGGAGGCGTGGGCTCCGGTGGAGGTGCCGGGCGTCTCTTCCTGCAGCATGGTGCGGATGCTCTTGAGGACCTCGAGCTCGCTCTCCTCGGCGGGCTTGACCGGATCATTGCGGTGCTGGTAGTTCTTCAGCTTGTTCATGGGGAGCACGATGAAGAAGTAGAGCGCCAGGGCGACCAGCAGGAAGTTCACCACGGCGGTCAGGATTGCGCCGAGGCGGAACTGCGCCCCGTTGATGGTGAACACCCACAGTGCATTGAAGTCGGGCTTCCCGAAGATCGCGGCGATGATCGGCATGATCAACCACTTCACCAGGGCGGTGACCACCCCGGAGAACGCGGCGCCGATGATGACACCGACAGCCAGATCGATGGCGTTTCCTCGGGAGATAAATTCCCGGAAGCCTTTCAACATGTATGTCCCCTCTCAGAGTGTCGTGCGGCACAGACCGCACGCACATCCTACCGAGCGAGTCCCCGGCTGCCCAGGAACCCCGGGCCGAACCGGACCAGGGATGTGGGGGTGACCGCTCCATCCACCGGGATGTCGGTGGGCTCCCTGGGGACGCGGGACACAATTTCGGATTCCCGAACCACCGCTACCACCGGGGGCCTGCGAGCCATCGAGTGGAGCATCCGGTCGTAGTACCCGCCCCCCTGCCCGAGGCGATACCCCTCCCGGTCCACCGCGAGGGCGGGGGCGATGATCAGATCGACCGCATCCATGGCGAGGGGGTTCAGAATTTCGCCCACGGGTTCCGGAACCCCGAGATCACTCATCTGTTCGGATTCCCCGTCGGCCAGAACCCAGTCCATCAGGCCATCGTGGCGGGGGATGGGCAGCAGCGCCTCGAGACCGTCTCTGAGGAGTGCGTTCAGGAAGATGCGGGTGCTCGGCTCGGTGGGACCGCTCAGATAGGCGGCGACCCGGTGGGCTCCGGTCGCCTCGACCAGGGCACGGAGCTGGGTGGCGAATGCCGCCGCCTCCTGGGCGTACTGGGCCGGCGAGAGAGCCCTTCGGGAGCGCCGAATGTCGGTGCGCAACAGGCGCTTGGGGGAATCTGAGGGTCCGGCCATGCCCCCCGAGCGTAGTCCGCCTGTCATATGAACAGGGTATTGTGCGGGTATGCCTGATATTCAAACATCCGGAGGGATGCGCGCGGTCAAGGCCGTACTGCCGGTCGCAGGGCTCGGCACGCGCTTCCTGCCCGCGACAAAGGCCGTCCCGAAAGAGATGCTGCCCGTCGTCGACAAACCCGCCATCCAGTACGTTGTCGAGGAGGCCGCGCGCGCCGGTCTTGAGGACATCCTCATGATCACTGGCCGCGGCAAGGGCGCCATCGAGAACCACTTTGATCGCGCACCGTTCCTGGAGGATGCGCTGGAGCGGAAGGGGGACGGCGCCCGGCTTGACGCGGTCCGGGCGGCGACCAACCTGGCCGATGTGCACTTCCTGCGTCAGGGAGACCCGCGGGGCCTCGGGCATGCGGTGCTGCGTGCCCGGCAGCATGTGGGGCAGGAGCCCTTCGCGGTCATGCTGGGCGACGACCTGATTGATGCCCAGGAGCACCTCCTGGAGCGCATGCTCGACGAGCAGGCGGCGCGGGATGCGACCATCGTGGCCCTGATGGAGGTCGATCCGGAGCACATCCACCTGTACGGCATCGCCGATGCGGAGCCGACCGCCGACGCCGATGTGGTGCGCATTCACGGACTCGTCGAGAAGCCGGCCCGGGAGTACGCACCCAGCAATCTGGCCGTCATCGGCCGGTACGTGCTGAAGCCTGAGATCTTCGATGTGCTCGAGAAGACGGCCCCGGGGCGGGGCAACGAGATCCAGCTCACCGACGCGCTGCAGGTCCTGGCCAGCGACGAAGCTGTCGCAGGGCCCGTCTACGGCGTGGTGTTCCGGGGGCTTCGCTATGATACCGGCGACCGGCTCGACTATCTGAAGGCCGTGGTGCGGCTGGCCTGTGGCCGTGAGGATCTCGGGCCCGACTTCCGCCGGTGGCTCGGGGAGTTCACCGCCTCGCTACAGTAGGGTCATGTTCGGTCTGCCTGCGGTACTGCCACTCCGGCACGGCCGTATCGAGGTCGCGCCGTTGCGGCTGCGGGACTGGCGAGAGCTGTCCGCCAGCCTCGATCACAATCGCGTCTGGCTGCGCCGCTGGCAGACCACCGATCCGGATGGCCACGCCCCGGCCGATGCCCGCACCATGGTCCGTGGGCTGGTTCAGGCGATGAATGCCGGCGAGGTTCTTGCCTATGCGGTGCGCGTCGACGGCGTCTTTGCCGGGCAAGTCACGGTGTCGTCGATTGAGTACGGGGCGCTGAGCACCGCGCAGCTCGGGTACTGGGTGAGTGAAGATTTCGCCGGGCTCGGGGTCATCCCGACCGCAACCGCGCTGGTCACAGACTTCGCCCTCGGCCCCTGGCGGTTGCACCGTATGGAGATCTGCATCCGGCCGGAAAACCGGGCGTCCCTGCGGGTGGTTCAGAAGCTGGGGTTCCGGTTCGAGGGCCGTCGCCGGCGCTACATCCACATCGATGGGGAGTGGCGGGACCATCTCTGTTTCGCGGTGACGCGGGAGGAGGTCCCGCAGGGGGTGCTGGCGCGTTTCCTGACGGGCACGGTGCCGGCGCATGCCGCCGATGTCCCGGAGGCGTTCCGGTGACGGACGATCGGCAGGAGTTTTTCTGCGACACCCGCGGCCGGGGCGCGTCCGCCGGGGGCCCGTCTCATACCCTGGGGGCATGGTGAACCTGGCTGGTCATTTGGGGGGCGCGCTGCTGCTGCTCGGCGTCGGCGTGCTGTGGCTGGTGTACCTGGTTCCGGGATGGGTCGACCGGTATCGGACGCGTACCGCTCGACGCAATCTGGCTCGGATGCAGGATGCGCTGAACGTCCTGACCGCACACCAGACAGTTCCGGAGCCGCTTGAGGCGGAGGTTTCGGCGCGGAGCGCCATGCGTCTCTCACGGAGTGCACGGCGGGTACAGCGGGCACGGGAACGGAAGGAACAGGCAGACATGCGAGCACAGGAGCGTGAACACGTGTCCGAGCTGCAGCGGCAGGAGCGTGCGGCCCGACGCCGTGCGCGCGCCGCGACTGGGGCCGGAACTCGACGGGGGCGGCTGGTGTGCACCACCCTTACTGCGGCGGGGATCGTCGCGGCCGTGGTGGGGCTGGTCTGGATTACCTCCCAGCCCGCCATCTGGCCCCTGCTGGTCGGCGGATGCGCCCTCGCCTTCGCCGGCGGGGCACTCCTGGTGCGCGTGAATTCGGTTGCCCGGCGCGCCCCGGCACCGCTCCCGTCCCGGCGGCCAGAGCATGTGGCCGTGGTGCACGCCGAGGTGGGCGAGGAACCTGCTGCCCCGCAGCCTGACCGTGGATGGGTGCCGAGGGAACTCCCGGAGCCGTTGGCCCAGTTGACGCATGAGCGGGCCCTGAATGCGGCCCGGGCGGAGGCCGGGCTTCCGGCGGTGCGGGCTCAGCTGGACGCCCTGACCGCAGAGTCTCGGGACGCGCAGGAGCGGCTCGACCGGGCCAGCGACGCCTCCGTGGGAGCGCTGCGGGAGGCCTTGGCCCAGACGGATCGGATTGAGCGGGCAGCGCATCCGACGCGGTCTGCCCAGCCGGCCGGGGCCGATGGCACGGACGGGACCGACGAGCCCGGGGGGCTCGCCCCGCAGGACCTGGACGAGATCCTGCGCCGCCGCCGCGTCGGGTAGACGGGTACGGGGACCCGGAGCAACAGCTCCGTACACTCAGCGGAATATATGCAAATGCATATATGTTGTGTCCTGTGAATCACACAGGAGGCAGCATGCAATTCGGCATCTTTTCGGTCAGCGACATCACCCGCGATCCGGTTTCCGGGGACACCCCCAGCGAGGCCGAGCGCATCCGCGCCGCCGTCCGCATCGCCGTGAAAGCGGAAGAGGTCGGGCTCGACGTCTTCGCGATCGGCGAGCATCACAATCCCCCGTTCTTCTCGTCGTCCCCCACCACACTGCTGGCGGCGATTGCGGCCCAGACACAGCGAATCGTGCTGAGCACCTCGACGACCCTCATCACGACGAACGACCCGGTCCGGATCGCCGAGGAATACGCCATGCTGCAGCATCTGGCCGAGGGCCGTGTGGATCTGATGCTCGGCCGGGGTAACACCGCCCCGGTGTATCCCTGGTTCGGGAAGGACATCCGCGAGGGGCTGCCCCTGGCTCTGGAGAACTACAACCTGCTGCACCGGCTCTGGACGGAGGATGTGGTCGACTGGGAGGGCCGCTACCGCACCGCCCTGCAGGGATTCACCTCCATCCCGCGCCCCCTGGACGATGTGCCGCCCTTCGTCTGGCACGGTTCGATCCGGACCCCGGAGATCGCGGAGCAGGCCGCTTACTACGGCGACGGGTTCTTCGCGAACAATATCTTCTGGCCCAAGCAGCACTTCCAGCGGCTGGTGCAGTTCTACCGTCAGCGGTTCGCCCACTACGGGCACGGCACTCCCGAGCAGGCCGTCGTCGGGCTCGGGGGGCAGGCCTACATCGCGAAGACCTCACAGCAGGCCAAGGCGGAGTTCCGCCCCTACTTCGATGCCGCTCCGGTCTACGGAAACGGCCCCTCGATGGAGGAGTACCTGGCGCAGACCCCGCTGAGCGTGGGGAGCCCGCAGGAGATCATCGATAAGACCCTCTCATTCCGGGAGACCTTCGGCGACTACCAGCGTCAGCTGTTCCTCATGGACCATGCCGGGCTCCCACTCGGCACGGTGCTCGACCAGCTGGAGCTGCTGGGGAGCGAGGTCATCCCGGTGCTGCGCCGAGAGATGGCCGCCCGCCGGGCCCCGGGCGTTGCGGAGGCCCCGACACACGCATCCCTGGTCCATGCGAAGTATGGGAATGTCGAGCCCCGGCAGCCCCGCCCGAACCCGAACCGAGGCGACAATGTGACGGGCACCTCCCCCTATCAGGACACCGAGGGCGGAGCCGGCGTGCAGTACCCCGCACTGTGAGGGGGCCGGGCATCCGCCGCGCCGGGGGACGGCCCAGCCGCACGGGCATGGCCAACGACGCCTGTGAGGCCCTGCTGGGTGCCCACGCGGCACTCATGCGCGAGTTCGAGTCTGATGCACAGGTGTGGGGCGATCTGGGGGAGCGGGAATACGACGTGCTGTACACGCTTGCGCGGGCCGGAGGTGCCCTGAGTCTCCGGGAACTCAACCGAGGGGTGTTGCTGAGCCAGCCCGCACTCTCGCGGATGGTCGGTCGGCTGGTGTCCCGGGGGCTCCTGGAACGGCGACCCGACCCGGCGGATGCCAGGGCGGTTCAGATCGGCCTCACCGAGGATGGCCGGCGACGGCAGCGAGAGGTGGGGCTCCGGCACGGGGTGCAGGTGACACGGGCCATGCAGTCGGGGCTCAGCGATGCGGAGCTTGCCGAGCTACGACGGCTCTGCATCAAGCTGGCCCATGGGATGGATCGGCGGCAGAAGCCGCTGGGAAGGAGTGTGTCTGATGAGTGATACGGCGCAGACATCCGACCGAGTGCGGGTGGTGGCGATCTCGGCGGGGATGAGCGACAGCTCATCCACCCGGATGCTGGTGGATCGGCTTCTAGCGGCCCTGCACACGCAGGCGAAGGAGTCAGGGCGCGAGCTGAGCGCACAGGTGGTGGAGCTTCGGCCGCTGGCCGCGGAGCTCGCCCAGACAGTCACCTCGGGGCTCGTCGGGCCGCGGGTCCAAGACGCGCTCGACACTCTGGCAGGGGCGGATGCGGTGATCGCCGCCACCCCTGTGTACCGCGCCGGGGTGAGCGGCCTGTTCAAGATGTTCTTCGACGTGATCGAGGGGGACGTGCTTCTGGCGATGCCTGTTGCACTGCTCGCCACGGCGGGGACGCCGCGGCATGCACTCGTCGTGGACGACCAGATGCGGGCGCTCTTCGCCTACTTCCGGGCGCTTTCGGCCCCGACTTCGCTTTTCGCGGGCGGCCCCGACTGGGGGTCGGCATCGCTGTCGACGCGCACCGAGCGGGTTGCCGCCGAGTTGTTGGCGCTCGCCGAGTCGAGAGTGCGCCCCCGCATCCTCGGCACGGCCGGGGCGCACTACCGCCACACGTTTGACGGGGCGGCGGATGCGGCGGGCACCCCGGGCTCCCTGGACCTCGGCAGCGATCTGATGCGGCTGGCCACCGGGGGCAGCCTGGATCCGGAGTGAGGGTTACTCGTTGTAGCCGAGGACTTCGATCGTGTCATCGGTGAGCCGCAGACGGGTCACCGACCCGTTCCCGGGGCGCACGGTGAGGTCGTAGCGGCCCTGCCCGTAGCGCTCCATGAGGCTGAGCAGGGTGTTTCCGTGAGAGATCACGAGCACGGTATCGCCGTCGCGGAGGGCCGTGTTTGCGCGGATGAGGTCAAATCCCTGGTCGACTCGGGCCCAGTACTCCGCATTGCTTTCGGCGTCGTGGAACGGGTCGGCCGCCTTGAGAAGGTCCTTGGCGGCACCGATCGAGTGCCGCTCCACGATCTCGGCGAACGAGGTGAGGCCCTCGGGTGCTCCCGCCGCGAACCAGGCCGCTGGGGTGAACGTTCCCTCGAAGGAGCCGTAGAACTCTTCACGGAAGAAAGGAGAGGAGATCGGAGCGGCCGGGGCCCCCGCACGATTGGCGTCCAGGATGGCCTGGGCGGTCTGCTGTGCCCTGGTCGTATCCGAGCAGTAGGCTGCGGCGAATCGGGTGTCTGCGAGTCGTTCGCCGACGGCCTGCGCCTGTGCCTGCCCCTGCTCGGTCAGGGGAGAGTTTCCCCATCCCTGCATCTTGTCGTAGATATTGAAAATGGTCTGTCCGTGGCGCACCAGGTACAGGGTCACATCCGTCATCGGGGCCGCCTTTCGCTTCATTGCGGGTTTCTTTCATCGTATTGCCTCTGACCTTCCGCTGCGGTGCGCCTGCCGGGACAGGAATGGAGGTGGTAGTCTGTCGGGGTGATCCGATGCACAGGCATCGGTCATGGGCCTATGGCGCAGTTGGTAGCGCGCCTCGTTCGCATCGAGGAGGTCGGGGGTTCGACTCCCCCTAGGTCCACTCAACGGCTGGGGTGCCTCCGGGCCCCGCCTCTCACTCTCTGCCTCGTCAGCGTCCCGGGCCGCTTTCCCACAGCTGTGCCGTTGTCTGGAGAGCATCCCACGGCGCGGCAATCGGCGGGGTATAGGACAGGTCGAGATCAGAAAGCTGCGGGAGGGTGAGCCCGCAGAACAGCGCCGTGGACAGGACGTCGGCACGTTTGGCAATCTCAGCGCCGTAGGCTCCGATCAGCTGGGCACCGAAGAGCTGACCGCTGTCGGCGTGTGCGGTGAGCCGAATGGTGATCGGCGAGGAACCCGGGTAGTACGCCTTGTGGTCGTCAGGATTCGAGGTGACGGAGCGGACGGGGATGCCGGCCTGGTGTGCCTAGGCCTCGCGGAGCCCGGTCCGGGCGGCGACCAGGTCGAAGACCTTGACGACTTGGGTGCCCAGAATACCGGCGAAGGTCGCATCGCCGCCGACGGCGTTCTCCCCGGCGATGCGTCCCTGCTTGTGTGTGGTTGTCCCGAGGGGAAGCCAGGTCTCGCCGAGCAGACGGTGCCTGGTCGTGACGCAATCGCCTGCCGCATAGATATCGGGGAGCCCTGTGCGCATCTGGTGGTCGACGGCGATCGCTGCCCCTGGGCCGAGGGAGGCTCCCGCCGAGGTGAGCAAGCGTGTGTTCGGGTGCACCCCTGTGGCGGCGAGGACGAGATCCGTCCGGATCTCGTGGGGCCCTGTGGGACTTTTTGCCATGAGGATGAGGCCATTTTTTCCGCGGCGGATGCGGCGCACCGTCGTGCTGGTCTGGACGTGAACACGGTGGTGCGTGAGCTCGGCATGGATCAGGGAGGCGAGGCTGGGGTCGAAAGTTGAGAGGACTTCGGAACTGCGCTGGAGCAGAGCCACGTCCAATCCCCGGCGGGTGAGGGCCTCGGCCATTTCGAGACCGATGTAGCCGGCTCCGATGATCACCGCGTTTCGGGGGTTCCGGGCAGCGAGTGCTGTGTCGAGTTCGTGCATCTGATCAATGCTGTGAACCTGATGCACCCCATCTTCAGGGCCGAGCGCTTCGGGGCCGCTGAGACCCGCAATCCCGTTCACGGCGGGGCTGGCCCCCGTCGCGACGACGAGACGGTCGTAGTGAACGGTGCGCTGGCTCTGTTCGGGTGCGTTCACCGTGACCGTATGGGCGGCAGCGTCAATATCTGTGGCGTGGGTGTCCAGGTGCAGCGTGAGCCCCGCGGTTTCGAGCTCCGATCGCGTGCGGTGCGCAAGGTCCTGCCACTTCGGTACGTCTCCGGCGATGTGGTAGGGGATGCCGCAGATGGAGTAATTCGAATACCGGTCAGCGACGATGACGGAGATGTCGGTCTGCGGGGCGAGCTGCCGGGGGGCGGAGACCGGCCATGATGCCGGCGTCCGAGCCTCCGATGATGCAGAGGTGCATGGGGTTCTCCTTTGAGATCTCAGGAGTTGATTCCGATGGCTCAGACGAGGAGGTCTGTGGGTCTTGGGCTGTGCCGATGGTGTGAAATCATGTGCCGCTGGATGGGGCTGAATCAACGTTCGGGTGAGCGGATGCTGCGAACAGACGCCGGCGGAGCCAGAGGGCGACATAGACGAGGCCGAGCAGCACCGGCACTTCGATGAGCGGGCCGACAGTCCCGGCCAGGGCTTCGCCGGATGCGACGCCGAACGTGCCCACGCACACGGCGATGGCGAGTTCAAAATTGTTGCCGGCTCCGGTGAAGGCGAGCGTTGTGGTTTTCTCATAGCCGAGCCCCAGGGCGTGCCCAAGGACGAATCCGAGAGCGAACATGATCGCGAAATAGATGACGAGTGGGGCCGCGATGCGGGCAACATCCCATGGCTCACGTGAGATCCGTCCGCCTTGCAGTGCGAAGAGAACGACCACCGTGAACAGCAGCCCCCACGTGGCCAATGGACGAATCTTCGGCATGAACCGGTGCTCGTACCACTCACGGCCCTTCGCATGCTCCCCAAGCACTCGGCTGATCCAGCCGGCCAGCAGCGGCACACCGAGGAAGACGAGCACAGATTCGGTGATGACCCAGAACGAGAATCCGGCGGATGTTGTGGAGAGTCCGAGCCAACCGGGAAGGATCTCAAGATAGAACCAGCCGAGCCCGGAGAATGCGAGGATTTGGAAGATCGCGTTGAGGGCGACCAGGACGGCGGCGGCCTCCCGGTCCCCGCAGGAGAGATCGTTCCAGATGAGCACCATCGCAATGCACCGGGCTAAACCGACGATGATGATTCCGGTGCGGTACTCGGGCAGGTCTGGGAGGAGAAGCCAGGCCAGAGCAAACATGAGGGCCGGACCGACTCCCCAATTGAGGATCAGGGAGGAGACCAGCAGCTTGCGGTCGTGGGTGACCCTGCCGAGTCTGTCGTAGCGAACGTTTGCCAATGGCGGGTACATCATGAGCAGAAGACCGATGGCGATCGGCAGGCTCGTGGAGCCCAGCATCACCGAACCGATGAGACCAGAGAGCCCGGACCACAGCCGGCCCGCACTCACACCGACAACCATTGCGGTGAGGATCCAGATCGGCAGCAGCCGATCTGCCGTCCCGAGCCGGGGATGCGTGCGCGAGCGAGAGGGTGCAGTGTGATCCCCGGAGTCGGTTGCGAGCCGGCCCCCGTTTTGCGCCGGATGCTCTGATCCGTTCGCCTCATCGGTATGAACCTGTGGCGGGGTGCGTCCTGTCTCGGACACTCTTCCCTCCTCGCATAGACGATCATCTATCAGACTCATCCTGATGCAATGCATAGACGTTTGTCAATGAGAGTGAGAAACTGAAGAACATGATCACAGCGCTGCCGAGCCCCACCGACCATCGCCAGGACGTCTGCTGCCAATCGATCTCGGTCGCGCCGCCCGTGGACGAGAGCCGTGACTTCGCCCGCAAGCTGAAAGCCCTCTCGGATCCGACGCGTCTGCAGCTTCTGCACCTCATCGCCGCCCATCCGGGGGGCAGTGCGTGCATCTGCCATCTGACGGAGCCGCTCGGCGTGACGCAGCCCACCGTCTCCCACCACATGAGGCTCCTGGCCGAATCTGGGTTTGTTACCCGGGAGCAGCGCGGGAAGTGGGCCTTCTACACCATCAGGCCCGGGGCCCTCAAAGATCTCGGAGAGTACCTTATCGATCTGAGCCGTCTGCACGGCTGATCTCCGCCGCTGCGACATGCGTCAGCGTGGGGCGGGATCCCCTCTCCCAGTACCCCGGAGCGGAGGTTCGGTTCCGGTGGGGAGGACGGATTCGCGCGAGGTCCCCCCGGGGTGGCAAACTCATTCCCCGTGCAGCATTCTTTGAATTTCGAGCTCCGGCGCATTCCCACCCTGCTTCCCGGCGTTGCGCTCTGCGCCGTCGGCGTGGCGTGCGCGCTCGGGCTCAACGCCCTCCTGCCGCAGGTCAGCGCGATGCTGATCGCCATCATCTTGGGAATCCTGGTGCGGAACCTGGTGCCGCTGCCCGCGTGGCTGGAACCCGGGATCGCCTACACGGCCAAGCGCATCCTCCGGGTGGGCGTGGTCCTGCTGGGGCTGCAGGTGGCGCTGGGCGACATCCTCGGTCTCGGGGCCGGGATGATCGTGGTCGTGGTGGCCATCGTGACCATTGGGGTGCTGGGAACGCTCATCATGGGACGGATGCTCGCCATCTCCCGAACCCAGACCCTGCTGATCGCCTGCGGGTTCAGCATCTGCGGGGCGGCGGCCGTGGCCGCAGCCGACGGCGTCATCGAGACCAAGGACGGTGAAGAGGTCGTCACCGCGGTGGCCCTGGTTGTGCTCTACGGCACGGTGATGATCTTCGCCCTCCCCGCGGTCGCGGGCTGGATCGGGCTGAGCACGCACCAGAGTGCGCTCTGGGCCGGTGGGTCAATTCATGAGGTCGCCCAGGTCGTGGCCGCCGGCGGCATCATCGGCGGGTCTGCCCTCGCTACCGCCGTGGTGGTGAAACTGGCCCGGGTCCTGATGCTCGCGCCGGTGATGGCGGGGATCAGCATCGCCCGGCGCCGGCAGATCGCGCGCAGCGCGGATCCGGATGCCCGGGGCGGCAAGATGCCCCCGATCATGCCGCTCTTCGTGGCCGGGTTCATCGTGATGGTCGTGGTTCGATCCACCGGGATTCTTCCCGTGGAGGTGCTGTCGGTGATGAAGGTCATCCAGAGTGCCCTGCTCGGCGCGGCCATGTTCGCCCTCGGGGCGGGGGTGCGCCTCAGCATGTTCCGCAGGGTCGGGTTCCGGCCGTTCATCCTGGCCACCGCATCCACCGTCCTGGTGGCGGGTGTGGCGCTGGGCGGCATCCTGCTGCTCGGCTGAGTCTCAGTCGCCGTCTCCCTGTGCGGCCCGGCGGCTGATGCGGTCCCCGCCCGGTCCCCGCAGGATCTCGGCGATTCCGACTGCGAGGATCGCCCCCAGGAGCGGTCCGGCGACATAGATCCAGAAGGCGTCGAAGTTTCCGCAGATGAGCGCCGGGCCGAAGGAGCGAGCGGGGTTCATGGATGCGCCGCTCACCGGGCTTCCCCAGAGCCCGGCCAGCGAGATGTATGCTCCGGAGGCCACCGCGGCAAGTGAGCCGACGCTCTGGGCGCCGGAGGCGGCCCCGAGGATGGTGCTCACCAGCCCGCAGGTCAGGACGACTTCAATCCCCAGGGCCTGCCAGAGGGAGAAGCCGGCCCCGGGGAGTGTCATCCCTGCGGATCCGTGAGCACCCAGGATGAGCCGGAGGAGCCCGGCCCCTGCGGCGGCGCCGAGGAGCTGCGCGCAGACATACCCGGGGACGCGGCGCCAGTGAAAATCTCCGCGCAGAGCGAAGGCCACCGAGACCACCGGGTTCAGATGCGCCCCGGAAACCGCCCCGCAGAAGAGGATGACGCTCATCACGAGCAGGCCGGGGGCGACCACCGCGGCTCCGCGGCTCACGGTTCCAGGGTCGACCGCGTCCACTACCCCCGGACCGGCCGCCGTCATCACCTGCAGACAGGTGCCGAAGGCCTCGCAGAACAGCCGTCGCCACTCGTGGCGCAGATCGTCGAACTCAGCGATCAGTGTGTGCTCCCGGATGCTCAGGCCCGGGATCTCCCTCCGGGTTTCCGGGTGCCGTCCCTGTTGTCTGTGCATCGTCGCTCCCACCCCGGCTGCACCGCGTCCCGCGGGAGACGCCGGTGTCACCGCGTTCCCCAGATGCTATGCCCGTCAGTGCCGTTCCGGCCCGTCTGCTCCCCCGAATTCGCTACATTGAAGTGGAAGAGGCATCCGCCTCCCGGAAGGATGCCGATGCCCATTCCGTTGCCGTCGGTTCCGGTCCACACCTTCCGGTGGGGGGACCAGCAGATCCTGACACAGACCTTCGGGACGGATGCGGGGATGCCGATCGTGCTGGTCCACGGGATCGGGCTGGGCCGCCGTGTGCTGCTGCCCCTCACCCGGGTCCTCTCGGCTCGGCATCGTGTCACCGTGCTCGACCTTCCGGGCTTCGGCGATTCCCCTCGCCCGCGCCGGGCCCTGGATCTGGCGGACACCGGCCGGTTTGTGGCCAGGGTCGCCGAGGCGTGCGCCGGCCCGCATATTCTGATCGGGCACTCGATGGGGGCACAGGTGGTCGCCGAGGCCGCCCGCCTCTCGTCTGCGGTCCGGGCCGCGGTCCTGATCGGCCTCACCGTTGATCCTGCGGCGCGCACCGTCGGGGCACAGCTGCGGCGGTTCTGCGCCGACCTGCTCCTGGAGTCCCCCGGGGTGCTCGCCGTCGGGGGGAGATCGTACCTGCGGACGGGGCCCATCTGGTTTGTGAAGAAGCTGCGCCCCACGCTCCACCAGCGCATCGAGGATGTGTTGCCGGCCATCCCCGTCCCCACTCTGGTACTCGTCGGAAGTCGGGACCGAGTCTCGCCGGTGAGTTGGTCTCGGGCCGCCGCCGCACTGCTTCCCGTGGGGACCCTCTCCGTGCTCCCCGGAAAGGGACACGAGACAATGATTCGAGATCCTCTTCCTGCGGCGAAGAGGATCGAGGACTTCCTCAGTTCGCTGGAGTCGCAGAAAGCCGGGCGTCTCGCAGAGCCACCAGCAGCGCCACGCCGGTAAGCGCGGTCCCCAGCCAGCAGACGGCCACCCATCCGCCCGACTGCCAGAACCAGAGTCCGAGTGCGCTGCCCATGGCACCCCCCACGAAATAGCTGGTCATGTACACCGAATTGATTCGAGCACGGGAGGCCGGGTCGAGGGCAAACACGATCGCCTGGTTGCTGATGTGAACCGCTTGGAGTGCCACGTCGAGCAACACCATGGCCACCAGGAACCAGATGAGCCGGATCTCGCCGACGTAGACCAAGGCCCAGGTGGCGAGCATGACGACGAGCCCCACAAAGGTGGTGGGGAGGGTGAGCCCCCGGTCGGCGAGGCGACCGACGAACGAGGCGAGCAGCGCCCCTGCCACCGCGGCAAAACCGACCAGCCCGATCTCGAGTTCGGTCATCCCGAAGCGGCTGTGCAACAGAAAGGCCATGGTGGCGAACAGGACACTCATCCCGGCGAAAGTCAGGCCACCCATGGCTGAGCGGGTGGCCAGTCGCGGGTATTCGGCCAGGAGCCGGGGAAGGGAGGCCAGGACCTGGCCGTAGGAGCGTCGATCGCTGCGGGGTGAGGTGGGCAGCATCCGCCACAGGGCGAAGGCGGTGAGCACCATGGCCGCGGCCGCGAGTCGGTAGGCGAACTGCCATCCCCCCAGGGGGGCCAGGAGGCCGGAGACGCTGCGCCCAAGGAGTACGCCGATGAGGAGCCCACTCATGACCGTTCCGACGGCTCGACCCGAGGTGCCGGGTTCTGCCAGCTCAGCGGCAAAGGGCACGAGTACCTGCGCCGCGACCGAGAAGAAGCCTGCAATCGCGGTGCCCACCATCAGCACTCCCGCATTCGGGGCGAACCCGCAGAGTGCCTGCCCGAAGGCGCTGAGCAGCAGGAGGCCCACCGTGAGGCGTCGTTTCTCGACCAGATCTCCAAGGGGGACGAGGAGTAACAGGCCCAGCCCGTAGGAGGCCTGGGCCAGGGTGACGGTGACTCCTGCGGTGCCCTCTGAGATGCGCAGGTGTGTGGCGATCGTCGCCAGGAGCGGCTGGTTGAAATAGTTCCCGCCAGCGCAGAGGCCCGTGGTGATGGCCATCAGGGCGACGAGGGCCGTGGTCAGGCGGGGTTTCGGAGTGCGGGTGGGGGAGGTCTGAGGTTCATGCATGGCCGTGTCAGTCTTCTCCCGTCGTCAATGAAGCGCAACGCCCCCCCCGGGCGGCTGGGGCCTGGGACGCGCGAACGCTATTCCGGATCTATTGGTTCCGTTTTGCGTCTGCCATGGTAGCGCGCTTCCGTGCCTACACTCGGGACCGTGACGATGGATGTGGAGGAGACCTTGCGGAGGCTCTCCCGGTCCTCTTTCCGCGCCCGATTCCATCTGAACGACGCCGATCGGGCCTATGCCCGTGCCCGTGGGCGCTGCACCATCGCCGAGCATGCGCGGGACCTGCTGGCCACAAGAATCGGAGACGCGCATCCGCGTCACGATGGACGGCAGACCCCCTATCGCGGCCATCCAGTGTTCACCGCACAACACGCGACCGCGACCTGCTGCCGGGGCTGCGTGGAGAGGTGGCACCACATCCCCAAGGGAGCACCCCTGACGACAGCGGAGCTCGACGAACTGACCGAACTCATCCTGGCCTGGCTCGACCGCGACCTGCTCCGGAGCTGACTCCGGCGTCGCCGAGTCGTCAGGATCCGTTTACCGGAGTGTCAGCGGCGGGGCCCCTCGCCGACACCTTCGCTCCATACCGTGATGGCTGTTGCGGGCGGGCAGAGCCACCCGCGCCAGACTCAGGAGGACGGATGAACATCCAACACAAGCTCGCCGCCGCCGTTGCCGTCGTTGTCGCCGCGGGGATCGCCTTGACCGGCTGCTCCTCGGCGAGCGGATCGGCGGACGGGTCGACGGGCGCCACGAGCGCCAAGACGGCCACGAGCGCCAGCGCATTCGGGGGCATGGACAAGCTCGTCGAGGCGGCGAACAAGGAGGGGCAACTCAATGTGATCGCCCTGCCGCACGACTGGGCGAACTACGGGAAGATCCTGGCGGCCTTCAAGAAGAAGTACCCGAAGATCACGGTGAAGGAGGCCTCTCCGGATGTCTCCAGCGCCGAAGAAATCCAGGCGGCCAAGACCAACCAGGGGCTGGATACCGCTCCCGATGTCTTCGATCTCGGTCTGACGGTTGCCCTGCAGAACACCGACCAGTTCGCCTCCTACAAGGTGCAGACCTGGAAGGATATTCCGTCGGCCCTCAAGGACTCCAAGGGGCGGTTCACCGGCGACTACGGCGGGTACATGTCCATCGGCTACGACTCGTCGAAGTACCCGAAGCCGACAAGCCTGAACGATTTGCTCAAATCGTCATACAAGAGTGCCGTTTCCCTGAACGGGGATCCGACGCAGGCTGGGGCCGCCTTCGCCGCGGTCGGACTGGCGACGGCCCTGAAATCCGGAAACCTGAATAACTTCCAGTCCGGGATCGATTTCTTCCAGAAATTGAATGCCGCCGGAAATATGAAGAATGTGGATGTCACCACGGCCACGGTGGCCTCGGGCGAGACCCCGGTGGTCTTCGACTGGGACTACCTGAACGCCACGCACACGGCCGACAACGCCTCCTGGAAAACCGTGATTCTGCCAGGAGTCGGCTACGCCAGCTACTACAACCAGGCTATTAATAAGGACGCCCCGCATCCCGCCGCAGCCCGTCTCTGGCAGGAGTTCCTCTACAGCGACCAGGGGCAGAACCTCTGGCTGCAGGGAGGCGCCCGCCCGGTGCGCTCCGCCGCGATGGAGAAGGCCGGGACCATCGATAAGACTGCCCTCGCCAAGCTGCCCAAGGCCCCGGCGAAGTATGTGATCCCCACCGAGAAGCAGAGCAACGACGCGGGAACCCTGCTCGGCAGCAAGTGGGCTGCCGCAGTCGGTCAGTGAGCGGACGCCGATGACGCACGCACTCCCCGCGGATGCCCCCGCCCCGAAGACCCCCACGTCTTCGCGGGCGGGGCGTTCCCGTTCCTCCGGCGCCCGGCTTGGGGCCATCTTCGGCATCGTCCCGTTTACCGCCTATCTTCTGCTCTTCCTGGCCATCCCCACGGTGATCTCGCTGTTCAGCGGCCTCTTTGACGGACACGGCCGCTTTACCCCGGCAAACCTGACCGCCCTCTGGGACCCCACCGTGCTGGGCGCCTTCTGGGCATCCATCTGGCTGTCTGCGGTCACGGCTGCGATCGGGGTCCTCGTCGGCTTCCTCCTCTGCTACGCGCTGCTGGGGTTCCGCCCCGGGGGTGTGGTGCGCACCATCGTGGATGCGGCGAGCAGCATGCTGGCGCAGTTCGGGGGCGTGATGCTTGCCTTCGCGGTGATCGCCACCATCGGGCTGCAGGGGTTCATCACCCTCTGGCTCAAGGGGGCGTTCCACCTGGACCTGTTCGCCTCCGGGCCTTGGCTCTACGGGATGCCCGGGCTGGTGATCGCGTACGTCTACTTCCAGGTCCCGCTGATGGTCATCACGTTCCTTCCGGCGCTCACGGCGTTGCGGGCGGAGTGGATGGAGGCCACCCTCACACTCGGGGGAACGCGCGGGGTGTTCTGGAGGCGGGTGGGAGTGCCGCTCCTGGCCCCGTCGCTTCTGGCCAGCTTTCTCCTGCTCTTCGCGAACGCGTTCTCGGCCTATGCGACCGCCGCGGCGCTCGCGAGCCAGGGCGCCCCGATCGTGCCGCTGCAGATACGCACCGCATTGACCAGTGAGACCATGCTCGGGCGCCAGGGCATGGCCGGGGTCCTGGCGCTGGGGATGATCATCGTCATGGCGATCGTGATGACCACCTATGCGCTGGTCTCCCGGAAGGCCGCGAGGTGGCAGGCATGAGGCGCGCCTCCGCACTGGCCCCCAGGGGATTCCTGTCATGGGCGGTTGTGCTCGTCATCGGGGCTGTGTTCGCGGTGCCGATCATCGCCATGATCGAGTTCACGCTGCGCGACCCGGCCGGCGGCCATTCCCTGGTGCACTGGGGGGCTCTGTTCAACCCCGCCAATACCGCGGAGTTCGGGCAGATCTGGATCGGGGTGGGCAACTCCGCGCAGCTGGCCCTCGTGACGGTGGCCATCGTCCTGGTGCTTCTCGCTCCCACGATGGTCCTGGTACACCTGCGATTTCCGCGGCTGCGCCGGGTGCTGGAGTTCCTGTGCCTGTTGCCGATCTCGATCCCGGCCATTGTGCTCGTGGTCGGCTTCGCCCCGATCTATCTCGTGATCGGCCGAGCCATCGGGACCGGGATCTGGCCCCTGGGCTTCGCCTACGGGATCACGGTCCTGCCCTACGCGTACCGGGCCATCCAGGCCAATCTGGGCGGAATCGAGGCACGGGTGCTCGCTGAGGCGGCCCGTTCGCTCGGCGCGAGCTCCAGACAGATCCTGACCCGGGTGCTCCTTCCCAACCTGCGGCAGGGACTGCTCTCGGCCTCACTCATTTCTCTGGCCGTGGTGCTCGGCGAGTACACCATCGCCTCGCTGCTGAACCGCCAGAACCTGCAGACGGCGCTGGTCGTTGTGAACAAGCAGGATCCCTATCTCTCCATCATCCTCACCCTCCTGACGCTGTTGTTCGGCTTCCTGCTGCTGGCCCTCATCGACGGCGTGAGCGGGGGACGGCGTTCTCGCCGCACGAAAGGCAGATCATGATCTCCTCACATCCCTCGCAGGACCCCCGGACGACGGGGTCGAATATGCTCGTTCGCGAGCGGGGCGACGGCTCTCCGGTTGCGTTCTCCGCAGTGCAGAAGTTTTTCGGGACCAAGCAGGTGCTCCGGGATTTCGAGATGCAGATCGAGCCCGGTGAGTTCGTGTCGCTTCTGGGGCCATCGGGGTGCGGAAAGACAACGGCGCTCCGGGTTCTGGCGGGGCTCGAGGAACCCTCCTCGGGGTTCGTCTCGATCGGCGGCGTCGAGGTGACCGGCGTCCCCACCAACCGCCGGGACCTGGGGATGGTGTTCCAGGCCTATTCGCTCTTTCCCCACCTCGACAGTCTGCACAACGTGATGTTTGGGCTGCAGATGCGCAAGGTCTCGAAGCGGCAGGCCACGGATCGGGCCCGGGAGGCGCTCGACTTGGTCGGCCTCTCTGAGACCGCCGACCGATATCCGGCGCAGCTCTCGGGTGGGCAGCAGCAGCGGGTGGCGCTCGCCCGCGCCCTCGTGACGCAGCCCAAGGTGCTGCTGCTCGACGAGCCGCTCTCGGCGCTGGATGCGAAGGTCCGGGTTCAGCTCCGGGAGGAGATCCGGCGCCTGCAGCTGCGACTGGGGATCACCACCATCTTCGTCACCCATGACCAGGAGGAGGCCCTGGCGGTCTCCGATCGGGTCGCGGTCATGGCCGGTGGACGGATCGAGCAGATCGGCACCCCGGAGGACCTCTACACCCGCCCGAGCAGCTCCACGGTTGCGGCCTTCGTCGGCCTGAGCAGCGTGCTCCCGGCCCAGATCCTGGACGATCGCGCCGACGTCCTCGGCTTCTCCCTGCCGGTGCTCGGGAGGGCCGCAAACGGCCCGGCACGGGTGCGCGTACGCCCCGAAAATATTCGCCTGGTGGCGGAGGGCGGCGTGCCGGCAGTCGTCGAGACGAGCGTGTATCTGGGGGCGCTGAGGCGCACCCGGGTGCGCACCGCCGAGGGACTCCGTCTGAGTGTGCAGCACCGGGCGGATGAACGCCTCGACTACGGGGACCCGGTGCGGTTTGCCATTGACCCGGTGGCGGTGTCTGTGGAGCCGGTGGCGGGGACCCCTGAACCCCGGTGACGGTCACCATCGGCGCACATAGGAGTGGAGCTCGCGTTCAAGCCGCCGGGCCGACTCCTCGGTGAGCCGGAGCAGGGTGTGGGCCCCCGCATCGAGGCAGAGGAGCCGATCGGCCCCGCTCCGGGTAGACCACAGCGTGAGTGAGACCGGTTCGAGCCGGGTGCGCACGGAGCCGGGGAGAATATCGACCACTGCGCGGACCACCGCGATGTCGACGGGATGGGAGGGGACCGGTGCTTCCATAGCTCGATCCCACCGGCATCCACCGACACCGTGGGAGCTCTTCGCCGGGGCGCTGCAAAGACGTGGGGTATTGGGCACGCCGCGGGTGGTGGAAAGCTCGTTCAGTTGAGGGTGAGATCCGGCGGATCGGGCGGGAGGAGATCTGCGACCGTGACGCCCAGGACCTGTGAGACCGCGATCAGGGTGCTCAGATTCGGATTGGCGAGGGTGCTCTGCGTCCCGTGTCCGTGTTCGAGGCGCTGATAGGTCACCCGGCTGATGCCGGCCCTGGCCGCCACCTCATCCTGGGTCTGGTGCCGGGCGTTGCGCTCTCGCTGGATGCGCAGCCCGAGGTCGCGCGTAAAGCGCTCCCACCCCGACGCCGACTGGACCATGTCCCTAGTCTCAGAACGACGCCACGTAGACGTGGCCACGTATATGTTGCCAAATGTGCCAGTCCGGGGAAATGTCCGGTGGAACGATCGGCCGCCCTCAGGAGGTGGGCGTCAGGACCGCAAAGATCGGCCGATGATCCGAGCCCGCAGTATCCTGCCCGGAAATCACCCCGAAGGAACTCGCCCGCCAGCCCGAGGTGACAAAAATATGGTCGATGCTGGCCCCCGCCCACCAGGGCAACGAGGTGGGCCAGGTTCCGGTGGCCCCGCCGCTGCCCGCCTGTGCCGCTGCGGAGG
>JAKVJE010000011.1 GCA_022487185.1 Microbacteriaceae bacterium
GCACGGTTGATCTCATCCGCCAAAAACAGATTGGTGAACACCGGGCCGGGGCGAAAGCGGAATTCTTCCGAGGCCCGATGAAAGATCACCGCCCCCGTGATATCCGCCGGCAGGAGGTCGGCGGTGAACTGCACACGGGTCTGAGAGCCTCCGAACAAGTCCGCAAGCGATCGGGCCAGGAGGGTCTTCCCAGTTCCGGGGACATCCTCCAAGAGGAGGTGCCCGCCCGAGAGGAGTGCGGTCAGCGCGAGCCGAATCACACGGCCCTTTCCGAGCAGCACACCCTCCAGGGCGGCAATCAGGCCGGCGCACACGTCTCGGAAGTCGGCGGCCTCCGCATCGGACAGAACCGTCTCATCCATCCCACACCTCATCTCCGCTGTTCCAGGCGCACCGGCCGTCCCCGCGATCTCCGCTCGTCATCACAGTTCGCACACGATCTCCGCCAGTACCCCGACGCCGACAAGACCCCGCACCTGGACGACAATCCTCCCGCCGAGCCCCTCTGGGACCCCCTCCAGCACGATCGCGCCGGCAGATGAGAGACGACCAGACCCGGCGGCCCCGGCAGCTCCGGCCCAGGTGATTTGCACCATCCCGGGTCCGGCATCGGTGGTGCCCACAAAGTCCGGGCGGGGGACCTCGGCCGGGACCACCGTGGGGGCGTACGGCAGGGAATCGCTGTCGGGGACCGCCTCCACCGTGCCGCATTGCCCCAGGAGGCACAACCGGAACCGAGCCCGTTGAGTGCCGCGTGTCGGAGCCTCCACGAGGGTCGCTTCCATCCCATCGGGGACGCCCCTCGGGGAGACGATGATCTCGCCATCACGCCTCCCGATCGCGTAGCGCAACTGGTCGGGGAGCTCCAGCGACATGACGCGCACCGTGCGCGGAACCCCCAGATATGCATCTGGGTTGAGCCCCGCACCCTCCACCCGGGCGCAGATCGACAGGGCGACCTCCCGGTTCACCGGGATTTCGACGCTCACTTCGGCGGGGGCCGTTTTCTGGGGGCGGCAACTCCCATCCGCGGCGGCCCCGACCAGGCCCGAAACCCCCTCCCCCAGCCGGTCGGCCCCTTCCACCGTGAGCCGAACCCGGACGCGACCGGGAGAGACGATCTCCGGTTCGCCGAGTAGGACGGCATTCGGGATGGGGATCCCCCGTGCTTCCACAGTGGTGACGCCCGGGGAGGTGTCGGGCATCTCAGCGGCCGGCAGTGGCACGACATCCGAGAGCGCCGACACCGCCACCCGACGGGTCCCGCTGACCGGGATCTCAGAGGTCGCCTCCCCACCCGCTCCCGCCGCAACACGTTGCCCGTCCACGAGGAACGCCGTCGTCGAGGCATCTCCACGGATCCTGAGCACTGCCCAGCCCGGACGCTCCGGGTGGGGTGCAGTCTGGACATCGGGGGCCGCCGGGGGAGAATATGACATCACCTCCAGCTCCGTCTCCTGGAGAGATCGCCCAAGGGAGCTCACCGCCCGGACCAGGAGACGCTCCCGTCGATTCGGAGACAGCTCGATCCGGCACAGCGTGACCCCGGGCCCTGCGGCGCAGCGCAGACGCTCACGCCCGCCCACCGAGAGTTCATACGCCGTCGTCGGCGGATCGTCTGCATCTCCGGCGACGAGGGCCACCGTCACCGAGGTCGCATCCACCCGCTGCAGTCGGGCAACGGGTGCCGCGGGCCTGGCCCGGTACTGGACCAGAAGGATCCCGGTCCCCCGATTGCCCTGCGCATCCACGAGGGTATAGAACCCCCGGATGAGCCCGGCCGGCGTCCCCGACGGAACCGAGATACGCACCCGGCCGCCCGACTGCGCCACCCCCACCCGCACGCCTGAGAACTGCACCGAGCCTGGGGGAACCGACACCGGACGGTACGGGGAGACTCCCCGGTTTGCCTCCAGGAGCTCCCCCTCCCCGGTTCCCGTCCCATCCTCCCGCTGGCCGATCGGTATCACCACAGTCTCCGCCTGAAGAACCAGAGACGGTACGGTGCCCACCCGAACCGAGAAGATTGCCTCCGAGTCACGGTCCCGTGCAGGTCGGTCAATCCAGGCGGAGACGCGGACGACACTCCCCTGGCGGGCATATTCAGCGACGGAGATCCGAGCAGTGCTCCCCGAACAGGAGATGCGCACCGCCTCACTCCCGGGATCACATCCAATCGAGAGGTCGCCGTCCCACCCCCGCCGCTCCAGGACTCCCTCCAGACGGACCTCCCGGGATGCGCCCGGATCGACGACGGCGATCTGTGCACTCAGCAGAACCGGGGATGGGTCCCGAAGGAGAATCCGGAACGAGAGGAGGAGGACGGCCCTGGATGGGTTCCCCCGCCACCGGGCCTCGACCACACAGGCGTCCGTGGACGCGCTCCCGGAGCCCGTTTCGTACCGGAGCCTCGTCCCCTCCGCTACGCAGCTGGCACCTTCCCGCCGGCCGAGCGGTCTGGCCGAGAGAACCTCCAGCGGCTCTCCCAGCCCCAGCAGCACCTCCTCGGCGAGCTCCACACGGATGGTCTCCCCCTCCCGCACCGAATAGGTCCGCTGCGGATCCCGCAGTTCGGGCAGCACCGCCGATCGAGCCGGAACGAACAACACGCCGAACGACACCGCCGGCCGCTCTCCAGAGGCAGGAGGGGGAGCAGCCACCCGGAACACCACGGGAACCGGATGGTCCCGCAGCGTCCCCCGTACCACCGGCCCCTGAGCCCGGACACCCTCCCCGGACACCGGGGCGATCGACAGCTCTTCGGGGACGGCCCAGAGCACCCCGTCCGACAGCACATTCACCGCAAAACGATCACCCCGGAGCTGGCCCGCGCGCAGATGCAGATCCGGTATCACCGGATGCGGAGGAGTCCCCGAGGGAGAGACCAGGAGGTGGATGCGGGCCCGCGCAGTCGCACCTGAGGGGGACTCAACTTCATACTCGTAGAGAAACCGCCCAGGAGAGGTCGGAGTGAAGGTGACTCTCCCGCCCTCCTGCTGTCGGGCCTCCGGCCCTCGACGTCTCCCGTCGAGCCCACGGATCTGATCGACCTTCCGAAGGCTCAGGGTCCCCTCACCGGCAGCCACGTCGTTCCCGAGCAGGTCGGCGGTCACTGCACGACCGGCATCGGTCTCGACCAGATCGGTGAACGCGATCGGGGCGATGGCCTCTCCCAACACCACAACCCGCACCGGGACAGAGGCGACACCGCCCCGTCCGTCGGAGACCTGCACGGTGGCGACGATCACGCCGGGCGCGCCAGCACTCACCACACGCACCGCCCCATCGAGCCCCAGCTGCACAGCACCGGGCCCACGCTGGTCCAGAATCCGCTCAAACCGGAGCCGATCCCCCTCCGGGTCCTCGGCCTGCCCCGGCGGGGGAATATCGACGGCCCCGCCGCTGGGGACCCGTGCCACGATCTCACGCGGGGTCGGCGGGCTGTTGGAGGCGTCGGCGGGCAGCACCCGGACAAGCACCGTCCCCACATCCCCCTGCTCCGGCCTCCCCTCCACCGCCATTCGATAATCAACACGGAACACCCCGGGCTCAGAGCCGGCCAGATATCGCAGACCGGTTGCGGTGGGGAAGGCGACCGTGCCGCCATTCTCCGTTCGCCAGCTGGGGTCCATTCGGGCGAACCCGCCCCCGGAGACCAGGTCATTTTCCAGTGCCGGAATATCGGCCAGTTCCCCGGCCCGGACGGTGACGAAATCGGGCGCGGCCACTGCCTCGAGCGGGTCTCGGATACCTCCAAGGGAGGCCACGATCACCCCCTCCAGAACGCGCACCCCGTCCGAGACCGTGTAGTGCACCGTGCCCAGCAGCACAGGCTCCTCGTTCGGGGAGTCCCCCATCACCCGGATCCCAGCACCTGAGACTGCCTGCGCCTCGAGCCACCCCTGCCCCGGTTCCATCCGAACTTCGAGCTCCTCCGCGACGAAGAGGTTGGGACCCATTCGGGACTGAAGTGCACGGAGCGGATCGACGACCACCTCCCGATCCCGGGGGACCAGTGCCAGCAGCGGGGAAACCAGCATCCGGGAGTCCGCCGCCCGGATTGCGATCAGCCTGACCCGCCCGGAGACGGTGCGCGAGCCGGACCGGATCTGCCAGAGGACGGTAGAGCTCCCCTCGGCAGCAGCCTCGGCGAAAAAGCCGAGAGCACCCGCCCCCGCTTCGACCCGGATGCTCCCGAGATCCTGCGGCACGGTCTGTATGGCCGACAGAACCGGAATCTCGTCTGGACGCAGGCGCAGCCCGCGAACCGACCCTTCAAGGGACACCCATGTGCGGCGGTTTGCCGGAACCGTCCGGACGGCGTCGGTCCCGACAAGCTCCGGGTTCTCCCGCACCTCGACTGTCCAGGTCCTGGGCTCCGATACCTGTCCACCGGGATCCCGCACGGTGAACGTCACCGACGCCGGCCCCTCAGCCCCTTCCCTCGCTCGGACACGGATCTGCTCGCCGCTGGCAACCGCCGAAATCGGCCCCTCGGCCCTGACCCGGTCCACCATCAATGTGTCCGCCTCCGGATCGGCCCAGCCGAGGAGCCCATTCACCGTCGCGGTGCCACCGGGGGCCAGCTGGAGCACATCCGGCTCCACCCCTCCGGGAACCCGCCATTCGGGAGCCGTGTTCGGCGCACCCGAAGGCAGGACCGTCACCTCCGCGGAGGCCTCGACCGAGCATCCCCCGATATCGGAGACATGGAAGACGAGGGTCGAAGTGCCGCGCTGTGCCCCCGCCCGGAGGAGGAGTCCCCCACCGTCCGAATCGGCTTCGACCCGCCCCAAATCCGGCCCAGCCCACCGTGGAGCGGGAGACTCCTGCACGACAAGCGCATCCCCCCGATTCGGATCCGTCGCCCCAGCGAGCACCGCCAGCACCCCGGTCTGGCCAGCCCGGATGCCAAACCGGTTCCTCGTCGCCTCTGGCAGGGTCGGGCACTCGTTCCCCGAGGCCTCCCGAGGCCGAGAGTCGCTGCCGAGGCCCTGCCCCTCGCGAGATGGATGCCAGCGCGTGCTGCCCGCGATCAGGGACCATCGAGCCGGGGAAATATTTCTCCAGATCAGCCCCGCCCGGGCATCCCACAACACCAGTTCCTCCCCGGCATGGACGAAGACCGGGCGCAGCCCCGTCGCCTCCGGGACGCGGAGCTCTCGAAGCCTCCCGCACGAGCTGACCCAGAGACGGGTCCCCCTGGTCCACGCCAGATGCGTGCATCCCCTGGCCCGAATCGGTGTTGCGGGGGTTCCGGCACTCGGACCGGGCTGCCGGGACACCTTCCCGTCGACGATTCGCAGCCCGCCCCCGGGAATGCCGATCACCAACACGTCCGACTGATCATTGGGTTCAGGCAACACCCCTCCCGAGGGGACGGTCACCCTCCTGGAGCCCGGAAGATAGACACGGCCGCGCTCTCCTGGAGACCCCAGCAGCACCACCCATCGCTCTCCGATCACCGTCAGTGCAGCCTCCGTGCCGGCGGGACGAGGCACCTCCCCGACCCGCTGGAGCGCGGGGCGTCGCGCGCCGGTTCCCCGGTAGACCACGCCCCGATCGGAGAGCGCCCAGACGGTCCCCGAGGAGGTCATCGCGGCTGCCACCGCGCGCCCGCCGGGGATCGGGACTTCGGTCGCCGTTCCCCGGGCTGCCTCCTGCAGCGTGCCGACCGCCATCCGTCCCGTCGCCGAGTTCAGCAACACCACAGAACGCCCGGCGGCCTGGATCCGATCGGCCCCGAGCGGGATGCGGACCGGGCTGGGGCGCTCGGCCCCATCCAGCCGGAGCAGCGTGCCCTGTTCGCTCTGAGCCAGTGCCACGCCGCCGCCTTGGATCACTCGGATCGGGGTAAACTCCGGACCCTGGATCCGGACATCGGAGAGGCCCCAAACTGCAGTGTTCACCGCTCCCGTCGCCGACCCGCGTTCGCTGATCCCCCAGAGAGCCGGATCGGCGGGGTCCGACTGCTCTTTGACACCGGCCCCCAGTACGAAGCAGGCCCAGATCAGAGCCGCCACCGAAAGTACCGCCACCATCGTCACCGCGGCCCGGCGCCCGGCCACCCGGGAGAGAGCCCCACCGTTCCGGGTCACGAGGACCGCCTCCGCTCGGATCGGGAGGCCGACCGTGCCGCCCAGCTCTTCAGATCAGAGACCAGTGCCCCAGCGTCTGGATACCGCTCCCCCGCGTTCCGCCGGGTGGCGCGCACGAGGATATCCCGGAGCCCATCGGGAAGCTCCCGAGGCCGGATCCTTCCCCTGCTCCCGGACAGGAGGACCTCCAGGATGCGCCCCAGAGACCAGACATCGGCGGCCGGAGACCCACAGCTCACTCCGGAACGCACCTCCGGCGCCGTCCACCGCCCCGAAACCCCAACCGGGGCATCAGCAAGCCCGCTGAGCCGCACCGCCAGCCCGAAATCCCCCAGTCTCGGTGCACCCTCTCCGGTGAGGAACACATTGCCCGGCTTCAGGTCTCGGTGCACCGCGCCAAGCCGATGAAGCTCGGCGACGGCACCGGCCACGGGAATGACCAGGGCAACCGCCCTCACTGCCTCAAACGGTTCCGGGGTGACCCGGAGTCGCCCGGGGCAGTACTCCATGGCCAGGTACGGCCGCCCCCCGTCGCAGATCCCGACCTCATACAGCGACACCACGGGGACGCCCCCGCCCAGAGCGGCCAGCAGATCGGCCTCCGAGCGGAAGGCGGCAAAACCATCCGGAGTCAGGGCCTCCGAGCGGAGGACCTTGACCGCAACCTGCCTGAGCGGCAGATCCTGCTCACACAGGAAGACGTCGGCGAAGCCCCCGGCGCCCAGCGGACGGATGCAGGAAAAGCCGTCGAGCCGCGGGGGCGCACCGGGGATGCGGTGGGGCATGGGGACCTCCCTGGGATGGGAGGGACAGCGTATCGAGGGGCGGCACCGGCCACCGGGTTCTCCACAGCCCCCGGCGCTGGCCGGAGCCCGCTATTCCGCGCTGATGGCCGAGAGCACCGGCATCCGCGCGGCACGCACCGCCGGGATGACCGCGGCAAGCACCCCGACAAGTGCCGAGAGCACCACAAACCAGAGCAGCTGCCCCCAGGGGATCGCCAGCGTGCTGAGTCCAGAGGAGGACAGCACCGACGGGAGCGCCGAAGCGACCCCCACCCCGATCCCGAGCCCCGCGAGGGCGCCGAGCACCGCGATGATCACCGACTCGATCACGATCGTCCCGGCCAGCTGCAATCGTCCGAGCCCAACCGCGCGCATGAGCCCGATCTCCTGGGTGCGCTCGATGATAGAGAGGGCCAAGGTGTTGACGATTCCCAGCACCGCGATGACGATCGACATGGCCAGCAGGGCATAGAGGATGTTCAGGATGCTCTGCACCTGCTGTGCGCGCTCCGAGACGAATTGCTTCTGGTCGAGCACGCTGAGCACATAGAACGGTTTGGCCTCCGAAACCAGCTGCCGCCGCAGCTCGGCACGGGGCACCCCGGCCCGCGCGGTGATGAGCACCGAGTTTGCCAGCCTCGACTGCGATGCCGGAAGCAGCGCATCAAAGGTCTCAGTGGAAATCGTCACGGGGACACCGAGGAACGACGAGTCATCGACAATGGCCCCGATGCGGACCCGACGTTCAATTTGCCCGTGCTGAGAGGTCAGCCGAAGCGTATCGCCGACCTTCCAGGAGTGGTCTTTCGCCGCCGTCTTCTGCACCACGGCCTCGCCCTGGTCATACGTGGACAGATCGCCATGAAGAGTGGGCATCCGGAGGGATTTCGCGAACGTTCCCCGGGTCACCGAAGCCACCTGTACCGAGACTCCGTCGGCCTGGATGAGGCTGCCCGCACTGTAGCTCAGCACATCGGTGCGGGCCACGTCCGAGAGCTGTTCCACCTGCTGCTGGAAACCGTCGGGAAGCCGGTACGTCGCCGACTGCACGATGAAGTCCGAGCGCAACGACTGGTCGACAATCGAGGAAACTGAGGCGGTCGTCGAACCCGCCAGCACCGCCGCGGCACCAACCAGGGCCATCCCGATCATCAGGGCGCTCGCAGTCGAGGCGCTGCGCCGTGGGTTCCTCATCACATTGCCCTGGGCGATCGCCCCGAGCGGGCGCAGGAGGACACGGAATGGCCAGCCCAGAACGGTGGTCAGCGCACGAACTGCGAGCGGCAGAGCCAGCAGGGCGCCAAGGAGCACCGCCGCCGCCCCGAGGCCGAGCCACCAGCCAGCCCCATTCCCCTGGATGGCGGCGATGACGACAGCGGCACCCCCCAACAGGAGCAGTGCGACCCCAGCGGTCCCCCGTACCGTGAGGGGACGTTCAGGGCCAGACTGCTGCTGCATCGCGGCCACCGGCGGCACCTGCGCGGCCACGCGCGCGGGAGCCAGGGAGGCCAGCACGGTCACCAAGACCCCGGTGATCAACGCGATCAGGACCGTCTGAGGAGTGACCGGCGCCTGGAAGCGCAGCTCTGACCCCATCGCGGCGAGCACCGCCCGGATCGCCGCGACCAGCCCGACACCGCCAGCGAGGCCGAGCAGGGATCCGATGAATCCCACGATCACCGACTGGAGAACCACTGAGAAGAAGACCTGCGCCGGGGAAGCCCCGATAGCACGGAGAACTGCAAACTCCCGGATGCGCTGCCGCACCGTCTGCGTGAACGTGTTCGCGATGATGAAGCCCCCCACGAAGAGGGCCAGAAGCGCGAACACCAGCAAAAAGGTGCTCACGAAACCGAGTGCCTGCTGGATCGACTCATTCGTCTCGGCCCGCATCTTCGCAGCGGTGCTGACGACGACTCCACCGGAGACACCCGACACCCGGGACGCCGTGTAGCTGGCCTCAGCACCCGAGGTTCCCCGCACCGAGCCGGAGACCGCGAGCGCGGTGGCAACCCGTTTCGCCAGCGCTGCGTCGCTCTCGCCCCCTGACCCGTACACCATGAGGTTCGAGGTGGTCCCGTCCGAGTTGAAGGCCGACATCGCCAAGGACTTTGAGATCCCGACCATGAGGACCCCAGATTCGGTGGACGCGTACCGGACCTTCCCGACCACCGTGACCGGGAGCACCGAGTCACCGACGATCACCTTCGTATGGTCACCGATCGACAGCCCGGAGCGTTTGAGGGCTGGGGCCGTCAGCGCGATTTCCGAATCCGTTCGCGGGGCGTGCCCGTCGAGGACACGCAGCGCCTGCCGCGGCTCCGCGGAATCCATCCCCAGGAAGAGGGTGCTCGATCCCCCTTGCGCTACGGCCGTGCCGTTCTTTCCCACCAGGACACCGGTGCCCTGCATCGCCGGAGCCACATACGTGACACCGCGGATGCGTGAGACACGGTCCTCCAGGGAGAGGGGAACATTGCGGTGCCCGCTCAGGGAACTCGACAGCGATGTCCCGTCCGGAGTGGCCGTCTTGGCGCCTCGCACATAGACGTTGGCCACGTAGCCGGAATCCGTCAGCTGGGTGACGGTGCCCGAGAGGCTTGTCCGGAGGGCGAATACCCCGGTGATGAATGCGACCCCGAGGACGACGGCCAGCACCGAGAGGAGGAATCGCACCGGATGCTGAAGGATGCCCCGATACGTCGTCTTGAACATGCGCTACTCCGCCCGGGCCGCAGCCACCGGAGAGTGACGCCGCAGCGCATCGAGAATGCCGTCCTCTGTGGGATGCACCAGATCCTCAACGATCTGCCCATCCGCGAGAAGCAGCACGCGGTCGGCATAGGCGGCAGTGGAGGGATCGTGGGTCACCATGATCACCGACTGCCGGAACTCATCCACACACGTGCGGAGGAACCCGAGTACCTGCTGGGAGGAGACCGAGTCCAGATTGCCGGTCGGTTCATCGGCGAATACGACGGCCGGACGGCTCACGAGCGCACGAGCGCAGGCGACACGCTGCTGCTGCCCGCCCGAGAGCTGGGACGGGCGGTGTTTGAGACGGCCCGCCAGCCCCACCACGCCGATAATGCGGTCGAGCCATTCCCGGTCGACCTTCTGCCGGGCAATGGTCAGCGGCAGGAGGATGTTCTCAAGCGCATTGAGCGTGGGGATCAGGTTGAAGGACTGGAAGATGAATCCCAGCCGAGAGCGCCGGAGACGGGTGAGCTGCCGTTCTGACATGCTGCTGGTTACTTCGCCATCGACCGTCACGGTGCCGGCCGTCACCCGGTCCAGACCCGCCATGCAGTGCATCAAAGTGGACTTACCCGACCCCGATGGCCCCATGATGGCCGTCAGGCGACCCCGTTCGAAGGTGACATCCACTCCCCTGAGCGCATGCACGAGGGTGTCGCCTTTACCGTAGGTTTTCACCAGCCCAGTTGCCTGAGCAATCGGCTCGGCCACCGCAGTCTCAGCCTCAGTCTCCATGCAGGAACCTCCTGGCTCGTCTCCACGTCTCGTACGGGGGGAGCCTAGCCGATGGGAGGTCTCCAAGGCTGAGGATCCGCCGCATCCCAGGGGCCCGCGGTGTCCCGATCGCCCTACTCTGGGGGCATGACGAAAAACGCCGATCCAGGAATTCAACAACTTCATCGTCTCGTCGCAGCGGCGAATCGGATCGTCTTCTTCGGCGGGGCAGGCGTTTCGACGGAGTCCGGGATCCCGGACTTTCGGAGCGCGAACGGCCTGTACTCCCGCGAGTACCGGAGGAATCTGAGCCCCGAGGAAATCCTCTCGCACAGCTTCCTGGAGCGGGACCCTGAAACCTTCTTCGACTTCTACCGGGAGAAACTCATCCACCCGGAGGCTCGCCCCAATGCGGCGCACCGGGCGCTCACCCAACTCGAGCGCGACGGGAAGCTCCTGGGCGTCATCACCCAGAACATCGACGGCCTCGACGAGATGTCCGGAACCCGGCAGGTCGCGGAGCTCCACGGGACGACGATGCGAAACTACTGCGTCGACTGCGGTCGCACCTACACACGGGAATTCGTGGCCAGGACGACCGGCGTGCCCCGCTGCAAGGCCTGCGGCGGGCTGGTGCGGCCCGACGTCGTCCTCTATGAGGAGGCACTCGACGAACAGGTGCTCGACCGGGCGGTCTCCTGGCTTCAGGCGGCCGATCTGCTCATCGTGGCGGGGACCTCGCTCCGGGTCTACCCGGCGGCGGGACTCATCCGCTTCTACCGGGGCACAAACCTGGTGCTGATCAACAAGGACGCCACCCCGGCGGATGCCTCGGCCACGCTCGTCCTGCATGAGGCGGTTGGAACGGTGCTCGGCGGACTCATCGCGGCAGACTGACCCGCGCCGCGACAGACAAGTGCGGCCATCTTGAGGGAAGATTGGAGAACAACAATGGAACAGACGATAGCCGCATACACAAGAAAAGGCAGCGACAACTGAGTTTGATACCCCAGCGCACTTGAGACACTGAATCCACCGTGTCAAACAGTAGACAGACTACGAGTCGTTTCGGGAGTCGTTTTGCTGGGTGCAATGTTCAGGCCGGTTATTTTCGATCCAGTTGATGGGTATGGCCGCCGATGGCGGAGTGGCGCCGTAGCGATCGTAGATGTGCAACCAGCCGGGTAGTACGGTGCGGCGTTCAGACTCTGATCCCTGAACCTGGCGTGCGCCCAGTTGTCGGCGAGAATGCGGTGGAACCGCTCGATCTTCCCGTTGGGCTGCGGCCGGCGAGACTGTGAACATCTTTGCCGCGGCCCGTGGCGAGCAACTATCCTCGACGATCGGGCACGCCAACCGGAGTCGGGCACACGGGGGTCGCGTAGCGCTCGTGTGAGACACGAGGGCCTGCAGGTTCGTGCAACGGTTGAGTTCAACAGCTCCACTCCACAACCGGAGGCCCCTCAGAGGCGTGTCGCCGAAACAACGTCGCCGGGCATCACGCCTTGGCTGACTTGTCTT
This sequence comes from Microbacteriaceae bacterium, assembly GCA_022487185.1. Classification (GTDB taxonomy): domain Bacteria; phylum Actinomycetota; class Actinomycetes; order Actinomycetales; family Microbacteriaceae; genus JAKVJE01. The sequence goes on from JAKVJE010000011.1 coordinate 11,876, forward strand.
CCATGTTCAGGGTGATTACGGGGGGGAAGGCCACCAGGCGAGTACATGCTTGACCCCCATATGGTAGTACTATCAACGTCTCGCCTCCTGAAATAGGCTCCACGCAAACATCCAGTGCCCTGTAAACGTTCAGTACCTAAGCATCGACCAACTGGAAGCTGTCCTCACCATATTTTGAAGCATAGTAATGAATCGAACGCGTACAAACATCAATCATAATGTCGCGCATTTCATCCTTTGACCAGGGCTCCTCACGAAAAAAGAAACTGCCACGATTGAACTCACCATGGTCGCCTTGATTGATTACATTAATCCGATTCAATTGGCCAAACATGGCTATAGTTCGAACCCGGTCCAAAATTGAACTGCCTTCCTGGAAGTCATATCCATATCCAAAACATACAAATGGAAAAATTCCTTGGTCCAACAAAGTTGTACGAAAGCCAATAATGTTTTTCCCTAAGCGCTCGATAGCATTTCCCATCGCTTGCTTCTTCTTGCCCTCCTTCAAACGAAGATCGTTTGTCCCTTGATTTTTCACCTCAGTTATCAGTATCGGCAAAAATGTCTTATCATTACCCCGTAGCTGAATCGACAATATGCCCCCATCAGGCTTCATTGTTGATCGCTCAAAGGGATCTGCAAAATCAATGGTAGGAAAAACACTCCGCAGGTGACGTACAACAGCGGTCAAGTGAATTTCAGTCTCATGATGTAACGCGACACGAAAGCGTTGTGTAATTGCCTCTGATGCCTGGACTAGCGAATCACCTAAATCCAATTCCTGAATGGAAGATTTTACATTAATAACCGTCCCGTAACGGTTCTTCCGTAGACGTGATTTCTGCGCCATGACTACGACTCACCTTTCTTACTGTTTCTTCTCTCGAGCAAGAATAGATGCTCATCAACATGAATATCCCGACTACGGAGGTTTCTGCTTCCACGAAACGTGTTATATGGGATGGTTATATCTTCATACCTTCCGAACTCACCGAGCAGATGATGGAAATCCGATATCGGAATGAAACCCTCAGAATTGAAAGAGATTGCGACGAACCTCGACGACAATGTCGCCACAAGATCCCGCATCAAAGTTAGGGCTTCACGCTTCTTGTTATACCCAGACCGATTCCAGTCAGTGGGAATGCCCGAGACCGCGCTGATTTGAGCGGGGGGTTCGTAATTCACGATCAAATTCAACATAAAATAGTTCGACCCGTAAGGATGCTGATTATAGGGCGGGTCAATGTAAACAAGATCAACCGTTTCAAGCTCATGTGCTAATTTGTTCGCGTCTTTTCGTGTGACTTGGATGTCACATGAGAACCTGCTTGTAACAGGGCTTGAAAGACGTATTGGCTTCAATATTCGGGATAACGCATTTTGGCCAGATCCACCGAACTTTCCAACACCTGTAACCTTGTCCTTATAAAAACCCTTAAACACTCCACTTGTATTAGCATGAACTGAGGCTTCAGATAGTAAAGGTCCCAGCAAATAGGGACGAAGCTCGGGCTCTAGCTTCCGAATTTCCGAGGCAAAATAGTCAATTCGTCTGGCGTTATCGCTAGTGTAGAACGCTCTTTCACCCTTTTGAATATGATTGTCATCTTCGGGCGAATATAAGTGCTGGATGAACCCGTCTACACATTTCCCTCCGTCTGCCTCCTGGTTGAGTCTATCCACCGCTGAATTAACTCTTTTCCAAGGAATATCAGCATGGTTTGCCAAATAACACTTGGATATAGTCTCGGCGTATGGTTCTTGATCATTTGCGAGCACATATGACGCGTACTGTTTGAGTACACGGGAGACAACACCGGATCCAGAGAATAAATCAACAGCCCGAATGGGACGTCCGTTAAGTGCATTCTGAACACGTATAAAACACCGATTCAGTTGCGAAACTAACGACCTTTTATTACCCAGATACGTGATCAACTGATCGGTGAGATAGGATGGATCCTCTTGTATCTCATTTGGGTATAGCTCAAGTTCGAGGGCTGACATATGTTCTTAAGATATCATATATCCTTTATTGTTTCTAGTTCGTCCGACCTGGGTTGAGCATTCTTGCACTGCCACTACGACTTGCGGGGGCCTCAGACCAATGAGCAACAAAAGGACTTCTGCCAGAAACAACCCTACGGATCCTTCCTAAGGCGTATCTTCGCTATGAAGATGGTGGTTAATTATCCTATAAGCATGTGTTTTATGATAGTACGTGTGCTCTGACCAAGAGACCAAGCCCGGTCGTCCGCTGATCGTTTCGCTCGCCTGATTTGACCCGCATATCCGGCCCGGTTCCGGGGAACATGCGGCTAGGCAGGGGCGTGACTGACCCCCGCTTTGGGGTCACTTCATGGGTCTGCTGGTTCCTCAACATTGAGGGCACACTCTCTGCCGCCTGACCTCTACCGCTTTCGGTGCACCCAGTCACTGCCACGACAACTCCGAGAGCCCCGGACAAATCCATCTGTTGCTTATTTCACATCAGCAACATTCGGCACACTGTTTTCGCCATTTCACCCCCGTAACTAACCGTCGCGTCGAGCAGGGCTGTGTGGTAACAAGGACTTGATTGTTTTGGCCAGAAGAGCGACCATCCAAGACACCCTATGAACACGTAGGGCAGAAAGGAGGTCCTCGTGAGTCACACAGCCATCAACTATCAGCCCGTTGTCGCCCACCATCGCCGGGAGACCAGTCGGCCCGTCGCCTTGCCCGACGAGCCCGTCTCTGCCACTGCCCTCATCTACCTGCGCGTGTCCACTTCCCGCCAAGCCCACAAGAATGGGGAAGCCGAGGGCTACTCCATTCCAGCCCAACGAGCCGCCTGCCTGAGGAAAGCCCGGGAACTCAGTTGTGAGCAGACCGAGGAGTTCGTCGACGCCGGGGCCTCAGCCAGATCAGCTGACCGGCCAGGCCTGCAGGCCATGCTGGAGCGCATCAAACAGGGCGGGGTGGGCTACGTCATCGTCCACAAACTCGACCGGCTGGCCCGGGACCGGTTCGATGACGTCACCATCGGGCTCACGATCCACCAGGCTGGTGCCCTGCTGGTCTCGACAAGTGAGCAGATCGATGAGAGCCCATCAGGCATGCTCATGCACGGCATCATGGCCACCATCGCCGAGTTCTACTCCCGCAACTTGAGCAACGAAGCCAAGAAGGGGATGGAGCAGAAGATCAAGAACGGCGGCACCATCGGGGTGGCCCCGATCGGCTACCTCAATACCATTCAGCGGGTCAACGGCCGCGACATCAAGGGCATCGCCATCGACCCCGAGCGGGCCCCGTTCATCCAGTGGGCCTACGTTACCTATGCGGCCGGTGAGTGCAGTATCGCCCGCCTGACCGCCGCCCTGGCCCAGCGCGGCCTCAGGAGCCGGCAGACCCGCTGCTACGCCAGCCGGCCCCTGTCCGAGGCCCAGATCCACCGGCTGCTGGCCAACCCGTACTACATGGGCAAGCTGGTCCACAAGGGTGTCATCTACGACGGCGCCCATCCGCCCCTGATCAACCCCGAACTATGGTTCCAGGTGCAGCACGTCCGCGCCAATCGCCGACTGGCCGGGGATCGGTCCTGGAAACACGACCACTATCTGAAGGGAACTCTATTCTGCGGACACTGCGGGGCCAGGATCGGCTTCGGCTACTCCCACGGCAAAGGTGGCACCTACCCGTACCTGTTCTGCCTGGCCCGGCACACCGGCCGCAACCGGGCCTGCCCCCTTCCCTACCTGCGCCCACAGGTGATCGAACACAAGGTCAGCCGCATCTGGCACACCCACGTCAGCTTCAGCGACAAGTTCATCGACGAGCTCCGGCCCATCCTGCACCAGCAGCTCCAAGACGTGCTCAAAGACAACCAGACCCTCATCCACCAGCAGCAGACCAGACTTCAGAAACTCACCAGACAGAAGGCCAAGCTCTACCAAGCCTTCCTCGACGACACCATCCCAGCCGGGGACCTCAAACCGCTGCAGGCCCGCATCGAAGCCGAGATCGCCGACACCACCCGGCTGATCCGTAGTGCCCACGCCGGCACCGACCTGGTTGAAGACCGGCTCGACCAAGTCCTCGACCTGCTCAAAGACGCCGGCACGTTCTACGACCAATGCTCCAAAGCCGAGAAGCAGCGACTCAACCAGGCCATGTTTGAGCGCATCGAGATCACCATCGACAACGACCAGCAACCCCAAACCACCGGCAGGATCGAAGAGCCCATCAGCAGCGTCATCCACGTCCTCCGCCAAAACCAGGGCCAGACCAGGCCCAAACAGCAAGGAACCCCCGACAAGCTTTCGCTTGCCGAGGGTTCCAACCTGCAACATCTGGCGGGAACGGAGGGATTTGAACCCTCGGACCCCGAAACCGGGGTCTCCACCTTAGCAGGGTGGTGCACTAAGCCGGACTATGCGACGTTCCCTCGTGGTGCTCCGAGAAGAACCCCACAGAAGAAGTATCTTACACACCCCGGGCGGAATCGCTCACTTCTGCGCCTTCGCACAGGTCTGCGTCGCCGCGGTCTGGCCGCGCACTGAATCGGGGAGATACGAGGAACTCGCCGAGGCCTCGGCGCTTGCACTCGCACTGGTCTCCGACTCTGCCGAGGCCGAGGCGGACGCACTGCCCTCGACAACGGAGCCGGCGCCTGTCTGTGCGGCTGGACTGAGCTGGAACACTTCATCGGCCTTGAGCTTGGCGAAGAGCTGATTGGCCAGAGGCTGGTCGAACACCACCCGGTTGGAATTCGTTGGGTCCGCAGCCGTCGGGGCCTGCAAAAACACCACGTTCTCGAGGGAGATATGACTTGCCGCCGTCGCCAGCTGAGCCAGGGTCGACACATCGCCCAGGTTGGACGAGAACTGCATATTCCGGGTTGCCGCGGAAGCGAGCTTGTAGACCTTGACCGGGTCCGACAGCGTCTTCTCCGAGTGGAGCTTGCGCACCAGGGAGGCCATGTACACCTGCTGTCCGCTGATCCGCCCCAGATCCGAGCCGTCGCCGATACCGTGCCGATCGCGCAGGAATGACAGCGCCTGCGCCCCCTGGATGACATGTTCGCCGGCACTGAGCTGCAGGCCGGACTGCCGGTCATTGATATCGGAGGTGACACACACGGAGACGCCACCCACGGCGTTCGTCATCTCCACAACGCCGTCGAAGCCGATCTCCGCCACAAACGGGATGTCGAGTCCAGTCAGCGACTCGATGGTCTTCGCGGTGCAGGAGGCCCCGCCATAGCTCAGCGTGCTGTTCAGCTGAACGCTCGACATCGCCGAATAGCTCTCCCCGGAGCCATCATTCTTCGGGCAGGACGGAACCGAAACCATCAGGTCCCGCGGAAAGCTCATCGCCACCGCGTTAGTGTGCGCCGAGTTCAGATGGATGAGGATCATCACATCCGCCGAGGCCGACTGCTTGGAGGCGTCCCCATACGAGGACTTGTCCTGCCCGGCCCGGGAGTCCGAGCCGATCAGCAGCAGATTGACGGCACCTTTATAGGCCCGCAGATCGGGCTTAGCCGTCGATGAGTATCCCGCGATATAGGTGACGTTCTTGGCGACGTCATGGACCGCCAGCACAACCATACCGACGGCGATGACCAATACCGTGCTGACCCCCAGGGCCGCCCAGCGGAGCCAGCTGCGCCATCCCCCCGTCAGGGGTGCACGCCGGGCGTGCTGAACCGCGGCCTCGGGAGCCGTCCGGCTCAGGGGTGCCTCATCGCTGCGATGTCTGCCCATTACCTCTCCAACGCCCTGGGGAAGAACCGATTACCGGACGTATGCTACCCCCCGGCCCCTGCGGGTTCGCTGCGAGGCGACTAGTCCTCGTCAATGAGCTTCTTGGCCTCGTCGAGCCGCAGCTCGGCGAGACGCTGCTGTTCCTTGAGTGCGGCCTGCTCGGACTCGGCCTGCTTGATAATCTTCGCCGCTGCATTCTTGAGGGTGCGGCGCAGACGCTGGGTCTCTTTCTTGGCAGCCTCGTACTCGTCCCGGATCTCGGCAGTCTTCTGCTCGCTCGCGGCGAGCTCTGCACGGATCTGCTCGATATCACTCTTCGCCACGACCTTGACAGCCGAGCGACGTGAACGGGGGGTTCCCAGAAGAGGAAGGGCACCCACCGGAATACGCCAGTTTGAGGCTTTCCCCTCGAAGCTTCCACCGTGCTGCTCAAGAAGTGCCCGCGTCTTCGAAGAAGTGAACTTCGTAAGAGAGAAGCCGCTCATACGCACGGCCTCATGACCATTGACAAAGCGTTCAGTCATTATTTGTTCTCCCGCATTGAAACGTGTCGTGATTGAGTCGGTAACAATATCTATATCCTAAATGAGAAAACTTTACAATAGCTGAAAAAGATGCTGTGGATATAGTTCTTCGTTTCCGTATAGATGATGTAAACCACTATACGGATGATCCGGAATCAATGTCACATATATGTGTACTACTGCTGAGATATTCGGACATAATGATGACATTTCACCCTGTAGTTTCACCCCAGATATATGAAAATCACCCTGGCGGAGAGACTGGGATTCGAACCCAGGGAGACTTTCGCCTCACTTGTTTTCAAGACAAGCTCCTTCGGCCGCTCGGACACCTCTCCAGGACGCGCACGGCGCAACAGCACTATCGTAGCCGAACCTAGCGCACGAGGGGGCCCAAAGGCTGGAGCAGCCCCCTATCTCAGGCCCGACGAACCACCTCCAGGGCTTCCGCTACGCCATCGTGCTCCAGATCCCCGACGAGCAGGTTCGCATGGGCGCGCACCTCCGCATCCGCATGGCCCATGGCCGCCCCGAGCCCTTCCTGCGAGGCCCACTCCAGCATCTCAATGTCGTTGTACCCATCACCGACCACGAGGACGCGGGACCGCGGGATGCCGACCCGGCGCCGGACCTTCTCCAGGGCCGTCGCCTTATTGACCCCGTGCGGGGCAATATCCAGCCACGCCGTCCACCCCACTGAATAGCTCACCTGGTGCAGGCCGATATCCTCCACGATGCGTAAAAACTCATCCAGGTTGTCGTCATGGCTCGGCGAGACCACGATGACCCGCGTCACGGGTCGGGACTCCAAGTCCTCCAGCGAGACCTCCGCGATCGGGGCCCCGAAGGTGCCGGCCAGGAACGGCCTGGAGAACCGGTACCCGGCATCCCCGTCCTCCACGGCGAATCGGGCATCCGGGAGGTGGGGAACGATCGTCTCGATCACCGGAGCAGGATCGAATGTGGTCATATCCACGATCCGATACCGTGCCCCCCGAGCGGCCTCGTTGAGCCCGATGACAATCGCCCCGTTCGAGCACACCGCATACGGCGAGCGCAGCTCCAGCTGATCGGCCACCGGGAGCACTCCCGAGATCGGGCGGCCGCTGGCGATGATGACCATATGCCCCGCGGACTGGGCCGCGGAGACCGCCCGCCGGACCCGGTCGGAGGCTCGGTTATCGGCATCCACCGTGGTGCCGTCGAGGTCCACCGCGATGAGCCAGCGCCCATCATCGCGCTCCTCGGGCAACACCGAGATCGATTCAGTCAGGGGAAACGCACCGGTACTGGACGTACTCATCAAACGATCTACCCCTGCAGGGGTGGGATAACGTCGATGCCCAGGTACCGTTGCAGCGCCTTCGGCACCCGGACGCTCCCATCCGCGTTCTGATGCTGCTCCAGCAGCGCCACGATCCACCGGGTGGTCGCCAGGGTGCCGTTGAGCGTCGCAGCGGCCCGAGACGTACCCTGGCTGTCCCGATAGCGGATGTTCAGGCGCCGGGCCTGGAAGGTGGAGCAGTTCGAAGTGCTCGTGAGTTCCCGGAACCGCCCCTGCGTCGGCACCCAGGCCTCGCAGTCGTACTTCTTCGCCGCCGAGGATCCCAGGTCTCCGGCCGCCGTGACAATCACGCGATAGCAGAGCTCGCACTTGGCGAGCATCTCCTGCTGCCAAGCCAGAAGCCGCTCGTGCTCCGCAACCGCCTGATCCGGGGTCGTGTACACAAACATCTCCAGTTTGTCGAACTGGTGCACCCGCAGGATGCCACGGGTGTCCTTTCCGCCCGACCCGGCCTCCCGCCGATAGCAGGTAGACCAGCCCGCGTACCGCAGCGGCCCGGCCGAGAGATTCAGGATCTCGTCGGCGTGGTAGCCGGCCAGCGCGACCTCGCTCGTACCCGTCAGGTACTGATCGTCGGCGTCTAGGTGATAGATCTCGTCGGCGTGCGAGTCCAGGAAGCCCGTCCCACGCATCACCTCCGGGTTCACAATCGTCGGGGTCATCATCGGGGTGAAGCCATTCTCCACGGCCTGATCGAGCCCCATGGTGAGCAGGGCCAGCTGCAGGCGCATGCCCCAGCCCTTCAGGTAATAGAACCGGGCTCCGGCGACCTTCGCCCCGCGCTCCAGGTCGAACATCCCCAGTGATTCGCCGAGCTCCACGTGATCCCGGGGCGTGAAGTCGAACTCCTGGGGCGTCCCGACCTGCTCGCGCACCTCAAAGTCGTCCTCGCCACCGGAGGGCACGCCCTCCCCGATCAGGTTCGGAATGGCCCGGAGGGCAGTGATGAACGCCTCCTCGGCGGTGCGCACCTCGGCCCCGGCCGCCTTCACATCGGCGGCGAGATGCCGCACCTGCGCCACCAGTTCGGCCCGCTCCGCGGCCGGCGCCTGCGACACGGCCCGACCTGCCCGGTTCTGTTCAGCCCGCAGCCCGTCGTATCGCGTGATGGCCTGACGGCGGGCGGTGTCGGCGGAGAGGGCCCGGTCCACCGCCCCCTCGTCGGCGCCTCTGGCGCGCTGACTGGCACGGACCGTCTCCGGAGCTGATCGCAGAATCTCAACATCAATCACCCCACCAGGATACCCGGCGGATGCGGCTGTGAGGCCGCTCCGAAGCAGCCGGAACAACGACCAGTAGTCTGAGAGCATGCCGAATACCGAGAACCGCCACGCCGCAGTGGTCTATAACCCGGCCAAGATCGCTCGAGCCAGGCTCAAACCAGTGATCGACCGGTGCGCGGAGGAGTCCGGCTGGGCATCCACCAGCTGGTTCGAAACCAGCGTGTCGGATCCCGGAGAGCAAGCCGCAGGGAAGGCCCTGGACGCAGGGGCCGACCTCGTGCTCGCCGCCGGCGGGGACGGAACCATCCGCGCCGTGGCGGCGGTCCTGGCCGAGAGCGAGATTCCCCTCGGGATTCTGCCTCAGGGCACCGGGAACGTCTTCGCCAGAAACCTCGGGATCAAGGTGGTCGGCCTTCCCCGAATGGTCGAAACCGCATTCTCCGGGACGACCCGGGCCGTCGATCTCGGGGAGGCGGTCCTGACCGACACGGGCGGGACCCGCACCACGCACACCTTCCTGGTGGCCACCGGCGTCGGGGTGGATGCCGAGATCATGGCCCGGACCACATCCACCGAAAAGCGGCTCTTCGGCTGGATCGGCTACATCCTGGCGGGGGCGCGGGTCCTGGGACGTACCCAGAATGCCACGACGACCATCGAGGTTGCCGGACACCCCGCCCAGCGCACCCGGGCCGCCACCACGCTCGTCTGCAACTGCGGGTACCTGCCGGGGAACGTCCTGCTCGTGCCAGATGCCCGGATCGACGACGGCACCCTGGACGTGCTGTCCCTGTCTCCCCGCCGGCTCCGTGACTGGGTCGGCATACTGCGGCGCATCGTCGTGGAGCACCATCTCCGCCGTACACCGGCCGGGAAAGCGCTGATCCAGCTTGCGGGGACCCGGAAACTCCGGGCCCTCTCCTACGCCCAGGGCCCCACTGTCACCATCTCCCTGGAATCTCCCCGCGAGGTCGAGGTGGATGGCGATCCCGTCGGCCGGGCCGTGCGGTTGGAGTGCCGAACCCTCGCCCAGGCGCTGCGGGTGCAGGTCCCGCGCTCCTGAAACCACCGCTGCTACACTGCGGTCAGATACTGGAGGCCCGATGCGGACGAGACACTCGCTGCGCCTAGCCGCCGTCGGTGGACTTGTTACCCTCGCCCTGAGCGGCTGCGCCGCCGGGGCGCCACCCCAGTCTCAGGCCTCGACCCTCACGGTGCTCGTGGCCAAGGGCACCCCCCTCCCGCAGCAGACCCTCCGGGACTTCACCGCGCAGACCGGAATCTCGGTGCGGGTGCGGACCGCCGGCACCGATCTTCAACTCGCCCAGCGCGTCCGGGAGGGACGGGCCCGCGGAGATCTCGCCCTGGGGCTGCCGGCTCCGAACACCGCGGAGCTCGGGGAGAGCCGGCACCTCCTGCCCTACACCTCCACCAACTCCGGGAAGGGGGCCATCGACTTCCCCTATGTGCGCAGCAACCGTCTCACCGCCACCTCCTACGACTACGTATGTGCCACGACGTCTGCGGCAACGCACCCCCGCACCCTGCAGGATCTGACCCGGTCCCGATACCGAGGGCAGCTGACCCTCCCCGACCCCAGGCGCTCCTCCGCGGGGCTCACCTTCGTCCTGACCGCGAATGCACATGTCGACTCCACCGGGACCGGTTCCTGGCAGCACTACTGGCAGGCCCTCGGAGCCAACGGCCTCCAGGTGTCCAGCGATGCGGATCCGGCAGGAGCGGTGACCGCAACTACCCCCATCCGGGTCCTCTCTCCGACCCGGGCCAAGGTGCCCGCGTCCCGGACGATCGGCTCCACCTGCACACGTCGGACGTCGTACGCCGGGATCCTCGACACCGCCACCCACGTCAACCAGGCAAAACGGTTCATCGACGCCCTCCTCACCCGGAAGGCGCAGCGACGCCTGCCCAGTACCGGCGACTATCCGGTGACCGGCGGTACCGCGTTGACCGCACAGCAGCGCAAGGTGCAGGGACTCTGGGAGCACAACGGGGAAGACAACACGGACACCTCGGTGTCCGACTCCGAGATCCCGGGCATGCTGCGCAGCTGGGTGCGGGCCGTCGGACGCGGCTAGGCCGCATCCGCCGTGGAGACCAGCGCCTCCCCGAGACGGCCGCGGATAATCGGCCAGGCCTCCGGATTCTGCTCGGCGAGCACAAACCGTCGGCCCAGCGCCGCGCACACCGCCCCCGTCGTCCCCGACCCCGCGAAGGGATCCAGCACCCAGTCACCCCGGCGGCTCGAGGCCGCCACCATCCGCCGCACGATGCCCTCCGGCTTCTGGGTGGGGTACCCGGTGCGTTCCCGGCCCGAGGTCGCCACGATCGTGTGCCACCAGACATCCGTGGGCAGCTTGCCCCGGGCCGCCTTCTCCGGGGTCACCAGGCCAGGGGCCATGTAGGGCTCCCGATCGACCTCCTCGGTATCGAAGAAATACCCTTTGGGATCCTTCACGTACACCAGGATCGTCTGATGTTTCGGGGGCCAGCGCCGGCGGGTTCGGCCCCCGTAGTCATAGGCCCAGATGATCTCGTTCAGGAAATGCTCCCGGCCGACGAGCTCATCGGTCCACACCTTCGCGTAGTGGGCCTCTCGGTAGTCCAGGTGCAGATACAGCGTGCCCGTGTCGGAGAGCAGGCTCCAAGCGCGCGCCACCCGGGGCATCAGGAACGCCCGGTAGTCGTCGAAACGGTCCCCGTAGGATCGCTCGGGCTGCTGCTCGATCGCGTAGGTGCGCCCCTGGAACCCGGGCCGCCCGTCCACATCCGGTCGGGCGCGCTCCCGGTGGGCGCGCTGGCGCACCCCCGTGTTGAAGGGCGGGTCCAGATAGGCGACCTGGAAGGTGCCCTCGGGAAGTCCCGCGAGGATCGCCGAGTTCTCACCCTCGAAGAGCAGTCCCCTCCCCTCAGAGAGCTCGGGGAGCTTCACGGAACGCGATACAGCCACTCGTCGGAGCTGAACTTGTGATCCACCAGCCACTGGGCCCGGTCCCGCTCCTCGTCGGTGAGCGTGCCCTCCACCAGTCCATGCTCGTCGCGGAATGTATCGATGAGGTGTTCGATGATGTCCTGACGGCTCATCCCGGTCTGGGAGCGCAGCGGATCGACACGCTTCTTGGCCGACTTGATGCCCTTATCGCTGAGCTTCTCGCGCCCGATCCGGAGCACCTGCACCATCTTGTCCGCATCCATGTCGTAGCTCATGGTCACATGGTGGAGCACCCCGCCGTTCGCAAGCCGCTTCTGTGCCGCCCCGCCGATCTTGCCCTTGTCGGTGGCGATATCGTTCAGCGGCTGGTACTCGGCATGCAGACCGAGCGAGCGCAGCCCGTCCAGAACCCAGTCGTCGAGGAACGCATAGGAATTCTCGATGCTCATGCCCTGCACCAGCTCGGCCGGCGCATGGATGGAGTACGTGACGATCGCATCCTTCTCCATGAACATCGCGCCGCCCCCGGTGATGCGGCGGACGACCTCGATGCCGTACTTCTTCGCATTCTCCTGGTCGACCTCGTTGCGCACCGACTGGAAGGACCCGATCACGACCGCGGGGTCGGAGAAATCCCAGAACCGCAGCGTCGGAGCGCGATTCCCCTTCCCAACCTCCTCGGTGAGGACCTGGTCGAGCGCCAAGTGCATGCGGGGCGGCAGGGAGCCGAGGCGCAGCAGCTGCCAGTCGTAGTCCTGCCAGGTCGTCGCCCGGGTGATGGCCCGGCGGATCGTCACCGCGACCGACTCCGGGCTGAACCCGAGCAGCACCGCATCCTTAGGCAGCGCCGACTCGATCGCGCGAGTGATGGACTCGGTCGGGGCATTCGCACTCAGGCCGTCGATGGCCGCATTGATCGCGTCGAGCGCATCGTCGGGCTCGAGGAAGAAATCCCCTGCGAGATGGAAATTGCGGATGTGCCCATCGGTGACGTCGAGGTCAACGACGACCAGCTTGCCACCGGGCACCTTGTATTCACCATGCATAGGCCCCAGCCTACCTGCCCGCCACCCCTCCCCGAGCGGATGAATCCATCAGCGTGATCTCAACACTGACGAACTGTTCGGCCGCAAAGGGCCCCGCATAGACTCCGCGCAACGGAGAGACATCGTCGTAGTCGCGGCCGCGGCCGACCACCACGTGGCTGCTCCCCGCCGGCTTATGGTTCGTGGGATCGAAGCCCACCCAGTCCCCGGTGAACCACTCCACCCACGCATGAGACTCCCCGACCACCGGGACTCCAACTGGCGCATCCACGTCCGGATGCAGATACCCCGACACATATCGCGCGGGGATGCCCACCGCCCGCAGGGCCCCGATCGCGATATGGGCGATGTCCTGGCACACGCCGGCGCCCGTGCGCCACGCATCCACCGCCCGCGAATGCACCGAGGTGGCCCCCGGCACATAGTCGATTCGCTCCCCGAGTACCCGGCAGATCCGCTCCGCGGCAACCCCGGGAGAAGCCCCTTCGGCGGCCTCCCGGGCCAGACGTACCACCTCCGGGTCGGGCCGGGTGCGGTCGGTCTGCTCCAGCTGCTGCATGATCGACACCTGGCGGCCTGCGAGCGCGGCGATCTCCTCCCACCCCAGCTCCACCGCCGGACGCGGGCGCTCCTGCACCTCGACCAGCGAGGTCGCGGTCAGGGTCAGATGGTCGTGGGGCGCCAACAGCTCGAAGGCGCTCACCCGCGTTCCCCAGTAGTCCTGATAGGTCAGCACACTCGCCTGCGGCTGGATGTCCAGGTGGGCCTCCAGGACCAGCTGCGGACCCGAGGTCTGGGGCAGCATCCGCGCCTCGTTATAGGAGGCTGCCACCTCCCCCGCATATCGGAAGCCGGTCGTGTGCACGATGCGCAGTCTGCTCATGTCGCCGCTCCCCCCACCCAGCTGGGCATCGGATTCGTGGGGAAATACCGCTGGCGGATGGCGATGCTCGCCTCGTTCAATGCCGCCTGCAGGTGCTGCATCTGGGCGGGCAGATCGTCCAGGATCTCTTCGACCCCGCGATACTCCAGCTCCGAAGAGATCCGCCCGAGCGCCCGCCGGGCCCCGCCGGGGACCCCGACGCGACTCTGGACCGGGGAGAGCTGCCGCAGGCATTCGAGGGCCCGGTTCACCGAGAACTGGATCGAACGGGGGAACAGCCGATCCAGCAGGAGGAACTCCGCGGCCCGGGCCAGGGCCGGGGACCCCTGGTACGTGCGCAGGAACGCCTCATAGGCGCCCACGGAGCGCAGGATGGCCGTCCAGCTCGGGCCCGAGGCCTCCGTCAGGGTCCGGGTCGCCAGAAGCCGCGCCGTCATATCCGCCCGCTCCAGAGAGCGCCCCAGCGTGAAGAACAGGAACGCATCGTCCCGGTTGGAGGAAGATTCCGTGATCCCGACCGCGAGCGCCGCACGCTCCCGAGCCCAGGTGAAGAAGTCGTGGGCGCGCTCGATGGAGAGGTGCCGGGGCATATGCACCTTGGTGGCGTTCAGGCACTCCCAGAGCTCTGTGTTGATGACCTCCCGTGCCCGACGCCCGTTCTCCCGGGCCGAGCGGAGCGAAGAAGCGATCGACGCGGGATGGGACTGGTCGGCGGCCAGCGTTGCAAACACATCCGCCCGCGTGAGCGGGCTGGCCGCATCCACATCGTCCCCCATCACCGCGAGGAGCGCATGGCACGCACTGTCCTCGTCGATCCAGGGGTCCTCCAGCAGGAGCTGCAGATAGACGTCGAGGATGCGGGCGGTTCCGTCGGCCCGCTCCACATACCGGCCGATCCAGAACAGGCTTTCCGCGATTCGGCTCAGCATGGCATCCGCCTCCCCATGCGCCCCTGTTGTTGTTGCTGCTGCTGGCCGGAGAGCCCACCGGCGTCCTGGCGCGCCACCTCCGGGGCCGAGGCGGGCAGCGGAGCGCGGGGAGCCGCCTGCTGGGCGACCAACGCGCGGACGTCGGTGGCCGGCCCCGGAGCAGCCCGGTCCTCGACCACCCAGGTGTCCTTCGACCCGCCGCCCTGTGACGAGTTCACAACCAGGGTCCCCTCGGGAAGCGCCACCCGGGTGAGTCCCCCTGGGAGGACCCACACCCCGGAGCCGTCGTTGACCGCGAAGGGGCGCAGATCCACATGTCTCGGCCCCACCCCGCCCTCGACGACGGTGGGGACGGTCGAGAGTTGCACCACCGGCTGGGCGATCCATCCCCGGGGATCGGCGATCAGCTTGGCCCGGAGCGTCTCCAGCTCGGAACGGCTCGCCTGAGGCCCCACCACCAGGCCCTTCCCGCCGGCCCCGTCGACCGGCTTGAGTACCAGCTCGTCGAGGCGGTCCAGCACCTCTTCCAGAGCGCCGGGATCCTCGAGCCTCCAGCTGCGCACATTGGGGATAATCTGTTCCTCCCCCAGGAAGTACCGGGTCAGCTCGGGCATATACGTGTACACCAGCTTGTCATCCACGACGCCGTTGCCCACCGCGTTGCAGAGCGTCACATGCCCCAGCCGGGCCGCGGTCATCAGCCCCGGAGCCCCGAGCACCGAATCGGCACGGAACTGCAACGGGTCCAGAAAATCGTCGTCGACCCGGCGGTAGATCACATCCACCCGCTCCGGACCGGTGGTGGTGCGCATCCACACCCGCCCCTTGGAGCAGAACAGGTCCCGCCCCTCGACCAGCTCCACGCCCATCAGCCGCGCCAGCAGGGTGTGCTCGAAGTACGCGGAGTTGAACACGCCCGGGGTGAGCACCACGATTCTCGGATCGTCCACCCCCTCCGGGGCCGCAGCCCGCAGCGCCTGCAGGAGATGCACCGGATAGTCGCCGATCGGTTTGATGCGCATCTGCGAAAACAGCTCCGGGAGCGTCTGTGCCATCACCCGCCGGTTCGAGAGCACATAGCTCACACCCGAAGGGATACGGACGTTATCCTCCAGCACCCGCCAGTCGCCCCGGGAATCGCGGATCAAATCAATTCCGCTGACCTGGCACCGGGCGCCATTCGGCGGGACCACGGCACTCGCGCAGTGCAGATAGTTCTTCGACGACGCGACCAGATGGGCCGGGATCACCCCATCTGAGATCGCCCGCTGTGGGCCGTACACGTCGGCGAGGAGAGCCTCCAGCACCCGGACACGCTGCTGCACGCCCCGGTCCAGGACCTCCCAGCTCCCCGAATCGATGACCCGAGGGATGGAGTCCAGCGGAAACGGGCGCTCCTCACCGGCGAAGTCGAAGGTCACGCCCTGGGCAAGGTAGGAGTTCGCGAGCTCATCGGTTCGCCCTTTGAGCTCCTCCAGTGTCATCTCCGCGAGCGCGTCGAAGATGCGCCGGTAGGTATCGCGCGGCCGGTCCGATTCGACAAACATCTCGTCCCAGGCACTCTGCGTCCCCCCGGCGGTGCGCGCATGGGCGTCATAGCCTGTGAACAGATCCGCCATAACGACAGCTTATTCCGGCTCTGTTGCCTGGGTGTTTCCCACACCCCGAGGCCCGAACCGGGTATCGGGGTGTGGGATGCGGTTTACCAGATGCTCACACGGTCGGCGGGATCCATCCACATCCCGTCACCGGGATGCACCCCGAAGGCCTCATGGAATGCGTCGAGGTTCTTGGCGATCTGGTTGCAGCGCAGGTCGTTGGGCGAGTGCGGGTCGATGGTCAGCAGCCGCACCGCCTCCTCAGTGCGCCGCTTCTCGCACCAGACCCGCGCCCAGGCCAGGAAGAAGCGCTCGCCCGCGGTGCGCCCACCGATCACTGGGGCGGGGCTCCCGTCCAGGGTGGCAGTGTAGGCCTTCCATGCGATGGCAAGACCGCCGAGGTCTCCGATGTTCTCGCCCAGGGTGAGCTGTCCGTTGACCCGATGCCCTGGGGCATCGAGGGGCTCGAGGGCCGAATACTGGGCCACAAGGCGTTCCGTGAGCTCGCGGAACCGGGTGCGATCGGCCTCCGTCCACCAATCGTGCAGGGCACCGGTGCCGTCGTACTTGGAGCCCTGATCGTCGAACCCATGCCCGATTTCGTGACCGATGACGGCCCCGATCGCGCCATAGTTCTGCGCATCATCGGCCTCCGGGTCGAAGAAGGGGGGCTGCAGGATCGCCGCCGGGAACACGATCTCATTCATGCCGGGGTTGTAGTACGCATTCACTGTCTGGGGCGTCATGAACCATTCGTCGCGGTCGACCGGACGTCCGATCTTCGCAAACTCCCGCTCTGTCTCGAACCGTCCCAGGGCCCGCGCATTGCCCCACAGATCGGCCGGATCGAGGGTCAGTGCGGAGTAGTCCCGCCAGCGGCTGGGGTAGCCAATCTTCGGGGTAAACCGGTCGAGCTTCTCCAGCGCACGGGTCCGGGTCTCCGGACCCATCCACTCAAGGGCCGTGATCGACGCCCGGTATGCCTCGATCAGAGTACCCACGAGCGCATCCATGCGCTGCTTGGCCTCGGGGGGGAAATGCCGACGGACATACTCACGGCCGACGGCCTCGCCCAGGCCGCCCTCGACGAAGCCCACCGCACGCTTCCAGCGCGGACGCTGCTCCGGGGTCCCCATCAAGGTCCTGCCGTAGAAGGAGAAATTCTCCTCCGAGAAGGCGCGCGGCAGGAGCGCCGCAGCCCCGTGGAGTACCTGGGCCAGAAGCCAGGACCGCCATGCCGGCAGTTCCTCTGGGACCAGCAGTGCGGAGAGCCCCTCGAACGCGGAGGGCTGTGCGACCACCACTTCATCGAAGGCCGCCCTCGGAAGACGTGCGGCGGCCAGATAGCGCTCCCAATCGAGCGCGGGCGTCAAGTGCTGCAACTGCGCGAAGGAGCGCAGATTGTAGATCTTGTCGATCTCCCGGTTGGCGACCCGATCCCAGTGGGTTGCGGCAAGTTTCGTCTCCAGGGCCAGAACCTCGTCGGCGCGAGCCCCCGGCCGTTCAATCCCTGCCAGGCTGAACATGCGCTCCAGGTGGGCACGGTATTCCTTCCGGACCCCAGCAAAACTCTCCTCGCGGTAGTAGGACTCGTCGGGCAGCCCAAGTCCCCCCTGCGTGAGGAACACGATGTAGCGCTCCGGATGCCCCGGATCGGTGTCGACGAAGGCCCCGAAGAAGCCGGAAGCCCCCTCCTCCTCCAGTCGGCCGACCGTCTCGACGAGCTCGGGGACGCTCTGCACCGCATCCGCATCCCGAAGCGCCGGAGCAATCGGGGTCAGGCCCCTCCGCTCCACCTCTGCCTCGTCCATGAAGCTGGCGAAGGCCGCCCCGTACCGAGCACGGTCTCCCACCGCAGCCGGGTCGGCCGCAGCCTCCTCCACGATCTCCCGAACGGCCTGTTCCGCCCCTTCGGCGAGCAGGAGGAACTCTCCGTAGCGGGCCCGATCATCGGGGATCTGGGTCTGGCGCAGCCACGGGGCATTGACACTCAGGTACAGATCGTCCTGGGGGCGGGCATCTGGGAAATCGGTGGAGCTGTCTGTCATGCTCACCAGGGTAGGCCAGGCCCACGTTGCGGCATAGCATGGGCCCATGAGTCGCGATCCCTATGCTGGGCTGCCTGCCCTTCCCCGCTTCTTCCTCACGAGCACCGAGCTGGTGGATGGGAGCCCCCTCCCCCTCGCCCAGGTCGCCGCCGCACAGGGCGGCAAGGAGCTCTCCCCCCAGCTCAGCTGGTCCGGGTTCCCTGCATCGACCCGTTCGTTCGCGGTGACCGCGTATGACCCCGATGCCCCCACGGGAAGTGGATTCTGGCACTGGGCGGTGGCGGATATTCCGCTGGCCGTCACAGAGCTTCCAGAGGGGGCCGGGAACGGGGGTCCCCTCCCAGGGACGCCGCTGCGGAACGACTCCCGCAGCACCGCATTCGCGGGGGCCAATCCCCCCGCAGGCCATGGCCCGCACAACTACTGGTTCGCGGTGCATGCCCTCGATGTGGAACGGCTCGGCCTCCCGGCCGATGCGACCCCCGCGAACCTCGGCTTCCAGCTCTTCCTGCACGGCATCGGCAGGGCCACGCTGCGCTGCCCATTCGAGCACCGCTAAGCGTGGTGGGCCCCATTCTGACCCCGGGCATCCTGGCGATCCTGATCGGCAGTGCCGGGATGGTGGTGGCCTTCGTCCCGCTGGTGGCTCTGGCCTATCGTAGGGATGGCCGACTCGGCGCCCTGCGCATCGTGGGATGGTTCGCGGCGGCCATCTATGGGGTGGCGCTGCTGACCTATACGCTGCTCCCCCTGCCGGCTCACCGGCAGCTGGCACACTGCACGGGCGCACAGCTCCATCCGCTCGGGAGCGTGCTCATCATCGCCGACTACCCGCACGCCACGCTGCGGGAGCTGGCCGTGAATCCAGCGCTTCTGCAGGTCGTGCTGAATGTGGCGCTGTTCCTTCCGCTGGGGGCCCTGGTGCGCTGGTTCTGGGGCCGTGGGTGGCCCTGGGCACTGGGGATCGGGTTCGCGCTCTCGCTGTTCATCGAGACCACGCAGCTCACCGGGGTGTGGGGCATCTATTCGTGCGCGTACCGGGTGTTCGACGTGGACGACCTGGCGGCCAACACCGCCGGGGCGGTGCTCGGATCTCTGCTCTCCATCCCCCTGACCTGGCGGGGGTGCCGCCATCCTGATGGAACCCGGGTCACCCTCTGGCGGGTGGGACTGGCGGTGGGATGCGACCTCCTGCTCATGCTCCTGGGTGGCGGGCTGCTGGTGCTCGGGGCACGGCTGTGGATAGTCGCTGCCGGGGGCACGATCAGCGCCTTCCCGCCGGAAGCTGAGACCCTTGTCTTCTTCGGGGTCCCGTTCGCCGGGCAGGCCGTGAGTATCTTGGCGGGTTCGCGCACCCTCGGAGAGGGGATCGTGCTGCTCCGGGGCAGGAAGGGGCGGTGGCCCGCCTGGGCGGCGCGCCCAGTGAAGCTGCTGACCGGCCCCGGGGGGTTCCTTGTGCTGCTGTGGGCGCCGAGGAGCGGGCCCTTCCCGATACTGTTCATACTGTTCGTCCTCGTCAGCGCCACAATGCTGCTGTTCACCCGGACCCATCGCGGCCTGCCCGGATGGGCCTCTGACCTGGATCTGGTGGATGTGCGCACCCCCGATCTGACGGCCGCATGACCCGGCCCTCCGCCGCCCGAACTCCCGGGGAGCCAGCCGTGGCGAGGGAGCGGGACCATCGCATCCTGACGCTGGCCCTCCCCGCCCTGGGCGCGGAGGCCGCCCAGCCGCTCTTCGTGCTCTGCGATACCGCCATCGTGGGGCATCTGGGGTCAGTTCAGCTGGGAGCGCTGTCGATCTCAGGGGCGGTGCTCAACGCGACGGTTGGGCTGATGATCTTCCTCGCATACGCGACCACTCCGGCCGTGGCGCGTCTCCTCGGGGCGGGGGATCGGGCGGCCGCAGTGAGGGCGGGGTGGACCGGGATCTGGCTGGCGGGCGGGCTGGGACTGGTCCTGACCGCCTGCGGGGAGGCGGCGGCCGGAACGGTCGCCCGGATGCTCGGGGGCACCGGCCCGGTGTCCACCGCAGCCACCGGATATCTGCGCATCTCGCTGCTGGGGCTCACCCCGCAGCTGATGGCCCTGGCCGCCACCGGCCTGCTGCGAGGACTCCAGAACACCCGGCTCCCGCTGGCCGTGGCGG
>JAKVJE010000012.1 GCA_022487185.1 Microbacteriaceae bacterium
GCCCTGTTAGACGGGGTCGCCGGTGTATTGGGGATCCCTCCAACCCATTCTCAGGAGCTGGTCAATCACTATTTGGCGGTGACGCGTCGCTCTCGCCGGGTCTTCGAGCGGTTGTTTATCGATCGACCTCCGGCCCAGAAATGACAGCGGGGCCGCCCCGGTGACAAAGCACCAAGGCGGCCCCAGTCTGAGGGAGTATCAGCAGCCGTAGTAGAGCTGGTACTCGAAGGGGTGCGGACGCTGAGCCAGCGGAGCCAGCTCGGTGTCGCGCTTCAGAGTGAGCCAGGAATCGATGACATCGCTCGTGAAGACATCGCCTGCGGTGAGGAAGTCGTGATCCTCTTCGAGAGCATCCAGCACCTTGTCAAGCGACCCGGGAACCTGCGGGATGAGCTTGGCCTCCTCGGGGGGCAGCTCGTAGAGGTCCTTATCCACGGGCTCGTGGGGCTCAATCTTGTTCTTGACACCGTCGAGGCCAGCCATGAGCTGTGCCGCAAAGGCGAAGTAGGGGTTGCCGGAGGCGTCAGGTGCACGGAACTCGATGCGCTTGGCAGCCGGGTTGGTGCCGGTGATCGGGATGCGGATAGCCGCAGAGCGGTTTCCGGCCGAGTAGACCAGGTTGACCGGGGCCTCGAAGCCGGGGACCAGGCGGTGGTAGGAGTTCACGGTCGGGTTGGTGAAAGCCAGCAGCGCCGGAGCGTGCTTGAGGATGCCACCGATGTACCAGCGAGCGATGTCGGACAGACCTGCATAGCCGTTCTCGTCGTAGAACAGGGGCTTCCCGTTGAGCCACAGGGCCTGGTGGGTGTGCATGCCCGAACCGTTGTCGCCGAAGAGGGGCTTCGGCATGAACGTCGCGGTCTTCCCGTTGCGGAGAGCCGTGTTCTTCACGATGTACTTGAAGTTGAGCAGATCGTCGGCGGCACCGACGAGGGTGCTGTACTTGTAGTTGATCTCGCACTGACCGGCGGTGCCGACCTCGTGGTGGCTGCGCTCGACGTCGAAGCCGATCTTGCCGAGCTCCAGAACGATCTGGTCACGGATGTCGGTCAGGTGGTCGGTCGGGCTGACGGGGAAGTAGCCGCCCTTGTACCCGATCTTGTTTCCGAGGTTGCCGCCGAGCTCCTCGCGGCCGCTGTTCCAGGCGGCTTCCTCAGAGTCGACCTGGTAGTAGCTGGTGTTCTGCGAGACCTCGTACCGAACATCATCGAAGATGAAGAATTCGGCTTCGGAGGCGAACGAGGCGGAGTCGGCGATGCCGGTGGAGGCGAGGTACTTCTCTGCCTTCTTCGCGGTCTGGCGGGGATCCTTGGCGTAGATCTCGCCACTGCGCGGGTTGTAGATGTCGTGCAGGAAGACCAGGGTCTTTTCGGTGCGGAAGGGGTCGATGAATCCGGTGCTGATGTCAGGGATCAGTTGCATGTCGGACTCGTCGATGCTGGCGAAGCCCTTGATTGAGCTGCCATCGAACAGCTGTCCGTTCTTGAAGTAGTCCTCATCGACCGACGAAGCGGGCAGATTGAAGTGCTGCTGCACACCGGGAAGATCAGTGAAACGGATGTCAACAAATTTGACATCTTCGTCCTTGATGAATTTCAGGACTTCGGATGGATCTTTAAACATTGGCGAAACTCCAATTGCCGTGTCGTACTGGAGAACCACGTGCATGCGGCTCTAGCCGCAGCCTAGTGGAAAGCGGTTAATCGACCATTGCCCTAATGTTTCGGCAATGTTTCGTAGCTCACCGACCGCGGATCGCCCGGTGATCGGGATGCATCCGAAGTGGGTCGATCCCCTTGGGCATCGCCACCGGGTTATCGAGCGTGCTCAGACGGTTCTGAACTGCTCGGACTTCCGATTTGGACAGCCGGGGAGCGTCGGAGTGAACGCGGCGCACCGAGCGGAGGAGGCGGGAGATCGGCACTCCGTCACCATCTTCGGCACAGCGCAGAACATTGATCGTGACGTTTGGAACGACTCGGCGAACCTTGGCGCGTTCCTCCCGCAGGATGCGTGACGACTTTGTTTTCTCGCCCTCGAGCACCAGCACGATCCCCTTGGGGCCCACCGCCCGGTAGAGCGCTGCACCGGTGCGAGGATTCACCGAAACCGGCATCTGGGAGCTCTGCCAGGATCCTCTGAGCGCAGAGAGGACCGCTCCGGCCGCACCGGGCTGTCCCGCCATCCGTCGGAATGCATTGCGCTCTGCCCTCCGGTTGAGGAGGTTCAGCGCCCCAAGTGCCCCGGCGAGGAGACCGACCACGATCCACATGATGAGCATGAACCACTGGCTGCGGAGTAGAACCCCCACGACGGCACCGAGCACAATGCCGCCGAAGAGAATGCCCAGGAGCTCCCACGGGAGGGAACGATCATCCTGTCGAGTGATCTGAAACACCTGCCAGAGCTGCTTGAACGCACTCGTCTTCTTCGGGGTCTTTTTGGATGCCATACCCCCAGGATACGGCATGTCGGACACTTTTCCCCCGGCAGCACGAGTCATGGTCCGGTCACGCAGACATGGAAATCGACGGGGCGTGAAAATCCCTCGGGCATTCTCTCTGGATGGAATCTCTTTCAACCGAACTTGGCCCGCCCCATCCGCTCCCGGCCGTTCGCCGTCGACGGAGGATTCCCCTCCGTGAGGATCTCGGGGACCGGGTTGCGCAACACTTGAGACATCCCGGACTCCTGCCGTATGAACAGCGTCCGAACGATTCATTCGAACAGATTTCGACCGAATGCGGGGGTCTGCACTCGGCCCCGTTTCTCTGCGACTGGACGGATCTGCCCAGTCAGCATCCGGGAAGTGTCCTGGTCGCGGCACTGCAGCTGTTGCTTGCCCAGCAATATCTGGCGAGCTGCGGTGCCAGATGTGTCGATCTCCAGGAAGGTGACGTGGTGGTGGGAGCCGACGGCCTTCCGCAAATCTGGACTCCCAGCATCCTGGTACCCACAGAAATTCCGGAGCTCATCACCGAGGATCTGGAGGGCGTCTGGAGGGTCTGCTGGCGATGCGGACAAAATGGGAAGCGTGAGCTCCGTGAGACCCTCGTTGCGGTCGCGGCGGGAACTCCTCTGAGAACGATCTATTCAGACTTGACTATGCGAATGGAGTATCGCTACCCCCTTTCACTTCATCCCGCGCCAACCGCGACTCGCAGACCGCGGAGGACACGGGGCAGTGTTCTCGGCAATCTCCTGGAACGGACTCAGACCTTGCTCAGCCGTGCCAATCGCGGAGTAGACACTCTTCGCCATCGATTCGATCGCCGGGCCAGCACGCCGGCTTCGGAGCGAAAGCGGCATGGACCGGTGATCGTTGCAGTCCTGATCGTGGCGGCCACGGGTGTCCTGGCGGTGGTTGTCTTCCCATGAAGACTGCGGGATGTGCTGAGGGCGAACGCCAGGCGGGAACAAAACGGCAGTGGATCTCCTTAACATGGAGACATATGGATGAGCAAACGTATCGATTGACGGCACATGCCCGGGTCACGGCCCACGGCATTCCCCTTCTGGTGGCCCTGCGAGGATTCGCAGACGCGGGGAGTGTTGTCGAGCTGATCACGAACGAACTGACGAACAATCTCGACTCAGAGGTTGTCGCTCGCTTCGACAACGATCTTCTGCTCGACTACCGGTCGCGGAGACCCACCGTCTTCTTCGACGCTGATCATGTCAGCACCTACGAGATGCCCGAACTGACCCTCCGCGAAGTCCACGATGGCACCGGGCAGCCTTTCCTGCTTCTGAGCGGGTATGAGCCTGATTTTCGCTGGGAGCAGGTGATGGAGGACGTGCTCACTCTGGCCGAGCACTTTGAGGTCTCTTCGATCACCTGGGTGCAGTCGATTCCCACGCCGGTGCCACACACCCGCCCCAGCGTCTCGATCATCTCCGGAAACGTTCAGCGGAACATCGACATGTTCAGCGTCTGGAAGCCGAAGACCGCGGTGCCGGGCAGTCTGGCACAGCTTCTCGAGAAAGAATTCCTCGAGGCGGGCTACGAGGTGACCGGGATCATCATGCTGGCTCCGCACTATCTTGCAGAGAATGAGTACCCGCCCACCGCTGTGGCAGCGCTAGAACGGATCACCCTGATTACCGGCCTGGTACTCCCCACCGATGATCTCCGAGATGAGGGGAAGGAATTCCTCAAGAAGCTCTCAGAGCAGGTTCTTGCCAATCCGGAGCTCCAGGTCATGGTCAAGAATCTGGAGCAACGCCACGACCGCTACCTCAAGGACATCCATACCGAAGATGATCTTGGTGAGGCGCCCGACGGGGACGAGCTGGCAAAAGAGTTTGAGACGTTTCTGGCCAAATATCACAACGACTCCGACGACAACCGCGGTCTGTAACTCATTCGGCCTCTGACGAGGACCCGGCGGGTCCTTACCAGGGCACCCGGGTGAGTTGAGCGGCAATCCTCCACAGGCGAAGGGCGGTTACGCCCTCATCCGGAATGGCCGGTGGCCGCACAGCGGCCGGAGCACCCTGGAGCTGGTTTCGGTCGCTGGGACCGATGAGTTCTCCACCGATGAGTCCCGGATCGGTTGCGGCGAACACAATTGAATCCGGTCCCGTGTACCGGGAGGAGGGGCGGCGCCGGCGTCCGACCGGGGGGAGTCCGCGACCCGGATGCGCGGCGATCGAGCGGAGAGAAGATGGATAGGCGCTGTCTCGCTCATCCCGGCATCTCCGGTTGAGCTCGCGGCTGAAAATGAGCTGCGCATACTTGCTCATCGCGTACGCCTTGCCAGGCCGGTATCCGTTGTCCCAGCGGAGATCGTGGAACCGGATTTTGGCGTTCCGTGCGCTGAGGGAGGTCACATTCACGATGCGGGCCTGATCTGAGGCCCCAGGGACGAGGAGCCCGGAGAGCGCGAAGTGGCCCAGAAAATTCACGCCGAAGTTCCATTCGAACCCGTCTTCGGTCAGCAGCCGTTCGGGGACGAGCTTGGCCGCGGCGTCATTGACCAGTACGTCCCACGCCGGAACGGAGGTCAGCAGTTCTGCCGCGCACTCCTTGATCGAACGGAGCGACGAGAGGTCGAGTCGTACCTGCTGGAGTTCGGCATCGGGCACGGCATCCGCAATGCGTTCCATGGCGATCCGGCCCCGTTCAACGTTCCGGACGGCCAGGACAACTTGATAGCCCCGCTCCGCCAGAGCGGTTGCGGTGTACAGTCCGATCCCCGAATTGGCCCCGGTCACGATCGCCACGGGCCGATCATCGGGGGAGGGGGTAGGAACAGTCACGGGTTCCACTGTACTAAGCCGCTGCCCGGGAGATGGTCGATGCGGGCCTCGGATTGCTTACGATTTTGTCACGATCCGTGCAGGATCCGGGAATATTGCCGATGCGGGCATCGTTAGACACTGATGGCGCATCAGCGACATCCGCATGGCAACAGGGGTATCGAGAGAATTGTGCGATACTGGTATTTTGCGTCCTGTTGTGTCGTGAGCAGGGGCGGACGAGACCAACGACGATTGGGAGCTATCCGAGTGGCAGTGAAGACAACGGTTCTGGACGGAACGTCGATAGATGAGGGCAAGAAGACTCCGGCGAAGCACACCGCAAAGAAAGCGGGCTCTTCCACGAAGACCACCTCGGGACGGAGCAAACGGACGGTGTCTCCGACCCCACACACGACTGACACTCAGGCGGAGGGAGCCGCTGAGAAGAAGTCGACGGCGAAGAAGACCACCGCCAAAGCGGCGAAGAAGACCACCACTGCCAAGAAGACCACCACTGCAAAGGGCACAGCGGCGAAGAAGACGACCGGTAAGAAGGCGTCGGCAGCAAAGGCTCAGTCCTCGAAGAAGACTGCAACGACCTCTCCGGACACGCAGGCTCCGGAGTCACAGAGTGCCCTGGAAGACGCTCCTGAGGCAGCGGCTGAGACGACGCACCGCTCACCCGTGCAGAAGACGACCAAGAGCCATACGAAACGACCCTCCAGCCGGGCGAAGAAGGTCATCCCACCCGAGAAGATGACCATCAAGCAGGCGGCCGAGGCCGCGCTCCAGCGCGACGATGGCACTATGGTCATGTCGACCGAAGACGAGGATGAGTTGCCGGCCCAGACGACATCGATCATCGGGGCCACCGCCGATCCGGTGAAGGACTATCTCAAACAGATTGGGAAGGTGCCTCTGCTGAATGCGGAACAGGAGGTCTCTCTTGCAAAGCGCATCGAAGCGGGGCTGTTCGCCGAGCAGAAGCTCAAGGGAGATACTTCGAGCTTTGAACGTGTGTACATGCGGGATCTTCGTTGGGTCGTCCGTGATGGGCGCCGTGCGAAGAACCACCTGCTCGGGGCGAACCTCCGCTTGGTGGTCAGCCTGGCGAAGCGGTACACGGGTCGCGGCATGCAGTTCCTGGACCTGATCCAGGAGGGAAATCTGGGGCTTATCCGGGCAGTGGAAAAGTTTGACTTCACCAAGGGATTCAAATTCTCGACCTATGCAACCTGGTGGATTCGTCAGGCAATTACTCGTGCGATGGCCGACCAGGCACGGACCATCCGTATTCCCGTGCACATGGTTGAGGTCATCAACAAACTGGCTCGGGTGCAACGGCAGATGCTGCAGGATCTCGGGCGGGAACCCACCCCTGAGGAGCTGGCCGCGGAACTGGATATGACGCCGGAGAAGGTCGTCGAGGTTCAGAAATACGGCCGCGAACCGATCTCCCTGCACACGCCGCTGGGTGAGGACGGGGACTCCGAATTCGGTGATCTCATCGAGGACACCGATGCCGTGGTGCCCGCGGAGGCCGTGGGCTTTACCATGCTGCAGCGCCAGCTGGAGACCCTGCTCGACTCCCTGAGCGAGCGCGAGGCCGGTGTCATCCGCATGCGCTTCGGGCTGGGCGACGGCATGCCGAAGACCCTCGATCAGATCGGGGACACCTTCGGGGTGACCCGTGAGCGCATCCGCCAGATTGAATCCAAGACGATGGCCAAGCTGCGTCATCCGTCTCGCAGCCAGTCCCTGCGCGATTACCTGGAGTAGGGAGTGGCCGAATACACGGCGAACCAGCTCTCGGTTCTGGAGGGGCTCGAGGCTGTCCGGAAGCGTCCGGGGATGTACATCGGTTCGACCGACTCCCGCGGGTTGATGCACTGTCTCTGGGAGATTATCGACAACTCGGTTGATGAGGCGATCTCCGGGTACGGTGATGAGATCCGTATCACGCTGTATCGCGACGGCAGCATCTTGGTCGCCGATCACGGCCGTGGCATCCCGGTGGATGTCGAGCGCAAGACCGGCCTCACCGGTGTCGAACTGGTGATGACCCGGCTGCATGCGGGAGGGAAGTTCGGATCCTCGTCGTATGCGGCGTCCGGCGGCCTGCACGGGGTCGGCGCCTCGGTCGTGAACGCGCTGTCCAGCCGGCTGGACGTTGAGGTGGATCGCGGCGGCCACACGTATGCGATGTCCTTCCAACGTGGGGTGCCCGGTACCTTCGCCGATTCGGGGGAACCAACTCCCAAGGCACAGTTCACCCCGACTGAGCCCGGGAACCCGCTGCGCACCGTCGGGAAGACGAAAAGGGCCGTCACAGGAACCCGCGTCCGCTACTGGGCCGATCCGCTGGTGTTTACGAAGGGCGCCACATTCAGCCTCGACGACCTGATTGTGCGGGCCCGGCAGACGGCCTTCCTGGTTCCGGGGCTCTCCCTTGTCCTGTCCGATGAGCGGGGAGACGAGCCGCGCACCGAGACCTTCCGCTTCGATGGCGGGGTCGGTGAGTTCGTCGACTTCCTCGCACCCGACGCGGCAGCGACCTCGGTGTGGCGCTTCACCGGGGAGCGAAACTTTACCGAGACTGTCCCGGTCCTGGATGACCACGGTGACCTTCACGATCGGGAGGTCGAGCGAACCTGCACGGTCGACGTCGGTGTGCGCTGGGGCGTTGGGTATGAGACGCACGAAGAGTCCTTCGTCAACATCATCGCAACCCCGCAGGGCGGTACCCATGTCGCCGGGTTTGAGCAGGCACTGGTGCGCACTGTGCGTGCGGAGGTGGCGGCGAATGCCCGCAAGCTCAAGGCCGGAACCGATCGCGTCGAGAAGGATGATGTTCTGGCCGGGATGACCGCGGTGGTCACGGTGCGGCTGCCGGAGCCGCAGTTCGAGGGGCAGACGAAAGAGGTTCTGGGGACTCCTGCGGTGCGGCGGATCGTCGCTGAAATCGTGTCTGCCGGGGTGAAGGAACAGTTCCGCAGCAAACGGCGCGAGGTGAAGGCTGAATGCGCGCAGCTGCTGCAAAAGGTCGTCTCCGAGATGAAGTCCCGGCTCTCCGCGCGGGCGCGCAAAGAAACCATGCGACGGAAGAACGCCCTCGAGAACTCGGCGCTTCCCGCCAAGCTCGTGGACTGCCGGACCCATGACATCGAATCCAGTGAGCTGTTCATCGTCGAGGGCGATTCTGCATTGGGCACCGCCAAACTCGCACGGAATAGCGAATTTCAGGCGCTGCTGCCCATCCGGGGCAAGATCCTGAACGTACAGAAGGCCACCCTCTCCGAGATGCTCGCCAATGCGGAGTGCGCCAACATCATCCAGGTCATCGGCGCCGGATCGGGCCGCACCTTCGATCTGTCGCAGGCCCGGTACGGGAAAGTCATCCTCATGAGCGACGCGGATGTCGATGGCGCCCACATCCGCACCCTGCTGCTGACGCTGTTCTTCCGCTATATGCGTCCGATGATCGAGGCCGGTCGTGTGTTTTCGGCTGTGCCGCCGCTCCATCGTGTGCAGGTGTCCAAGCGGGGCCGGGCTCCGTCTGAGATGTTGTATACGTACTCGGAGCCAGAACTGCACGAGACCCTGGCCAAGCTGAAGCGTAAGGGCCGGACCTACAAGGAACCGATCCAGCGCTATAAGGGGCTTGGCGAGATGGATGCCGATCAGCTGGCCGAGACGACCATGGATCCTCGGCACCGGCTTCTCCGACGGGCTCGGATGCAGGATGCCCAGGCGGCCGAACACGTCTTCGATGTACTCATGGGCAGTGACGTCGACCCACGGCGCGACTTCATCATGAACGCCTCGGGCGAGGTCGACGCCTCTCGCATCGACGCCTGAGTCTGCGGGAGATGCGTCCACGGACCTTGGCCTGAGGTTCTCCCTAGGCGATGCGTGAATTCGGGATGCCGATCCCCACCACGGGAGGAGTCACCGGCTGCCCAGAGGCGTCCCGGGCATCCAGCGTGTCTGGCAGAGTGACCGGCGCCCCCTCGGCATCGACGGCCTGTGGACGGCTTGGCCCGGCCCAGGCGATGCTCAGCTGTGTCTGTCCTTTCAGGAAACGCTGGACGCGCACGCCCTGAGTACCGCGTCCCCTGCGCGGGAACGTCTCCAACGGGGTGACTTTGACCCACATGATCCCGGTGCCCGACAGCGTGGCCTGGTCCTCACAGCCGGTGAGGACGCTGGCCTCCTCGGGCGTCTCGGTGTGCGGGACCACCGAGAAGGCGCAGACGTGTGCATCTGCGGCCAGGGCGATGCCGCGCATCCCAGCGGCAGTGAGTCCCTGCGGGCGCACCAGCGAGGCCTCAAAACGTAGGAGGTGGGCATCGCTACTGAAGAGGACGAGATCGTCCGAATCGTTCGCCACCGCCCCGGACACCAGACGATCCCCGCGTTTCAGTGAGATCACCTGCCATTCCGGCTTTCCCGGCTCTGGCGACTGGAACCGTTTCACCACTCCCATGGCGGTGACCACGGCCACCGGAGAGTCATCGAGCGGAAGAACCCCTACTACGGTTTCCGTTCGCGGGATGGCCGCGAGCTCGGCGGCGGGGACACCGGCCTTGAGCATCCGTGCCGTCCCCGGGACGGCGGGGAGCGAGGCGACGGGCACTGGCAGCAGCCGTCCAGTGGAGGTCAGGACACCGATTGTCCCGAGCACGGTCGTCGAGAAGAGCCCGTGAACTGGTTCCTCGGTACCGGCCTGTCCCATGGATGTTTCAGCGTTGAACAGCGCTGGTTCCGGGGCCTCCCCATCCTGGCGCAACAGCCGCCAGTCGGGAGTGATGAAGACCCTGGTGGGGCCATCCTCCAGGCGGGCCGTGCGCGGGGTGGTTGCGGCAGAACCCGGCGATTCGGCCAGGACCGTGCGGCGCGGGATCTGCAGTTTTTCTGCCGTGGCCTCGAGCTCCGAATCGACCAGATCGACGAGTTTCGCGGGGTCGGCCAGCAGGGCCTCCAGGGTCGCGATCTTGGCTTTGAGGTCGTCGCGCTCCGTCTCAAGCTCAATCTGGCTGAACCGGGTGAGCCGACGCAACCGCAGCTCGAGGATGTACTCCGCCTGGACCTCGCTGAGGTCGAAAATCTCCTGCAGTCTCCCGCGTGCCTGCTCGGCGGATTCGCTTGAGCGGATCACCTGGATCACCTCATCGATGTCGACGATGGCAATCAGGAGCCCCTCGACCAGATGGAGGCGATCCTGGCAGCGCGCGAGACGGAATTCGCTGCGCCGCCGGGTGACCTGGAGACGATGATCGAGAAAAACCTTGAGCTGGGCAATGAGGCCCAGCATCCGCGGGCGCCCGTTGACCAGAGCCACGGAGTTGACGCCGAAGCGCGTCTCCAGCGGGGTATGCCGGTACAACTGCGCCAGTACTGCCTCAGGGTCAAACCCCGTCTTGATCTCGATGACCATCTTGAGCCCGTTTTCACGATCGGTGAGATCGTGCAGACCGCTGATCCCGGAGAGCTTCTTCGCGGTGACGCCGTCCTTGATCTTCTGGATCACATGCTCCGGGCCGATCATGTACGGGAGCTCGGTGATGACGAGTCCCTGCTTCCGGGCACTCACCCGCTCGACAACCGCCTTGGCGCGCATCGTAAAGGAGCCACGCCCGGTCTGGTATGCCTCCCGGACTCCGTCTAGACCAAGGACAATGCCGCCGCCTGGGAGATCGGGGCCGGGCAGAAACCGCATCAGATCTTCGACGCTCGCCTGGGGGTGTCTCAGGAGATGGCGAGCCGCCTGAATCGCCTCGCCGGGGTTGTGCGGGGGCATATTGGTCGCCATCCCCACGGCGATACCGCTGGCCCCATTGACCAGGAGTTGCGGGAACGCAGCGGGCAGTACCGTCGGTTCCTGCATCTGGTTGTCATAGTTTGGAGCAAAGTCCACCACATCTTCATCGATGTCCTGGGTCATGAGGAGCGCAGGTGAGGCAAGTCGGGCCTCCGTGTACCGGGAGGCGGCCGGGCCATCATCCAGTGAACCGAAGTTGCCATGCCCATCCACCAGCGGCACACTCAATGCGAACGGGCGCGCCAGGCGCACCAGCGCATCATAGATCGCAGAATCTCCGTGTGGATGGAGCTTGCCCATCACTTCGCCCACAACGCGAGCGGACTTGATATGTCCCTTGTCTGGGGTTACCCCCATCTGAGACATCATGTAGAGAATCCGGCGCTGGACCGGTTTGAGACCGTCCCGGGCGTCGGGGAGTGCCCGGGCATGGATGACCGACAGGGCATACTCGACATAGGAGTCCTGCATCTCGGTGGTGAGACTGACATCCTCGATGCGTTCTGTGCCGTGAGCCGTGGCCATTCCGTGATTCCTTTCGCGCGGGGGAGGACCCCACCGCAGCTGTGACAGACTAGTGCCGTGCTGAAAATGGTAGCCGGAGCAGACTCAGCGCGTCCGAGGCTGGCCGGAGTCCTCGCGGCCGCACTCGACACCGTGCAGGGGCATCCCGGGACGCTCTTTCCTCCGAGCCGACGGGCGGCAGTGGTCCTTGTCGACGGACTGGGGGCCGCCATCGTCAAACGCTCTGGGGGGTATCTGCGCT
The DNA here is from genome assembly GCA_022487185.1 of Microbacteriaceae bacterium. GTDB lineage: Bacteria > Actinomycetota > Actinomycetes > Actinomycetales > Microbacteriaceae > JAKVJE01. The sequence goes on from JAKVJE010000012.1 coordinate 11,832, forward strand.
CGCTTCGTGCCCGGGCCTCCAGACGCATGTTCGGGTCGTTCCCCTCGACGACGGCCGTCGCGCTCACCTCGCTGTGCACCGGTCGCTTGCCCGCCGAGCACGGGATTCTGGAATATTCCGTGTACGACCAGGAAGCTGACCGGGCCCGGAACATGCTCTCCGGCTGGGGCTCTCGTGTCGAAGCGGCGCCGTGGGGCAGTGCCCCCACCCTGTTCGAACGCGCCGGACGCCAGGGGGTTGCGGCAGTCGCAATCGGGGCGGAGCGGTACCGGGAGACGGGGTTCAGCGAGATCACCCTCCGGGGCGCCGAGTATCGTGCGGCGGAAGACCCGGAAGCCGCATTTCGCGAGCTGCACCGGTTCCTGTCAGAGTCCGGTCCCGGTATTGCCTATGTGTATCTCGACGGAGTCGACCATGCCGGGCATCGGTACGGGGCCGGGTCTCCCGAGCATCTGGCACAGCTCGATGCCCTCGACTCCGCCGTGGCCGGGTTCCACTGCCCCGGAAAGAGCCATGTACTCCTGACTGCAGACCACGGCATGGTCAATGTCACTGCGCAGCTGACGCTCCAGGACATCCCGAGAGCTGAAGAACGCATCCACCTGGTTACGGGAGAGCCCCGGATGTCGGTGCTCGTCTGCGAACCCGGGGAAGATCCAGGAGAAGTCTGTGGACTCCTGCAGCCGGCGCTGGGCCCCGCCTTTGAGGTGATTCCCACCGGGGAACTCTGGAAATCCGGTCTGCTCGGAGTACCAGCAGATTCAGGGTGGATGCGGCGACTAGGCGATCTGTGCGTTGTCGCGGTCGATGACCATTCCGCGTTCTATGACCGCCGAACGGCCAGCCCAGGATCGTTTCAGATGCGTGGCCAGCACGGTGGGGCTTCCTCCGCGGAGCTTGAAGTTCCGCTCGTCCAGTTGTGAGCGGGGATCGATCACGAAGGAGAATCCAGCCGGAGTCTCAGTCGTCGGTGGGATGCGGTTTCGTGCCGAAGACGATCTCATCCCAGCTGGGCATGTTCGCACGGCCCCGGGGACGGGAGGGAGGGAGAGCTTCCGGATCCGAAGGCTCGGTCGACGACGAAGGCGGAACCGGAATCTGACCGGTATCGCTGCTGGCGAAGAGATCCAGCGGTGCCCCCGAATCGGGGGCAGTCTCGGATGGAGCAGGAGCTTCAGCCTGATGCCGGGGTGCGGAGGTGCGCTCTCCCCGGTGCCGGCGCAGTGCCTGAAGCAACTCCTCGGTGTTGTTCGAGGGCTCGTGTGTCGCGGGGGGCTCCACCGAGGTGAGGCGCTGGAGGGTGATCGGCCCAACTTCGGTGGGTGCGGGGGCTGGCTGGCTGTGACGCGGGGTGCGCTCCGGGATCGGTTCAGGGGTGGGCAGGGGCTCACCGGTCTGCCGGGCATAGGTCTCGGGAGTGGTGGCCGCATCGACCACATGCAGGCGGGGGGTTGTGTCGACCGGAGTCAGATCCTGGGCGGTGGACAGATTCGAGGCATCCTCATTGGCCGGTTCCAACTGCTGCCGACGGGGCTCGAAGAACCAGCGGGCATCGTGGTGTGAACCCGTCGCCTCATAGGAGACCTGAACGGTCCAACGACCGTCTTGCTCCTTCCAGGAGTGCCAGGAGGTGTTCGTCGCCTGCCTGGTGACCAGGCGGTGCAGGATAATGTCGCCGAACGTGGTGATGTCCGATTCAGCGTCGTCCGCGTAGCTCAGCGGCACGTGCTGGGCGAGGTCGACGATATGCTGCAGCTCAGCCATGACCGGCACCTGAAACTTCTCGATGTAGTCAACATCCACATCGAAATGGTCGGCAACCTGCTGGGGAGTCTGCCCGCCGCGGAGCAGCGCCTGGATATCTCGAGGGCGAGGGGCATTGGTCACTGGTTTCTCAGCAGTGTGCGCCGCACGGATGCCAGACCGAAGCGCCTCGGTGATCGGAAGACGCGCCTGGAGACCGTTTTCTCCAGTCAGGATCAGCGCATTATCCTGTACTCCGACGAATCTGAGTTCCTGCACGGTTCCTCCTAGAGACTGGCATCCTGCCGACTTCGCATCAATAGTATGCGGGACAACGGCAGGTTGGATGGCAGCCTGGCCGTGGAATTCCCGATTATCGAGACTCAGATCTTGCATTTCACTCGTATGTGGTGCAAACTATGGCCGCCGAGAACACCGATGGGACTGTGAAATGGCCACTGATTACGATGCACCCCGGAAGACAGACGACGTTGCCGAGTCTTTCGATGCACTGACCGCTCGCCTGCCGAACAAGTCAATGGAATCCGTTGACGCTGAAGAGACAGACACTGGGGAATACGAGTTCAACCAGGGGGAGGACCTCTCCAACGTCCAGCTGGACGTCGTTGTGGTCCCTCCGCAGGAGGATGAGTTCACCTGTGTCGAGTGCTTCCTCGTAAAGCACCGTACCCAGCTGGATCACATGAGCGATCTTGGCCCGGTCTGCAAGGAATGCGCACAGGGCTGAGCTGGCTCTGACTCGGCTCCCCGATTTGATGAAGTATTCTGAGCAGGTGAATCCCGAGCTTGATGTCCTCATCTCTGGTACCCGTATCCCTCGTGTAGGAAATCCCGGCGATGCCGGAGCCGACCTTCAGGCAGATGCCGAGGTACTCGTTCCTGCTGGTGGCCGCGCCATGGTTCCCACAGGGATCTGCATTGCACTCCCCTCTGGATACGTCGGTCTGGTGCATCCCCGCAGCGGTCTTGCCGCAAAGTACGGCATCACCGTTTTAAATGCTCCGGGCACCATCGATTCTGGCTATCGCGGTGAGATCAAAGTCGTACTACTCAACACTGGTGACGCAGACTTTGTCGTTCATCCGGGTGATCGCATCGCGCAGCTCGTGGTTCAGCGCTACGAACGGGTGCATTTCATTCAGGTCGAGCATCTCCCAGGATCCGTCCGGGGCTCTCAGGGATATGGCTCGACCGGTATTGGTACTGGGGCAGCGGAAGGGCGGCCGGAATGAGTATTTTGAGCGGACGTGGAGATCGGCGCCAGCGCCGTGCTCAGAAGGAGACCTCTGAACCATTGACCGAGGCTGGGGAAGGCACGGCTATTCCCGATCCTGAGCCCGACGGCCTCGAGGGATACGGACCGAAGGAAGCTCCCGCAGACCGTGCCGAGAATGGTCCCTTCGATATTTCGGAGCAGGTCGGGACGCAGCCCTACGTCGACCTCGGAGCACTCAAGATTCCGCCTCGCCAGGATTTGGTCCTGAAGGTGCAGGTACAGGAAGAGGCACAGCGGATTATGGCGGTGAGTCTCGAGTTCGAAGGTATTGAGCTGATGCTGCAGCCCTATGCCACACCGAAGAGCTCCGGTCTCTGGGGAGAGGCCAGGGAGCAGCTGCGGGAGAATCTGACCGAGCAGGGGGCGACCATCGAAGAGGTTGAGGGGTCGCTGGGAACCGAGCTGAAGGCACGGGCCCCGCATGACGGTGAGGTCTCGCAGATTCGCTTTCTTGGAGCGGATGGCCCCCGCTGGTTCCTGCGCGGTGTCGTCACCGGCATCGATTTCGACGATGCGGACCGAAACGCCCTGGCGGAGGAGCTGTTCCGGCAGGTGGTTGTGGATCGGGGGAGGGAGCCGATGGCTCCCCGGGACCTGATTCCCATGCACGTCCCCGTTGCGCCGGAACAGGATGCCTGAGCCCTCGGATCGGACCGAGGTCCCCCGCCCGAGCGCACGGGAGTTCCTGCGGTCCGTCGGCGGCTGGTGGGGGCTGGCTTCCGGCGTGCTGCCTACGCTTGCCTTCGTTGTGCCGGAGAGCCTGACCTCCTCGATCCCGATGGCTGTGGCCTGCACAGTCGGAGTGGTGCTGGTGCTTGCCCTCGCGCAAGTGTTTCGCAGGCATGAGGCGGTGTGGGGTGCGCTCCTCGGCGGTGCGCTCCTCGCTGCCGGTAGTGCGGTCCTCGCGCTGCTCACCGGTCGGGCGGGCGACAATTTTGTCCCCGGGATGGTCGTGAACGGAGTGTTCGTGGCGGTACTGGTCGGGTCGCTGCTTCTGCGGAAACCGCTGGTCTGGGTCGGTATCCAGTGGTTCCAGGGGGATGGTGCTCCAGATCCTGAGCGCACGCGAGCGGTCGGCTGGGTGGTCACCCTCGTCTGGGTCGGGGTCTTCGCGTTGCGGCTGGTGGTGGAGGTTCCGCTGTATATCTGGTCGCTGCACACCGGCAGCGTGTTGTGGCTGGGCGGAGCCCGCGTGATTCTCGGGGTACCATTGTTCGCAATTGGGATGCTGACGTCCTGGTTCCTCCTTCGGCCGAGCGTCCGCTCGGGGTCCGGCGGGGCACATCCACGGACCTGAGAAAGAGGTGCGCATGTCTCGGAATTCCTTTGATGCCCTGTCGGTGCTGGAGGTTGGCGGCACGGAGGTGTCGATCTACCGGCTGGATGCGGTGCCCGGTTCGGAGCGACTGCCCTTCAGCCTGAAGGTGCTGCTCGAGAACCTGCTGCGCACCGAGGACGGGGCGAATGTCACCGCTGAGCACATCCGGACGCTGGCCGGATGGGATCCAGAGGCCGAGCCGAGCCACGAGATTCAGTTCAGCCCCGCGCGCGTGGTCATGCAGGACTTCACCGGAGTGCCCTGCATCGTCGACCTGGCTGCCATGCGTGAGGCGATGGCCGACCTGGGCGGGGATCCCGCACTCATCAATCCGCTGGTTCCCGCAGAGCTGGTCATCGACCATTCGGTGATTGTCGAGTCCTATGGGAGTCCCGAATCGCTTCAGGAAAATATGCGCATCGAGTATGGGCGCAACACCGAGCGCTATCAGTTCTTGCGCTGGGGGCAGGCGGCATTCCAGAATCTCCGGGTCGTGCCGCCGGGGACCGGCATCATCCACCAGGTCAACCTGGAGCACCTGGCCCGCGTTGTGATGACCGCCGAGGCCGACGGGCGCACGGTGGCCTATCCGGATACCGTGGTCGGCACCGATTCCCATACGACCATGATCAACGGCCTGGGTGTACTCGGCTGGGGCGTGGGAGGGATCGAGGCCGAGGCCGCGATGCTGGGGCAGCCGGTCTCGATGCTGATTCCACGGGTGGTCGGGTTCAAACTCACCGGTCAGATCCCAGCGGGTGTCACCGCGACGGATGTGGTGCTCACCATCACCGAGATGCTGCGGGCCCACGGGGTCGTCGGCAAGTTCGTGGAGTTCTATGGGGAGGGTGTGGCCAGCGTCCCGCTGGCGAACCGGGCCACCATCGGAAACATGAGCCCCGAGTTCGGCTCCACGGCGGCACTGTTCCCCATCGATCAGGTCACGATCGACTACCTGCGACTCACCGGCCGCAGCGAGTCGCAGATCGCCCTCGTGGAGGCGTATGCCAAGGCCCAGGGGCTCTGGCATGACCCCGCCCACGAGCCTCGGTACTCGGAGTACCTGGAGCTGGACCTTTCAACCGTGGTTCCCTCGATCGCGGGCCCGAAGCGGCCGCAGGATCGCATCCCCCTGACGGAGGCCAAGGCCGCCTTCGAACAGACCGTCCCCTCGTACACGCCAGATCCCGCGCTCCGGGTTCCCGTGCAGTTGGATCAGGAATCGTTCCAAGTGAGGTCCGGGGATGTCGCGGTTGCGGCGATCACCTCCTGCACCAACACCTCGAACCCGTCGGTGATGGTGGCCGCCGGGGTCCTGGCCAAGAATGCCGTACGTCGGGGGCTGCGGGTCAAGCCCTGGGTGAAGACCTCCCTGGCCCCGGGTTCGAAGGTGGTCACGGACTACTTCGAGAAGGCCGGGCTCACCGAGTATCTGGATGCACTGGGCTTCTACACGGTGGGGTATGGCTGCACGACCTGCATCGGGAACACCGGTCCGCTGCCGGCCCCGATCTCGGAGGCGGTCTCGGACAACGATCTGGCGGTGACCGCGGTGCTCTCCGGCAACCGGAACTTCGAGGGCCGAATCAGCCCCGATGTGAAGATGAACTACCTGGCGAGCCCGCCCCTGGTGATTGCCTATGCCTTGGCGGGGACGATGGACTTCGACTTCGAGACCCAGCCGCTGGGTCGGGGCGAGGACGGGACGGAAATCTACCTGCGGGATATCTGGCCCGACGAGCGCGAGGTTGCCGATACGATCGCCGGGGCGATCGACTCCTCGATGTACCGGGCCAAGTACGCGGATGTGTTCACCGGTGATGCGCGCTGGCAGGGACTGTCCGTGCCCGAGTCCGATCGGTTCCAGTGGGATCCGGACTCCACCTACATTCGGAAGCCCACCTTCTTCGAGGGACTCACTCCCGATCCGGCTCCGATCGAGGACATCCACGATGCCCGGGTTCTGGCCCTGCTGGGAGAGTCGGTCACCACAGACCATATTTCTCCGGCTGGCGCGATCAAGGTCGATTCTCCGGCGGGCGCCTATCTGCGGGGGCACGGGGTGGAGCGTCGCGACTTCAACTCCTACGGTTCCCGCCGCGGAAATCATGAGGTGATGATCCGTGGGACGTTCGGGAACATCCGCCTGCGGAATCTCCTTCTCGACGGGGTCGAGGGCGGATACACCCGCGACTTCACCGTGCCGGGTGGCCCGCAGTCGTTCCTCTACGATGCCGCCGAGCACTACGCAGCGCAGAAGACGCCGCTGGTGGTCCTCGCCGGAAGCGAGTACGGCACCGGTTCCAGCCGGGACTGGGCGGCGAAGGGGACTCGTCTCCTGGGCGTTCGGGCCGTGATCGCCCGCAGCTTCGAGCGCATTCACCGGTCGAATCTGATCGGGATGGGAGTTGTGCCGCTGCAGTTTCTGCCGGGAGAGTCGGCGGCAACGCTCGGCCTGGACGGGACCGAGTCGTTCACGATTTCGGGACTTGAGAAGTTCAACGAGGGGGTCACCCCGCAGCGGGTTCATGTTCGTGCGGTGCCGACCGCCGAATCCGGCACCACCGCACCGGTCGAGTTCGAGGCGGCGGTTCGTGTCGACACCCCAGGAGAGGCCGAGTACTACCGCAACGGCGGCATCCTCCAGTACGTGCTCCGGCATCTGGCGGCCGACTGAGCCCCACCGGCTGCGCCTGACGTCCGAGCTTCTCGGCGTCAGGCGTTGGCCGTGGCGAGTTCGGCCTGTGTGAAGCTGACGCTCAGCGCTGCTGCAGTCCGGGTGACCTGCCATTCGCGGGCACCGGCTGCGCGGAGAGACTCGGCGACCTCGGGCGCAGTCAGTGTGCTCGGCGGTTCCCAGCACACGGCCTTGAGGACGTGCGGTTCGAGAAGGTTCTCCGCGGGCATGTCCTCATGTGCGGCTAGAACCGCCAGATCGCGTCGGGCCAGGCGGAGCCGCGCATCCGCCAGCGGACGGGCGTGCGACCACACTTTGGTCTGTGGGAAGAGGGGGCGAGGAACCTCAAGCGGGGTCCCATCCTCCGATGCCGCGCGAAAGATCTCCCATGCCTGCGCGGCAAGAGCCCCATCGGGACGGGTGCCCAGAATCGCCGCGAGCCGAATACGACTGCGCGGGCGCTGCCGAGCCGCCTGGATGATTGCCCGATCCGGATAGATCCGGTGGGGGGAGAGATCTTTGGCTCGGGCAATCTCGTTGCGGAGTGTCCAGAGCGCCTGTGCAACATGGCGCTGCGCATTCTGGTGCAACCCGGTGAGCCCGTGCAGATGGGTCCAGTCTGGCGGGCGTGTGTAGCCGGCAGGGTTCGTGAGCAGTGCTGCAAATTCTTCGTGTGCGATGTCCGTTTTGCCCTGTTTCTCGAGGGCATCGAGCATGAGCGCCCGGAGCGGGATCAGATACTCCACGTCGAGAGTGGCGTACCGGATCCAGTCGACCGGGATGGGGCGGCGTGACCAGTTAGCCGCAGAGTGAGCCTTTTTGAGGTGGATGCCGAGGAGGTCCTCGACCACTCCGCCGAGTCCCACGTTGGGGAGGTTGAGGAGTCTGGCCGCCAGCTCGGTATCGAAGACGGAGGTGGGCTCGAGGCCGAGGTCTCTGCAGGCGGGCAGGTCTGCGAGGACCGCGTGAAAGATCCAGGGGACCCCATTGATGGCAGCCTGAATGTTCGGCAGCGTCCCGAACGGCAGAGGATCGATGAGGAACGATCCGGACCCCTCTCGGTGGAGCTGCACCAGGTACGCGCGATCGGAGTACCGGTAGCTGCCGGCTCGCTCGGTGTCGATGGCCACCGGGCCGGTCCCCGCGGCGAGGCTGGCCGCGACCTCGGCGAGTCCCTCGTCGGTATCGATGAGCGGAGGGAGCCCCTCCGGCGGTTCGGTGACTTCGACAACGGTGTGCTGCTCAGACATATTCGCCAAATCCTCCGCGGAGCGGGGTGACTCCGTGCTCAGGCGCGACCGGGGGGAGGCCGGCGAAGAGCGCAAGCGCCTGAACCCAGGCGGTGCGGCATCCTCCGAGCTCGGCTTCGAGCGGTGTCCAGGAGGCGCGAAGCTCAAGTACGGTGCCCTCTCGGTGCGTGGCGAGCGCCCCGAAGCCGGTGTTGAAGGTTTTCGAAATCGTTCCGGCGACGGAGTGTGATCCGGGGGCGTTTTCCCCGAGTGCATCCGTGAGCCAGGACCAGGCGACCTCCGCGAGGAGCGGATCCTGCGCCACCGCAGTATCGAGGGGCACCGTGAGGAAGAGGATGACACGGAACGGACCACCCCACGACTCTGGGGAGTCCGGGTCGAAGGCGAGGGCCAGACGGCCCTGTCCGGGGGCGGGGGAGGGGGACTGTATCTTGGCGTGCCAGGCTGCGGTGTGCGGTGCGATGGCGGATGGGGCGTCGACTGTTTGGACCAGGACGTCCCCTCGGCCCTCCCCGGATTCGAAACGGGCGCAGGCTTCTTCAAAACGTTGGGCCGCACGATACCCGGTCGATTGCACGTTTTCAGACTAAACTTCTGAATGCTATTGACACTGGTGGCGCGCCGCGCGTGGGAAGGATCTCCTAATGGGAACTCCGGCTGAGTCGGCATCGCATTCGTCGCGGGGCCGTATTGCCTCGGTGCTGGCAGGCGTGGGGGCGGTGACCGGTGTCGCTGCACTCGGGGCTGCGGCTGCCGCTGGTGCGGCCGGTGCGATGGTTGCGAACGCGGTGGTCCGACCGCCCCGCCGTCGGGCGGAGCCCATTCAAGTGTTCCGTGTGTGGGAAGACGAGGAAGGCCTCTTCGTTGAACTCGAGGCCACCGCCGATTCCCGTCTCGCGGGGGATCCCGGGGTGTACAGCCTGTGGTTCGGCGACGGTTCCGGGCACGCAGTGGTCGGCGAGATCGTCAAAGAGACGTGGGATCGGGTGGTGCGGCGCGTCCTCCGCGTCGATGCGGGGACGCTGACCCCTGCGATTACGCATGCCCGGATGAACGGATGGGTCTGGCTGGACCCGGAGAGCGCCGGGATCGAACGGTATGAGAATGTCCTGGTCCCAGCGCCCCTGGGTGAAAATCCCGCGTGGTTCGTGCCTGGGCGTCGGGACAGCACGAAGTGGATGATCCACGTGCACGGGCGTGCTGCGGAGCGGGCGGAAACTCTGCGCGGCGTGCAGTTGGCCCAGGAGCGCAACTTCCAGTCGCTGGTAATCACGTACCGGAATGATCTCTCCGCGGTACCGAGCCCGGACCGCCGGTACGCGCTGGGCGCCACGGAGTGGCATGATGTCGAGGCTGCGATTGAGTATGCGTTGGAACGCGGCGCGACCAAAATTGTGCTGATGGGGTGGTCAATGGGCGGTGCCGCCGTTCTGCAGACGGCCGTGCACTCGTCGCATCGCGATGTGATTGCCGGGCTTATTCTGGACTCTCCGGTGGTCGACTGGCGCGAGACCTTGATCTACCAGTCCGAGTCCGCGGGGATTCCTGAGGGCATCCGCCGAATCGCGATGGGACTGCTCTCGACACAGCCTGGCCGCCGGGTTCTGAACGCTGAGCAGGCGGTGGACTGGGATGCTCTGGACTGGGTGACGCGGGCTTCGGAGTTGACGGTCCCGACCCTCATCCTGCACAGCGACGATGACGGGTATGTGCCCTCGGGGCCCTCGCGAGAGCTCGCGGCCGCGCGACCAGAACTGGTCACGTTGGTTCCGTTCCACACCGCGCGCCACTGCAAGTTGTGGAATTTTGACCGTCCGCTCTGGGAGCGTTCGATTGTGTCATGGATGCGTGCGCAGCACCTGTCGGCCGGTAAGCTTCCACCGATTGAGGAATCTGCGCCGGATGAGCCGGAAGAGTGACCGGCAGAGCAGTCGTTACGAAACGAGACTGAAACAGTAGGCGCGACTTGTAACACGCCATTCACATACCTCGGGGGTCGGCGTAACGCACTCCGCCGAAACTACACACATTGGGACGCCGCCAGAGAGGTGCCCCGAATATGTTCCGACACAGAGAGGTATGCACTCACATGGTGGATGCGGTATTGCACACCGCGGCGACCGCGAGTTCGAACGCAACAAATATCAGTACGTTGTGGTTCCTCGTCGCTGCTGCACTGGTTCTGATCATGACGCCCGGCGTGGCGTTCTTCTACGGCGGTATGACGAAGGCGAAGAGCTCGGTCAGCATGATGATGCTGACGTTCGGCTCTATGTCGCTCGTCGGCGTGCTGTGGGTCCTGTACGGCTACAGCATGACGTTCTCGGCCTCCGACGGCTCCAGCTGGCTGATCCCTAAGTTCTTGGCGAATCCGTTCGCCAATGCCGGGCTGGGCGACTTCCTGAGCTTCAAGGATGGAGCCTTTGACCTCTCCGTGGCCAACGGCAACAGCCTGGCGTTTGCCGGCTTCCAGGCCACCTTCGCAATCATCACCGTGTCCCTGATCACGGGTGCCCTTGCGGATCGGGCCAAGTTCGGCGCGTTCATGTGGTTCACCGGCTTCTGGGTCACCCTCGTGTACTTCCCCGTCGCCTCATGGGTGTGGGGCACCGGGTGGATCGGTTCGCTCAACATCGGTGGCTTTACGGTCAACGACTTCGCCGGCGGTACGGCGGTGCACATCAACGCAGGTTCCGCGGCTCTTGCTCTCGCTCTTGTGCTTGGGCAGCGTCACGGGTTCAAGAAGAACATTCCTGGCATGGGGAACAACAAGGCACTTGTCTTGCTCGGTGCCTCCCTGCTCTGGTTCGGCTGGTTCGGGTTCAACGCCGGTTCTGAAGGCGACGTGGATGGTGTCGCGGCTCTGGCCTGGATCAATACCCTGGCCGCTCCGGCCGCCGCAGCAGTCGCCTGGCTCCTGATGGAGAAGCTCGTCAACGGCAAGAGCACCTCGATCGGGGCTGGATCTGGGATCGTGGCTGGCCTCGTTGCCATCACCCCTGCCTGCAACATCCTCACCCCCTTCTGGGCCGTTATCTTGGGCTTCCTTGTCGGCGTTGTCTGCTCCTTCGCGGTCAACTGGAAGTACAAGCTGGGGTACGACGATTCTCTGGACGTCGTCGGTGTTCACTTCCTCGGTGGCTGGATTGGTACCCTCTACATCGGCCTGTTCGGCCAGGGCGTCGGCCTCTTCACCGGCGGCGGCAACCTCGACCAGTTCCTGGTCCAGTTCATTGCGGCCGCGGGTGTGACGATTTGGTCCTTCGGTATCTCGTACATCATCGGAATGATCATCAAGGCAGTCGGCGGTTTCCGTGTCTCCGACGAGATTGAGGACAGCGGCATCGACGTGGCCATGCACGGCGAGTCCGCGTATGTGCTCAGTGAGTAAGACTCGGCAGTAGCCTCTCGGGGGCTGAGAGAGGGCGGACCGGTGAGAAACCGGTCCGCCCTTTCTTTGTGTCTGGGGGGGCGCGGAGGGCAGAGAAAGCTCTGGCGTGGCAGGGGAGAGAATCGTGCCGTCGACTGAATGGAAAATACGTCCGGAAGTGGCGAACGCGTTCTCAACGCGCTAGAATATTTTCTTGTTGCGCGGCTGGTTTTTAGCCGTCTGCGGATGTGGCTCAGTTGGTAGAGCATCACCTTGCCATGGTGAGGGTCGCGGGTTCGAGTCCCGTCATCCGCTCGAGTGGATCGTATGATCCGCTCCCGATGTGGAGCAGTTGCACGGTGGAGTGGCCGAGTGGCTAGGCAGCGGCCTGCAAAGCCGTAGACACGGGTTCGAATCCCGTCTCCACCTCGAACCGAGGAAACTCGGATATTCGGGTGTATTCCCGAATGGGCGATTGGCGCAGTCTGGTAGCGCGCTTCCCTGACACGGAAGAGGTCAGCAGTTCAAGTCTGCTATCGCCCACCATCAGTTCTCTGGGTATTAGGCACCGGTTGCCGATCCGAAGAATGCACCGACGGCATAGGTCATTACCATCGTGAGGAGACCCATTCCGACGTTTCGAAGAACAGCGGGGAGTTTGGGTGCCCCTCCGAGCCGGGCGCTGAACCAGCCGGTGAGGGCCAGCGCCACCGCAACAGAACCGGAACACACCCATACCGGGAATCCGGTGGGAAGCAGTATCGCGGCCAGAGGGATAATCGCACCTATTGTAAATGAAAGCAGAGATGAGACAGCGGCTGCCCAGGGACTCGTGAGGTCGTCCGGATCGAGTCCCAGCTCCGCTTCAGCATGTGCGCGGAAGGCATCGTGTGCCGACAAATCGCGAGCGACGAGGGCAGCCACACTCGGGGTGACACCTTTTTTCACATAGAGGTTGGTGAGCTCAACAAGCTCGGCGTCGGGCATGGTTTCGAGCTCCCAGCGCTCCTTCGCGAGAAGAGCCTGTTCCGTATCGCGCTGCGTACTCACCGACACATACTCGCCACCCGCCATGGAAAACGCTCCAGCGACAATGGCTGCGAGCCCGGCCGTGGCAATGGCGAGCCCAGACGCCGTAGCACCAGCGACACCGATGACCACACCGGCGGTCGAAACAATCCCGTCATTTGCCCCCAGGACTCCTGCCCGGAGCCAGTTCAGTTTTTGATCAACCGTGCCGCTGTGCTGTTCCCCCTGATGCGTCTGATTCGACATGTTCTTTTGAGGCATGGCGTGCTCCTGTCGGCGGTGAATGGAACTGTCCGTACAGCTGACGGTATCGAGGCATGAAATGCGGTGCAACGCAGTGCAGCCTGCCCTCATCCCCGCCTGAGTAGGGATCGGCTGCGTTGTTTTGTCTCCGGAACGGCGATACGTGCAAGTGAACGAACACCACCTTGTGCAAGACCGTGTGCAAGCACAAGCATGCAGATCGCACCCGCACATAAAACGCCGGCGAGCACAATCAGTTGGAACTGACCTGCAGCGATCGGCGATGCACCTCCGAAGAGGGATCCGACGAACGCCCCGGGGAGGGTCACAAGTCCAGTTGTTCGAGTCTGATCCACTGTGGGGAGAAATGAAGTTGCAGCCGCCTCTCGACGGAGCCTCAGAGTGGCTTGCCCGGTGTCAGCGCCGAGAGCGATCCATCCCTCGATCTCGTGCCAGTTCTCGTGCACTGCACGGAGCAGAGAACGCCCGAAAATTGAGCTTATTGTCATGGCATTTCCGATCAGGATTCCTCCGATCGCCAGAAGATGCTGCGGTGTCGGCGTGAGCGCGCCCGTGAGCAGCACGACTGCAATGGAGAACCCTGCTCCGGACACGATCCCGAAGCCCACGGTTGACCACTGTTGCCCGGTTCGTACGCCGATCCGGCGACCGGACGTCCAAATGGCGACACAGGTCATGACAATTAACCAGAAGAAGACCCATCGCAGGTCTGTCACGATGCCCTGGAGGATGAGGCCGAGCACGGTGAGCTGGATCGCAGCACGAAGGATTGCGATGACTGGTCCACGGAACGGCCGGATATCGAGGAGGGCTCCGCTGACGGTGCCTGCAATCATGAGAAGTGCGACTGCCAATGCGGTGTGGAGCCATGCAGATCCTGCAATATCCAGGCCTGTCATCGTGTCATCCCGTCTGAAGTGCGCGTCCACAGAACGATGGTGTCGAGAGGGAACTGGCGCCGTTCTGAGATCCGATATCCCCTTCGACGAAGCACCTCCGCGAGCCGTGCTTCTGAATGTTGGTTCCGGCCATGAATTTTTTGTTCGTTGACGACGACAGTCCAAATCCTTTGCGCAGACCCGATACGTCGAACGGTTTCTGGAAGAGTCCGGGGCTCGTCCCACAGCCCTGGTGCACAGTGCCATGAACGGCGAAGCCCGATGTCTCGTATGTTCGGGACAAGCTCTGGATACAGTCTCGAAACGTTTCGAGGAGACCATGACGGGCGCACCCAGATATCATAAATGACCGTGTCTCCAGGACGCGCCTGCCTCTGGAAAAAGGATGCGACCGAGCTCCAATCGGCTCGTGAATGTACGGATATGGCGGTCCTCTCCAGTGCCAGAACCGGGAGGAGAAAGACGACGAGCAGTACGGAAAGCAGCACTCTTGTCCGTGTAGTACGGAATGTTCGAATGCCGGAGACGAGCAACAGCGCTGCAGCGGGGGACGAGAGCGCAATATACCGGGCGGTGTACATCGGCGTAGAGAGAATCGAGAACAGGACCAGGACCGTTCCCGGGACGACAAGCCAGCTTGAGAGCATCAGAGTCTGAAAGCGCTCTCCGATGTCCTTTGACCGAGCAGTCCTGAAGATTCCCCACAGAATGACTGCCCAGGCAAGCATCGAAAGGGGGACGGCGCCGAACCAGGGCGTTGTGAAAAGAGTGTGGGCCGTGAGCTCACCGCGTGAGGACAGAAACGCAATCTGGCCACGTTCCAGATATGCGAGGAGAAGGAGAGGCAGCCCGAGGAGGACCCCCAGGCCTTGGCTGAGAAAAAGATTGCGCCAACCGGATCTGCTTGATGCCGGCCGGTCGTGACGCTGGAGGGTCCTGCCAAGGATCTCCACCGGAAGCAACAAGACAGTAAAGGCGAAAATCCAGATACCGATTCCAAGTGCAAGTGCATGAAATAGCCATCGCCGTCTCCCACCCAAGTGCTCAGCTCGGAGCCACAGGACCACAATGAGTGTTGAGCAAGCGACGGAAAGAGCCTCCGACCGAACATTTGCAGCAGCAAGAAACATTCTTGGTAAACCTGCGAGAGCCAGCCCTCCCGCAATAGCCCAGGGGATGGTCCAGCCCAGTTCTCGGGCAATAAGCACAGTCACAGCAGCCGCGGCCCCAACCGCCAGACCGGAGGAGAGACGAAGCATTGCTGGGGATCCCATTCCGACCAGCGAGATCCAAATATGAACGAGCATGTAGTACACGCCATGCACCGCATCCACGTGAAGAAGCATTGGCCACAGCGACCCCCATGACCGCGTTGCAGAGAGAATCGTCGCTGCCTCGTCAGTCCAATACGACGGTTTCCCAGCCTCGATTGTGCCGAAGGTGAGCGCAGCGATACCGGTCATCAGTGATGCGTAGGCCCAACCCCCGTTGGGCCGGAGGAGGGTTCCGTGCCCCATCAGCGTGTTCTCTGCGCATTGCCCCGGCGCCGGACAAGAGCGGTGACCGCCACGGGGATCGCGGGGACAAGGAGCACCGCAACGATTACCAGCTCGAGATGAGCAACAATCCACGGCATGGTGCTCAGTAGCGCTCCCAGCAGCGTGATTCCAATCACCCAAGCGATGGCTCCAGCGGCGTTCCAAAGGGAGAACCGGACGTACTGGTATCGCGCCACCCCCGCTGCGCATGGCGTATATGTTCGAAGGACCGGGAAGAACCGGGCCAGGACGAGAGACAGCCCGCCGTACTTCGCGAAAAATCTTTCAGCACTCTTCAGTCTCTCCGGGGTGAGGATGCGCCTGCTCTCTTTGAAAAGTCGTCGACCGTATCGACTTCCCAGGGCATAGGACACCTGATCTCCAGCGATTGCTGCTGCGATGGCCACCACGATAATCAGTGTTCGAGAGACGCCGATCGCCGGTGCGGCGACTGAGGCCGCGATGAGCAACGAATCTCCCGGTAATGCGGGAAACAGAAGACCGGTCTCAATAAACACGATGATCGCGACCCCAAGGATCATCCAAGGGCCGAGACTCGTGAGGAGAGCGCTGGGATCGAACATGTGTACTCCGTCCTGAGGGCACAGTCTGCCTTCAGCGAAGTATCTTGAACCCTCTGCTCTCAGACTCGGCTCAGAATCAGTGGCCGGGTGCAGAGCGGAAGAATTCGCTCTCTATACTCAGCCGGAGGCAAGGGAACGGAGGAGTCCATGGACGGGGAAGGGAACGCAGCGCCTTCCCGCAGGGTGCTGCCTCAGCTACTGCTCGTGGAGGATGACCTGGACCTCTCACAGCTGCTCAGAGAGTACTTGTCGGAGACGTATGTGGTGACGAGTCGGGCCACTGGTGAGGCCGGACTCGATGCGGCACTTCGGCATAGATTCGATGTGCTGGTGCTGGATCGCCGTTTACCGGGGATGGACGGGGTTGCCGTTGTCACTGCAGTGAGGCGGGCAGGGATCCGAACTCCCGTTCTCATTCTGACTGCGATGGGCAGCATCGACGATCGGGTCTCCGGACTCGACAGCGGTGCAAATGATTACCTTGTCAAACCGTTTGATTTTGAAGAGCTCGGGGCACGGCTCCGTGCTCTACTTCGGGGTTTCCGGGAGTCCCTTCCCAATCTTCGAGTCGGGGAGTGGCACTATTCTCCAGAGACCGGGGTCCTGTACGGAATCGCCGGAGAACGAGTGACGCTGACAGACGCCGAAAACACCTTGCTCCGTACGCTCAGTGAAGCTCCAGATCGGGTATTCACACGACAAGCACTTCTGGAAGCCGCATTCAGTGCAGAAGATTCCCCCGGCACGATTGATACGTATGTGCATTACTTGCGTGAAAAATTGGGTTGGGATGCCGTTGAGACCGTACGGGGCCGTGGATACCGGATCGGGTAGAAGTGATGAAAGCACGTCGAGACCAAGATTCCCGTGAGATCGCGGAAGCGGCTGCACACATCGGACGGAGCGTTGCTCTGAGAACTGCTGTCCTCGTCGGGGCCGGGGTTATTGCAATCCTGATGATGGTTGTGCTGCATGCCCGGCATGAAACCGATGAACGTCCGATCGGTTCCCTCCGAGAACTCTTTGTGCACGGACTGATCGTGGATCTCCGCCCCCTGATGTTGCTCATCCCGGTTATCGGATGCGTGGCGGTTCTTCTTGCTGGCTTTGTCGGCTGGGATGCCGCGCGGCGCAGTACTCGGCCTCTTGGCGAGGCGTTGCGCCGGCAACGTGAATTTGTAGCCGATGCAAGTCACGAGTTGCGAACGCCGCTGACCGTCCTCGATGCACGTGTCCAGACGCTGCAGCGGCGGATCGCCTCGAATACCCCGCTCGGAGACCTTCCGAATCGTCTTCGAGCCGATACGAAGGCGTTGGGGGGAATCCTCGATGAGCTTCTCGCTGAATCTGAGCAGAACGAGCGAAGCGCAGCCGATGTCTGTTCTCCGGTTGCGACAGCAGGACTCGCTCTTTCTGCGATCCAGCCTTTAGCGACGACCGCAGGAGTCCGGGTCATACTCGAAGTTGATCAAGGGGTCGGTCAACATATGATCGTCACCGCATCCGAGTCAGCTCTTCGGAGGTGCCTGGTCATCCTCCTGGATAATGCGATTCGCCACACCCCGCACGGTGGAGCGACAACAATTTCAGTCTCCCGATCGAAAAGCCGAGCCAGTATCCAGGTCGCTGATACGGGCACGGGCATTGTCGGCATCGATCCCGAGAGGCTTTTCCAGCGCTTCTCTCACTCCCAAACCGGTCGGAAATATGGCCATGGTCTGGGCCTCTCGCTGGCAAAAGATATTGCACTCCGGTGTGGTGGTGACCTCAGACTTGACCATACGGGGCCAGACGGAACGGTGCTGGTCGTTGAGCTCCCGCTGAAGAGGCGTCAGCGTCGCTAACATTCAACTCTCGTGGGGCGGATGACGTCGAAAGAGCGGGTGTCCATTGACGACCACACCGCAGTGATGAGAGCACAGGGGTTTGTGTTCGATCAGGCTGAACTCGCTCCGGAACGGGGTATCACGCACTGAACCATCCGATGTGCATTCTGCATAATGTTACGCATTATTAATTGCACTTTGCATGGTTGCTATTTTTGGATGCCAGATACACTGCTCCGAAACCGGTGACGGCGATAGGAGAGCGCATGGCTCGGGCAGGTGCTGCATCAGCAGATACAAAAGCATCAATCGTGGTCGATGACTATTCACTTCAGCGTGTTCCTGACCACGCGCGGTACGGCTGGTTCCAGGTTGCAGTTCAGCGGTTCGGGGAACTCTCGGCTCTTTCCCAATTCCTGCTGGGTGCGACGCTCGGGTTCGGAATGCACTTCTGGTCGGCCTTCTGGGCCATCACCCTCGGGGCGGTCTTCCTCGAGGCAGTCTCAATTTTCATTGGCATTATTGGTGTCAAAGAGGGCCTCAACACCTCGATGATCGCACGGTGGACCGGGTTCGGTTCCGGAGGGTCGGCGCTTGTCGGCCTGGCCATCGGGATCAGCCTGATTGGCTGGTTCGGGATCCAGTCCGGTGTCTCGGCATCTGGTCTCTTCAAGCTCATGCCAATCCTGCCGGAATGGGTGTGGGCGCTGGCATTCGGGCTGTTCGTCACCGCCATCGTGCTGCGGGGATTCCAGAGCATGCAGTGGCTGGCCAATATCACCGTGCCACTCTTCCTCATCCTCGTGGGATGGGCCGTCATCGTAGAGCTCAGCAAGCACTCCCTGGGAGCTTTGGTCTCATCCGCGGCCCCCGGTCCGCACATGAGCTTTATTGCAGGGACCACACTCGTGGCGGGTGGATTCATCGTCGGTGCGGTGATCACCCCGGATATGACCCGGTTCAACCGCACCGTGGGAGATGTGGTCAAACAGACGGTGCTGGGCGTGACGCTCGGTGAATACGCGATCGGATTGGCCGGTGTGCTGCTGGCGCACGCGGTGAAGAGTGCCGATATTACCCAGGTAATCATGTCGTCTGTGGGCTGGGTTGGCATTCTTGTCGTCGTGCTCGGTACCTTTAAAGTGAACGACTGGAACCTCTACAGCTCTGGTCTCGGCGTGGTCAATGTGATCGACGTGGTGTTTGGCAAAACCCTCAACCGGGGCATAGTGACCCTGGTCATTGGAATTGTGGGCTCGGTGCTGGGCGCGGCGGGAATCCTCGGACAGTTCGAATCCTTCCTCTCCATCCTGGGCGTCGCCTTTCCCCCGATCGCCGGCATCATGGTGGCCGAATATTTCTTTGTGAAGAAGTGGCGTCATGAATTGTCCGGGGCCGCAGAACTTCC
This sequence comes from Microbacteriaceae bacterium, assembly GCA_022487185.1. GTDB lineage: Bacteria > Actinomycetota > Actinomycetes > Actinomycetales > Microbacteriaceae > JAKVJE01. The sequence continues at coordinate 31,035 of JAKVJE010000012.1, forward strand.
GAAGACGTCTCCTCGCTGGGTGCCTGCCACGCTCGTAATCTGGCTCATCGCCGGACTGATTGGCTACTTCGTTCAGTGGGGTATTCCCTCAATTAATTCAGTGGTGGTTGCGTTCCTCCTGTACCTCATCGCCGGAAAATTCGGTTGGATTCGGGGCTATGGAGTGACGGCTACAGAAAGGGCGTGAACGTATGCGCATCGGAATCGACGTCGGAGGGACCAACACGGACGCGGTCCTCATGGACGGCAATACTGTACTGGCGGGGGTGAAACGATCCACCAGTTCGGATGTGACTTCCGGTATTGAAAGCGCTCTCGCTGCGCTCAAAGAGCAGCACACC
>JAKVJE010000013.1 GCA_022487185.1 Microbacteriaceae bacterium
TGCTTCGCCGTTCGCGGCCGCGTCTCCGGGCCCGCGCTCATCGAGTCGGGAGGTCTCCTGTTTGAGGATGCGCAGGGATTCCCCGATGCTGCGCGCCAGACCGGGTAGTTTCGGGGCGCCGAAGAGCAGCAGAATGATCAACAGGATGATCACCCAGTGCCACCCGGTCAGTCCACTCAGCATGCCTCCCCCTCTCGGAATGCAGTCACCGCGATCCGCAGAGACCAGCAACAGAGGATAGGTTACCCTTTTTATCTGCGCATGTTAAGGTCGCGGCACCCCGTCTCGGAGCGCAGCCTCGAGCCAGCGGAGTACCCGGTCCCGGACCCCGCCGGCCAGGGCTCCCCAGCGCCACAGGCTATGCAGCATCGCGGCGAGCTGCTCGGGCCGCAGGAGCAGCACCGCCACCACTGCAAGGCCGAGCAGCGCCTCTGCGCGCATCAGGCGGCGATGATCTCCGCAGCTGCGGCCAGGAGTGGCTCGACCGAGGCCTCCTCGCCGATGGTGACCCGGACGCCAGCCCCTGGGAACACGCGCGCGATGATGCCGTGGCGCTCGAACACCTCTCCGGCCGAGACGGCCGCATCTCCAACGGGGAGCCACACGAAGTTCCCCTGCGGATCCGGGATGTCCCAGCCCTGATCGACGAGTCCCGCGAGAACGCGGTTGCGCGTCGCCACGATGGTCTCGACCTGCTGCATCAGTTCATCCCGGGCATCCAGGCTCGCGATGGCTGCGGCGATCGCGGCACTCGTGACGTTGAAGGGGAGCCCTGCGGCGCGGATGGCCCGAATCGGCAGCTCTGCTCCGATGGCATACCCCAGGCGCATCCCCGGGAGCGCGTAGGCCTTGGAGAAGGTGCGCATGGTCACCAAATTCGGATGGTCCTCCAAGAGGGCCAGTCCGTCGACCGCCTCCGAATCGCGGACAAAATCGATGTAGGCCTCGTCGAGGAGCACCAGCACGTTCTCGGGGACCCGGGCCAGGAACCGCTCGACCTCGTCGCGGTGCAGCACGTTGCTCGACGGGTTGTTCGGGCTACAGAGGAGGATGACCCGCGTGCGCGGACCGACCGCCTCGGCCATCGCCTCCAGATCATGGCTGCCGTCGGGCCGCACCGGCACGGGATGCTTGGTCGCACCCGAAACGGTGATCGTCGAGGGGTATCCCTCGAAGGACCGCCACGGGTAAATCACTTCGTCCCCGGTCTCGCAGGTGGCGAGGAAGGCCTGCAGGAGCAGGCTGATCGACCCGGACCCCACGACGACGTTCTCCGGCTGGACCCCGTATATGGACGCGAGCCGGGTCACCAGGGTGCCAGCACCGTTCTCCGGATAGCGGTTGTAGTCCTCTACTCCCTGCACCGCGGCCAAGACCGAGGGGAGCGTGGGAAACGGATTTTCATTGCTGGAGAGCTTGAACCCATCCTGTGGGGCCGCCTTCCCCGGGCTGTAGGCCGGAAAGGCGAGGAGCTCCTCGCGGAACATGGACGACGATTGATGATGGTCTTGCGAATCTGCCATTGGCATATTGTATGTCACACCCTTCCAGGAGGCTGGGTGTGTCACAGCTGGACGACGTGTCCGGTATTTCGGACACTCCCTCGGCAGGGCATCTCCCGAAACCGCACGTCATGCGGTCAACTAGGGACATGACCATGCGTATCGAACTGGGAACCGGACCGCTCTCTATCGCCGACGTCGTCGCCATCGCCCGCGACGGCGCGCAGGTGCACCTCACCGAGGAGGCGCTCAGCGCGATCGCCGCCTCCCGCGCCGTCGTGGCCGGCCTCGCCGGCGACACCGTTCCGCACTACGGGATCTCCACCGGCTTCGGGGCCCTCGCCGTCAAACGGATCCCCACCGATCAGCGGGCCCAGCTCCAGCGCAGCCTCGTCCGCTCCCATGCCGCGGGGATGGGCCCAGAGGTGGAGCGGGAGGTCGTGCGCGCCCTCATGACCCTCCGTCTCTCAACGCTGGCCACGGGACGCACCGGGGTGCGCCCCGAGACCGCGCAGACCTATGCCGCCATCCTCAATGCGGGCATCACTCCCGTGGTGCGCGAATACGGCTCCCTGGGCTGTTCCGGAGACCTCGCCCCGCTGGCACACTGCGCACTCGTCGCGATGGGCGAGGGGGAGGCTCGTGAGGCCGACGGCACGCTCGTCGACGGGGGCACCGCCCTCCGCCACGCCGGCATCACCCCGGTCGAACTCGTCGAGAAGGAGGGTCTCGCCCTCATCAACGGCACCGACGGGATGCTCGGCCAGCTCTGCCTCGCCATCACCGACCTCCGCGCCCTCCTCGATGTCGCCGACATCACGACCGCCCTCAGTGTCGAGGCCCTCCGGGGCACCGACGCCGTCTTCGCCGCCGACCTCCAGGCGCTGCGCCCGCACCCCGGGCAGGCCCGCTCGGCCGCCCACGTGCGCACTCTCCTGGCCGGCTCGCCCATCATTGCGGCCTCCCGCGCCGAGCAGACCGTGCGCGTCCAGGACGCCTACTCCCTGCGCTGCGCACCCCAGGTAACCGGTGGCGCCCGGGACACCGTCGACTACGCCGCACGGGTGGCCGGGCAGGAGCTCGCCGCCGCCGTCGACAACCCCGTCGTCACCCTCGACGGCCGTGTGGAGTCGAACGGAAACTTCCACGGGGCTCCCGTGGCCTACGTGCTGGACTTCCTCGCCATCCCCCTGGCCGACCTGGCCAGTGTCTCCGAGCGTCGCACCGACCGCCTGCTCGACACGAACCGCAGCCGGGGCCTCCCGCCCTTCCTGGCCGCCGATCCCGGAGTCGACTCCGGGCTCATGATCGCCCAGTACACCGCCGCCGGCATCGTCTCCGAGCTCAAGCGGCTCGCCGTCCCCGCCAGCGTCGACTCCATCCCCTCCTCGGCCATGCAGGAGGATCACGTCTCGATGGGCTGGGCCGCCGCCCGCAAGCTCCGCCGGGGGATCCGCGGCCTCGCCGAGGTGCTCTCCATCGAGGCCCTCGCCGCCTCCCGGGCCCTTCTGCTGCGCGCCCCCGAACTCCCCGCACCCCGCACCGGAGCTGTGGTGGAGGCCATCGCAGCCCACCTCCCCGAGGGCGCCCGTCACCCCGGCACCGGGCACGACGACGCCACCTCCCCCCAGCTGCGGGCTGTCGAAGACATGATCTGGAGCGGCGAGCTGCAGGCCGCAGCCGGGGACCTCGACTGATGCTCCCAGACGCGGCAGCACGGGCCAGCCGGCGCGTCGAGTCCCTCCTGCGTGAGCTCGACCCCATCGGACACGAGGCAGCCCATCCCGAAGCGGGCTACCACCGCGCCGCATGGACCCCCGAAGACCTACAGCTGCGGGGCTGGTTCCGCGACCGGGCGGAGGGTCTCGGGCTGCGCCTGGAACAGGACCGCGTCGGAAATCTCTGGGCCTGGTGGCTCCCCGAAAACCTCACTGACCCCAGCGAAATCCAACCGGGGACAGCCACCACCTGCGGCTCCCACCTGGACTCCGTCCCCGGCGGCGGCCGCTACGACGGCCCCCTGGGAGTCGTCTCCGCCCTGGTCGCCGTCGAGCTCCTCCAACAGACCGGCTGGGTCCCCGCGCATCCACTCGGCATCGTCTGTTTCAGTGACGAGGAGGGCGCCAGGTTCCGGATCGCCTGCTTCGGGTCTCGCGTACTCACCGGTGCTCTCTCCCCCGAACGTGCCCTGGCCTGCACCGCCGAAGATGGCACCTCTCTGGCCAGCGCCCTGACCGCCGGGGGCGTCTCCCCAGCCAACTACGGCCCCGACCCGAGCCTGATGGCCCGCATCCGCGGCCATGTCGAGCTACACGTCGAACAGGGCTATGCCCTGGCCCCCGCCGCCGCCCCACTGGGCGTGGCCACCGCCATCTGGCCGCACGGCCGCTGGCACGTGGCCCTGACCGGGGAGGCCAACCACGCCGGCACCACCCCCCTCGAGCGCCGGGATGACCCCACGCTGCGCCTTGCCGACCTCATCCGCACCGCGCGGGAGGCCGCAGAGGAATGCGGCGGGGTCGCCACCGTGGGAAAGATCCTCGTTACCCCCAACGGGGTCAATGTGATCCCCTCCCAGGTGGATGCCTGGGTCGATGTGCGCGCCCCAGATGAGGCCGTACTCGACGCCATCCTCCACCGGCTGGAGGACTTCGGACTGGAGCGGGAATCCCGGACCCCCGCCACCCACTTCGACCCGACCCTCGCCGAGACACTCGGGGACGCCTGCATAGCCGCCACCGGTACCGCCGCACCCCACATCCCGACCGCCGCAGGGCACGATGCCGGGATCCTCCAAGACGCCGGCGTCCCCTCGGGCATGCTGTTCGTGCGGAGCACTACCGGAGCCTCCCACACCCCCGCCGAAGCCGCCACGGAGACCGACTGTGGGCTCGGGGCCCTCGCCCTCGCTGAGGCAATCCGCCAGTTGGAGCGCGCCGAATGACCACCTTCTGGTGCGAACAGGCATGGATCGACGACCGCCCCCAGGCCGGCGTGCGCCTCGAGGTTCACGATGGACATTTTAGAAGCGTCCTGACCGGGGTCTCCCCACGTCGGGGCGACACTCTGCTCCCCGGACTCACCCTGCCCGGATTCGCCAACGCGCACTCCCATACCTTCCACCGTGCCCTCCGCGGCCTCTCCGGGACCGGCAGCTCCTTCTGGGCCTGGCGCGAGCACATGTACCGGGTCGCCGGCGCGCTCACCCCCGACTCCCTCTACGAGCTGGCCCGTCTCTCATACCGCGAGATGCTGGCCGCCGGCTACACCACCGTCGGAGAGTTTCACTACGTCCACGCGCACCCCGACGGCACGCCCTACGCCGACCGGAACGCCATGGGAAGTGCCCTCATCGCCGCCGCAGCTGACGCAGGCATCCGCATCACCCTGCTTGACACGCTGTACCTCTCCGCCGGGTTCGGGGCCCCCCTCGAACCAGCCCAGGCTCGGTTCGACGACCGAGACGTCGACGCCTGGATCGCACGCGTCTCCCGCATGCGTGACACCCCCGGCTGCCGCATCGGAGCCGCCGCCCACTCGATTCGGGCAGTTTCTCCCGCGGCCGCAGGGAGATTGGCCGCCTGGTGCAGAGCAGAAGGCCGCCCCATCCACGTCCATCTCTCGGAACAGCCCCAAGAAAACGAGCAGTGCGTTGCGGCACTCGGGACGACACCTGCCCAGGCCCTTGCCGATGTGGGCTTCTGGGGAGCCGACACCACTGCCGTGCACGCCACCCACCTCACCGGAGATGACATCGCCCTCCTCGGGGCAGCCCACGCAACCGTTGCCGTCTGCCCCTCCACCGAGGCCGATCTGGCCGACGGCATCCCGGCGCTCCCAGAGCTCCAGCACGCAGGGGCCGCCATCGCCCTGGGCTCCGACCAGAATGTGCTCAGCGACGGACTCAGAGAAGCCCAGAGCCTCGAAACCTCACTGCGTCTCAGCCGCGGGACCCGCGAAAACCTCGCCCCCGCCGAGCTCGTCACCGCCCTCACCCGCTCCGGGCAGCACAGTCTCGGCTGGGACGACGCCACCGGGCTCCGGGCCGGCGCCCTCGCCGACTTTGTCACCCTGCACCTCACTGGGCTCCGCACCGCGGGATGCGCCCTCACCGAGCTCCCCCGGGTCGCCACCGCCGACGACCTCACCTCCATCCACGTGGGCGGGGTCGACCGGACCCCCGACACCCCCGGCGCGATTGCCGCCGAACTGGACGCCCTGTGCCGCCGACTGCGCGGCGAAGACCACGCACCCCGAGAAGAGGACCGTGATGACTGAGCCGGCCAAGGCCACATCCCTCCAGGAGACCGAGCTCCTCGTCACCGGCATCCGGGAGCTCGTCACCAACGATCCCAGTCTGGAACGCGGCTCCCTCGGGCTCCTGCACAACGCCTGGGTCCTGGTGCGCGGTGACCGCATCGCCGCCGTCGGGGACGGCACCCCACCCGCTGCACCCCGACGCCTCGACGTCGGGGGCCGCTGCGTCCTCCCCGGATTCGTGGACTCCCACACCCACCTCCTCTTCGCCGGCGACCGCTCCGAGGAATTTGCGGCGCGGATGCGCGGAGAGGCCTACTCAGGCGGGGGCATCCGCGTCACCGTCCGCGACACCCGGGCCGCCAGTGACGCTGCGCTCCGGGCCCACACGGCCGCACTCGTCGCCGAATGCCATTCCCAGGGCACCACCACCCTGGAGATGAAGAGTGGATATGGACTCACCGTCGCTGACGAGGCCCGTCTCCTGCGCCTCGCAGCAGAATTCACCGACGAGATCACCTTTCTCGGAGCCCACGCGGTGCCCGCCGAATATGCGGACGACCCAGACGCCTACGTCGACCTCGTCTGCGAGCGCATGCTCCCTCAATGCGCACCCCTGGCCAAGTGGGTGGATGTCTTCTGCGAGCCGCACTCCTCGGCCGCTTTCGATGCCGACCAGACCTCCCGGGTGCTCGAGGCCGCCACACAGTACGGGTTGAGGCCCCGTCTGCACGGAGCCCAGCTTGGCCCCGGCCCCGGCCCGGAGCTCGCGGTACGGTTCCACGCAGCCAGCGTGGACCACTCCACCTACCTTAGCGATGCGGATATCGACCGCCTCGCAGCCGCCGCCCCCCACGACGGACCCGTGGTCACCTTCATGCCCATTGTCGAATTCTCGACCCGGCATCCGTACCCGGATGCGCGTCGTCCCCTGGACGCCGGAGTCACAGTGGCCCTGGCCAGCGACTGCAACCCGGGCACCTGTTTTTCCTCCTCGATGCCGCTGACCGTCGCCATGGCCGTCCGCGACCTGGGGATGACCCCTGACGAGGCCATCTGGGCCGCCACCGCGGGAGGGGCAGCCGCATTACGTCGAACTGACATCGGAATCTTGCGTCCTGGAGCCCGGGCCGATCTTGCCCTCCTGGACGCCCCCAGTCGGATCCATCTCGCCTACCGACCTGGGGTGCCTCTCAGCAGCACTCTGCTGCTCGGGGGCGTTCCCACACCCGCAGCTGCACCACTCTTCACCGGCCCGAATGCTGAGCCGACTCGGACCACAACGGAAGGAAGCCCCGCATGAGCACTCACCCCACAGATTCCCCCACCTCGACCCTGCTTCAGGCCGCCAAGATGACCCCGGCGCTGCACCGCGCCAAGCCATTTGGCCCAATCACCGAGCTCCCCCCGATGCCTGAGTTTGCCCCAGGTGTTCGCCGCGCCCCCCATCGCGGGTTCCGACTCACGCCCGAGCAGACCGACACCGCCCTGCGGAACGCCCTGCGCTATATCGATCCCAGCCTGCACGCACAGCTGATCCCCGAGTTTCTTGAAGAACTGCGCACCCGTGGGCGCATCTACGGGTATCGGTTCCGCCCCGCCGGGAAGATCTGGGGGCACCCGATCGACGAGTATCCCGGGCAGTGCACGGAGGGACGTGCCTTCCAGGTCATGATCGACAACAACCTCGACTTCGATGTCGCGCTCTATCCCTACGAGCTCGTCACGTATGGGGAGACCGGTTCCGTGTGTCACGACTGGATGCAGTACCGACTCATTGTCGAGTATCTGCGGGCCCTCACCGATCATCAGACGCTGGTCGTCGAATCGGGGCACCCGCTCGGGCTCTTCCCTGCGGAGCCCGACCAACCTCGGGTCACCATCACAAATGGACTGATGGTGGGCGAATACGACAACCTGCACGACTGGGAGATCGCCGAAGAGATGGGGGTCGCCAACTACGGTCAGATGACCGCCGGCGGATGGATGTACATCGGACCCCAGGGCATCGTGCATGGCACCTACAACACGCTCCTGAACGCTGGCAGGCTCCACCTCGGTATCGCCGACGACGGCGACCTGGCCGGCAAACTCTTCGTCTCGAGTGGTCTCGGGGGGATGTCTGGGGCCCAGCCGAAGGCCATCAAACTCGCCGGAGGCGTCGGGATCGTCGCAGAGGTCGACCCCTCGCGCATCCGCACGCGGCTCGATCAGGGGTGGGTGGATGAATCCCACGCCGACCTTGCCGAAACCGTCGCGGCGGCGCAGGGGGCACAGGCCCGCGGGGAGGCCCGCTCAATTGCCTACGAGGGCAACGTGGTCGACCTGCTCGCGTATCTGGTCGAGCACGACGTCCACGTCGACCTGCTCTCCGATCAGACGTCCTGCCACGCCGTCTACGAGGGTGGCTACTGCCCCCAGGGGGTGAGTTTCGCGGAACGCACCCGGCTCCTGGCTGAGGACCCGGACCACTTCCGTGAGCTCGTCGACGTGAGTCTCGCCTCCCACATCAACCTCGTCGAGCAGCTCGTCGCCGATGGAACCTTCTTCTTCGACTACGGGAACTCGTTCCTCAAGGCGGTGTTCGACGCCGGGGTCACCTCGATCTCCCGGAACGGCATCGATGATAAGGATGGGTTCACCCTGCCCTCCTACGTCGAGGACATCATGGGTCCCCACCTGTTCGACTACGGCTACGGCCCGTTCCGTTGGGTATGCCTGACCCGGAAACCGGAGGATCTGCACGCCACCGACCAGGCGGCCATGAGCTGCATTGACCCCGACCGCCGTTACCAGGACCGCGACAACTACAACTGGATCCGCGACGCAGAAGACGCCGAGCTGGTGGTGGGCACGCAGGCGCGCATCCTCTACCAGGATGCTGCCGGACGCATCCGCATCGCCCTGAAATTCAACGCCATGGTCCGGGAGGGGAAGGTCGGCCCGATCATGATCGGACGGGATCACCACGATGTGTCCGGCACCGATTCTCCATTCCGGGAGACCGCGAATATCCGGGACGGCTCCAATGTGATGGCCGACATGGCCGTGCAATGCTACGTGAACAATGCGGCCCGGGGCATGAGCCTCGTCGCCCTGCACAACGGCGGCGGCGTCGGCATCGGGAAAGCCATCAACGGCGGCTTCGGCTTGGTGTTGGACGGCTCCGAGCGGGTCGACCGCATTATCAAGTCGGCCATCCTCTGGGATGTGATGGGCGGCGTCGCCCGGCGCAGCTGGGCACGAAATGATCATGCCATGGAGGTCACAGAGGAGTTCAACCGCGAGCACGACGGCAGCGCCCACATCACCGCGCCGGCCCTCGTCGACGAGACGCTCCTGCGGGACCTTCACGACTAGGAGCGGGATGACCCCACACCGGACGCCCCGCAACACGGCGAATATCCTGCGCATCCTCACCTTCCTGAGTGAACAGCAGGATGCGGTGGCCGCCCAGACCATCTCGCAGCGCCTGGGTATCCCCCGGTCAACGGTGTACGAGCTGCTCGGCACGCTCGCCGAGTACGGCTACGCAGTGCCTCTCAGCATCAGTCACCGATATTCGCTGGGGACTCGGGCCTTCGAGCTCAGCTCCGCGTACTCCCGGCAGAAGCCCCTCACCCGGTTGGGGCAGGCTCTCCTGCGCACTCTGGTCGATCGGATCGGGGAGGCCGCGCACCTCGCGGTGCTCCAGGGGACGGATGTGGTGTATCTGGCCGAGGAACGGGCACCGCATCGCCCGCTCCTCATCACCGAGTCGGGAGTCCGTCTCCCCGCAGCCCAGACCGCGAGCGGACGGGCGCTCATGGCGTGGCTCCCCCGAGCCCAGATCAGGGCCATGTATCCGCATGCGAACGCCCTGCCAGATGGTGCCGAGGGCTCCCCCAAGACTCCAGCCGAACTGCTGCGGATGCTCGGGGAGACGGCCGAACGCGGCTACGCCACCGAGATTGAGGAGGTCACCCCCGGACTGGCCTCCGTGGTGGTGCCGGTGCTGGGCCGGGACAGCTGGCCCATCGCCGCGATGGGCATCACCTTCGAACTTGAGCGGCATCCCGATCTGGATGCCGCCCTGGATTGGCTCCTCCCGCCGCTGCGGCGCTTCGCCGCAGAGCTCGGGCGCCGGCTCGGGGCCCAGGCCTGAAGCCTCCCGGCCGTCCCTGGGCCTCCCGGAGGGCCGCTCAGAGCACCTTGGACAGGAAGTCGCGGGTGCGCTGCTCCTTGGGGTGGCCGATGACCTCGTCCGGAGTCCCCTGCTCCTGAATGATGCCCTGATCCATGAAGAGCACCTGGTCCGCGATGGTGCGGGCAAACCCGATCTCGTGCGTGACGATCAGCATCGTCATCCCGCTCTCGGCCAGGTCCCGGATCACGTGAAGCACATCGCCGACCAGCTCGGGGTCGAGGGCGCTCGTGGGCTCGTCGAACAGCATCAGGTCGGGGTTCAGCGCCAGGGCCCGGGCGATCGCCACCCGCTGCTGCTGCCCGCCGGAGAGCTGCGCAGGGTACGCATCCGCCTTCTCGGACAGTCCTACCTTGGCGAGCAGTTCCATGGCCTCGGTCCGGAGTGCCGGACCGTGACGACGCTGGGTCAGTTTCGGCGACAACTCGATGTTCTCGATCACCGTCATGTGCGGGAAGAGGTTGAAGCGCTGGAAGACCATGCCGATGTGCCGCCGCTGCGCGGCGATCTGCTTCTCGGTGAGGTCGTGCAGTTCTCCCTGGGCGTCGGCTCGGTATCCCATCCGCTGTCCGTCGACATAGATCTCGCCCGCCTCGATCTGCTCGAGCATGTTGATCGACCGCAGGATGGTGGACTTTCCGGAACCGGAGGGGCCGATCAGGGCCACCACCTGTCCCCTCCCCACCGAGAGATCGATGCCCTTCAGGACATGGTTCTCGCCAAAGAACTTGTGGACTCCGCGCAACTCCACCATGGGGGCCCCGGCTGCGGGCTTGGTCTCGACGGTCGACATCACGGAGGTCATACCGCCACCCCCTTTCCGAATTTCTTCTCAAGGAAGTACTGCCCCACCATCAGGATGGAGGTGATGAGCAGATACCAGATGGCCGCCACCAGCAGCAGCGGGATAGGCAGGTAGAGCCGGTTCGCGATCGCATTCGTCACATAGGTGATCTCAAGCGTGAAGGGCACCGCGAGGACCAGCGACGTGGTCTTCAGCATGCCGATGGCCTCATTGCCCGTGGGCGGGATGATGACCCGCATGGCCTGGGGGAGGATGATGCGCCACATGGCCTGACGACGCGGGAGGCCCAGCGCATCCGCCGCCTCCATCTGCCCCTTCGGGATGGACTGGAAGCCGGCCCGGAAGATCTCGGCCAGGTATGCGGACTCGTTGAGCCCCAGACCCAGGATGGCGGCCACCGCGGCGTTATAGAACTGCTGTGTGTCCACAGACAGGAAGGTGGCCCCCCCGAACGGCAGGCCCAGGGTGAACTTCGGGTAGAGCACCGCGAAGAGGCCCCAGAACAGCAGCTGGGTGTACACAGGAGTGCCGCGGAAGAACCAGATCCAGATATTCGCCACGCTCGAGTTGACCGGGTTCCGGGACTCGCGCATCAGCGAGAGGATGACTGCCAGCACGATTCCGAGGGCCATGGAGATCACCGTCAGGACGAGTGTCCAGACGAGGCTGCGCATGATACGGACGTCGAACAGGTACTGGCCCACCACATCCCAGTGGTAGTTCGAGTTCGTGCGCATCCCATCGATGAGACACACCGCCAGGTAGATCAGCACCACGGCCGCAATGATGCGCCCGAGATGGCGCACCGGCCTCGACCGGATGAAGTCCACACCGTCTCGCTGTGTCGGTTTTCGCAACATATGCACCCCGCTGGTTGTTTTCTCGATTGTAGGGGCGTCGCGTCGCGACGGCGCCCCCAACGTTCAGTCCTCGCCGTCCTGGGCCAACGCGGTCAGGAAAATTCCCTGCGGGCCCAGGTGGCTGTCCGTCGGGTCGAAGAGCTCCTCGGTGGAATGCTCATTCTGCCCGTGTCCGCCCCCGCCCAGGCACAGGGCAGGAACCCCGAGGCTCAACGGGATATTGGCGTCGGTTGTCGCGGCCCCGCCCAGCGCGGCCTCCACCCCGACAGCCCGGAGGGCCGCCTCCGCGGCGGCACCCAGGCCGCTCTCGGAGGGCAACGTCCCACCGGGAATGGTGCAGGTCTGCACCATGGTCGCCGTGATCTCACCGGCGGATGTATCCCGGAGGCGATTCTCCTCCGCGACCGCCGCATCCACCGCGGCACGGAAACGGACGACCAGGTCATCCAGCACCGACTGCTCGTTGGAGCGCAGATCCACCTCAATCTGAGCCGAATAGGCGATCGAGGTCTCCGTCACTCCACCCCGAATGGCGCCCACATTCCAGATCGTCTTCGGGTCACCGGGGACCTCCAAGTCCGTAATCGCGACGGTGGCCCGGGCCGCGGCATGCACCGCACTGGGGCGCCCGAAGTTCCCATAGGCGTGGCCGCCGGGACCGGAGAAGGTGACGATGAAGCTCGCGCACGCCGGGCCAATGGTCACGATACGTTCCGGAGCCGACCCATCCACCGTGATGAAATTACGGAAATGCTCGGCCTCGTGCTCCAGCAGGTACCGGGACCCGCCCAGATCTCCCTTCCCCTCCTCGCGCACATTGGCACCGATGAGGATGCCATGCGTCAGGAGGTCCTGAACCGCGACCAGACTGGGGGCCACGGCGAGCACCGCGGCCAGCCCCCGGTCATCGTCCACGATGCCGGCACCGTGGTAGATGCCCTGTTCGTCCTGGTGCACCGACACGTCGGTGTCCTGATCGAACACCGTGTCCAGATGAGCCGTGAGCAGAAGACCCGGCACCTTGGGACCGATCCATCCGAGCACATTGCCCTGGTCGTCGAGGTGGACATCCTGCACCCCGGCGGCGGACAGCCGTTCGGCGAAGGATGCCGCACGCGCGCCCTCATGGAACGTGGGCGACGGGATCTCGGTGAGCTCGATCTGCGTTCGGATGGTCTCCGGCTCGCGGGCCTTGAGTGCCTGGAGTTCGGCCTGGACGCGGTCGTTGGAGAGAAGGACTCGCACACGCTCAGTGTTGAGATCGGCTAAGGGATTCGCCATCTCAGAGCACCGTCTTCGGGTTGACCTGCGCAGTATCGATCATGCTGCTGTTCTGTCCCCAGGCCTTCATCACCTTGGCATAGGTGCCATCCTTGATCAGGCTGTTGACCGTGTCGGCAACGAGCTGTGCGAAGGCGGTGTCGTCCTTCGCGACGGCAATACCGCTCGGTGCCTGTGAATACGATTCCTTCAGGGTTTGCAAACTTCCACCGGACAGGCGTGCCGTATATCCAAGCATGCTCTGGCCCGACAACACCGCGTCGACAACGCCAGCCTTGAGGCGGGTCACCGCATCGGTGTTCGTCTTCAGAGGCAGCGCACTGATCTTCTTCTTCCCCGCGTCCGTGCAGGCCTTTGAGAACCCCTTCAGATCCCCCTGCTGCGTCGAACCGATCTGCACCGCGATCTTGTGCCCGCAGAGATTCTTGAGAGTGAGCTTCTTCGGGTTGCCCTTTGCGACAAGAAGTGTGGATCCGCCCTCGGTGTATGACACCATGTTGACGGCCTGGAGACGCTCCTTAGTGATGTAAAAAGCCGAGATACCCAGGTCGTATTTGCTGCCCAGTGCAGGGAGGATGCCATCGAAGCTGGCCGACTCGAACTTGATCTTGACCCCGAGCTTCTTGCCGAGCGCCTTCGCGAGATCGACATCATAACCAACAGCGGTGTTCCCGTCAGCACCCGCCATGAACTCGGCCGGCGGGAAGGTCGTATCGGACCCAATGGTCAGCGTTCCCGAGCTCTTGATCGACTCGGGAAGGCGGGCCGCGAGTGCCGCATCCTTGGTCACATTGCTCAGTGAGACCTTCGGGATGGCCGTCGCCGAGGCATCCGCCTTGGACGAGGCCGAGCCCGAGGACGAGCCACAGCCCGTGAGCAGGATGGCGGCGGCCGAGACAATGCTCAGCGCGGCCAGGGCTTTGCGGGTGGAGAACCGCGACGATGACATACGTACCTTCTCTTCTCTCGAAACGCCTTCTGCAGCAAGGCTAGGCGACGGCCTGTCGCCGTGTCTCACGACGACCCATGGGCAGAATCCGAAATATCGGACAAGAAACACAGTAGACCCCGGGCGGTAACACCCGGGGTCTCCTTGCCGTCACCGCGCTCAGGACTGGGCGGGATCCAGCTTTGCGGTCTCGATCATATTCGTCTTCGCACCCCAGGCGGTCATGATCTTGGCGTACGTCCCGTCCTGGATCAGGCTGTTCACGGTGTCCGTGATGAGCTGGGCGAACTCGGTGTCGTCCTTCGCAACCGCGATGCCGTAATCGCTCCGGCCGTAGGAGGAGGAGATGGTCTGCAGGGAGCCGTTCGACTGCTGTGCCGCATAGCTCATCTGTACCTGGTCGCTCATCACGCCATCGGCCGCGCCGGTGGTGAGTCGGGTGATCGCCTCATCCGTCGTGTTCAGGGGCAGCACCTTGACCTTTGCCTTCCCTGCGGCGGTGCACTCCTTATCGAACTTGCTCTTCATATCGTCCTGCTGCACGGTGCCCGTCTGCACCGCAATCTTCTTCCCGCAGAGGTTGCTCAGAGTGAGCTTTTCGGGGTTCCCCTTCTTGACGAGCAGAGTCGATCCGCCGTTGAGGTACGACACCATGTGCACCGCGTTCAGGCGCTCGTTGGTGATACTGAACCCGGAGATGCCGAGGTTGTACTTCGTGCCGAGCGACGGGAGGATGCTGTCAAAGTTCGCGGTCTCCACCTTCGCGGTGAGTCCCAGCTTCTTCCCGAGGGCCTTCGCCAAATCGACGTCGTAGCCGACGGCCTTATCGCTTGAGGTCCGGAATTCGGCCGGAGCATATGTCGTGTCGGAGCCAACCGTGAGCACACCCGTGCCCTTGATATCGGCCGGGACGCGAGCCGCAAGCGCAGCATCCTCAGAGACCCCCGAGAGGGAGACACTCGGCAGAGGGGCAGAAGAGCTCTTCGAGCTGGCCCCCTCCGTGTTCGTACACCCGGACAGGCCGAGCGCCGCAGCGAGCAGTGCTGCGGAAAGTGGAATGATGAGACGCATTCCGCGCCGTGACTTCTGGTTCAACACAATTGCCTTCTTCATTGACATCGGGACCGCACGAGCACGACTGACCCATGCACCAGCTTCCTTTACAGCGGATACGACAACCGTAGCGCCCACCACATTGACGGCGACGGCAGGCCAATAAATTTCCCCGCACAGCCGTTGAGCAGGCCCAGTTTTTCCGCATTCCCGTCTCTCAGGCGATGAAGTTCCTAGCGGTACTGGGCGACCACACCCCATTCAAATCGTGGGTTGAATGCCGCCGAAACAAGAAGTCCAACGATGACAACGCCGGCTACAACATTGGCGACATATCGGCTCCGACGGTGACGCATCACCATCGGGAGCATCGAGAGCGCCGCCGCCGGAGAGCCTTTGTCTGGGGCCTGCGGCTCTGTTTCTGGGTATTCGCTCACGTTCATCGCTCCTGTTGATCTACCGGATGACACCCCCAACGTACGGAGGTGCGGGGCGCCTTCGACTTGGAGTTCATGGCGATGTCAAAAGAGGAAGCATGCCGGAAACACGGCAGAAACATGGAGGCCCCGGTCTGACGGCGCCGATGCCCTCTAGACTGTTTCCGCGTATCCCTACCAATCCTGGAGTCCTTGTGAGCACCTTCCCAGATCAGCCCCTCAGCCCGCTCGACGGCCGCTACGCGACCGACACCAGGCCGCTCGCCCCGTACCTCTCTGAGGGGGGGCTGAACCGGGCCCGACTTCAGGTCGAGATCGAATGGCTCCTCTGGCTCACCGACCACCGCCTGTTCGGATCGGAGCCCTTGCCCGCATCCGCCGCCGCCGGCCTCCGCTCCCTCGTCGAGGACTTCGACGCACAGACCATCGCGGAACTCCACGGGATCGAGGCGACCACCAAGCACGACGTCAAGAGCGTCGAACTCTACATCCGCCGCCACCTCGCCGAGCTCGGGATCGCTGACCGGGCCGAGCTCGTCCATGTCTGCTGCACCTCAGAGGACATCAACAACCTCGCCTACGCCATCACCGTGCGGGATGCGGTGCGGCAGGTCTGGGCGCCCCTCGCGCACGCGGTCGTCGACGAGATCGCGACCCTCGCCCGCACCACCGCCGATGCCCCGATGCTTGCCCATACCCATGGACAGCCCGCGACCCCCACCACGATGGGCAAAGAACTCGCGGTCTTTGCGGCCCGGGCCTCGCGACAGCTCGGGCATATCGACGCGCAGGACTATCTCGGGAAGTTCAACGGGGCCACCGGGACCTATGCCGCGCACCTCGTGGCCGACCCCAGCGCCGACTGGCCCGCCGTGAGCCGGGGCTTTGTCGAACACCTGGGGCTCACCTGGAATCCGCTCACCACCCAGATCGAGTCGCACGACTGGCAGGCGGAGCTCTACGACGCCACCGTGCACTTCAACAACGTCCTCATCGACCTCTGCACCGACCTGTGGACGTACATCTCCATGGGATATTTCCACCAGGTTCCAGTGGCCGGGGAGGTCGGTTCCTCCACCATGCCGCACAAAGTCAATCCGATTCGCTTCGAGAATGCGGAGGCGAATTTCACGTTGAGCAACGCGCTGCTGCGATCGCTCTCCGACACCCTCGTCACCAGCCGCATGCAGCGGGACCTCACCGACTCGACCACCCAGCGCAACATCGGCGTGGCCTTCGGGCATTCGCTCCTCGCCCTCGACAACGTGCACCGCGGACTCTCGGTCATCACCCTCGTCCCAGAGGTGCTGCAGGCAGACCTCGACAAGAACTGGGAGGTGCTCGCCGAGGCGATCCAGACCGTGATCCGGGTCGAGGTGGCCGCGGGGCGTTCGACGATCACGGACCCCTACACAGTGCTCAAGCAGTTCACCCGGGGGCGGCGTGTGGGCGAGGCCGAGCTCGAGCAGTTCGTCCAGGGACTCGACATCAGCGAGGCGGCCAAGCAGCGGCTACTGCAGCTGCGGCCCGAGCGGTACACGGGACTCGCCGCCCAGCTGGGGCGCGCGGCCTAGGGGCGCATCGGGGCGCACTGCCCTCGGCGCACGGGCACAACTCAGGCCGCGCATCCGTCCCCGGCCGACCCCGGCCGACCCCGGCATGCACAACTCAGGCAGACCACCCGCCCCACGCACAACATAGGCGCTCAGCCGCCTGAACTCTGTACTCCGAGCACGAAATGCCTGTTTCCTGCACATCCGCCCCGACCCGGGCTCTCCACACCGCGGACCTCGCCGCATCCCTCCACGCAGACGCCGCGGATGCGGCCGCTGCCGGCCACATCCGCCATCCTCACCGCAATGGATCTTTCACACGTGCTGACCAAACACGGTGGGCTTCTCCCGGCGAAAGCCCTTCCCCGCAGGGTACTCACGCGGGCGGTCCGCGCCGGAACGCTGCGGCGGGTGGCGCGCGGCTGGTACGCGACCGATCCAGATCACCCGGGCGCCGGAGTGGTCGGGTCCGGCTGTGAGCTCGGCTGCGTCACCGCCCTGCGCAGCTACGGGGTGTGGGGCACCGATCGCTCCCTGCACATCCACATCCCCCATTCCAGCGCCGGGCGCGGTCTTCCCGATGGCATCCGGCATTGGAGCCATGCGCCCCGGCTCACGGGGTGGCGAGCGGGAGTCCCGCTGAGTGTGTTCCAGGCCTGCTGCTGCCTGCCTTCGGAGGAGGCGATCGCCTCGGTCGATTCAGCGCTGCACCTCGGCCTGCTCACGCTCGAGGAGTGGCGCGATCTCTGCGCGGCTCACCCGGTGCGCCTGCACGGGTTGCGCGATCTGGTCGACTCCCGCGCAGAGTCCGGGCTGGAGACGCTGGCGCGCCTCCGGCTGGCCCGGCACCGTCCCGAGGTGCAATCCCAGATCGGTCCCTGGCGGGTGGATCTGCGGATCGGCTCCATCTGCGTGGAGCTTGACGGATTCGCATTCCACAGGGACCAGTTCGACGCAGACCGGCGCAGGGATGCCGAGCTGACAGCGCGGGGCTTCACCGTCCTCCGCTTCTCGTATGAGCAGGTCATGTTCCGTTTTGCCGAGATCGACCGGGCGGTGGATGCTGCGGTCGGTACCGGCGAAAAACAGGCAGTTGCTGCCATCAGGGCAGAAAACAGGCCGTACGGGGCATGACCTCGGTGCAGATGGGTGCTGGTGCCTGTTTTCCGCACGCAGCACACCCGTACCTGCCTCAGCCCGCATGCACGATCGCGGGCGCCTACTCCGGCGGCTCGTCGTCGAAGACGTGCGCCATGTTGTGGAACCGCGACAGATGCCCCTGGAACGCCACGTCTATGGTCCCCGTGGGGCCGTTCCGGTGTTTCGCCACGATCATCTGGGCCTCGCCGAGGTCGGCCCCCGGGTTGTAGCTCGACTCCCGGTGCAGGAGGATGACCACGTCGGCGTCCTGCTCGAGCGACCCGGATTCACGCAGGTCGGAGAGGGCCGGCCTCTTATCTTGCCGCTGCTCCGGGCCACGGTTCAGCTGGGAGAGCGCAACCACGGGAACGTCGAGCTCCTTCGCCAGCAGCTTCAGGGAACGAGAGAACTCACTGACCTCCTGCTGGCGGGATTCCACCTGGTGCCCACTCGACATCAGCTGCAGGTAGTCGATCACGATCATTTTGAGGCCGAGCTGCTGCTTGAGCCTGCGGCATTTGGCCCGGATCTCGACAAGTGTCAGGTTGGGAGAGTCGTCGATGTACAGCGGCGCATCGTTGATGCGGCCGCGGGTCGCCGCGATGGTGGTCCAGCCCGCACTGTCGAGCATGCCACGGCGAAGCGTTTGGAGTTTGATGCCGCTCTCGGCCGAGAGCAGGCGCATCGCGATCTCGGTGCGGCCCATCTCGAGGGAGAAGATCACGGTGGGCATCGAGTTCTGGATCGCCGCATTGCGGCAGAAGTCGAGCGCAAGCGTCGACTTGCCGAGGCCGGGGCGGGCAGCGATGATGATGAGCTGGCCGGAGTGCAGGCCGTTGGTGAGGTTGTCCAGATCGGTGAACCCGGTGGGGATGCCCGCCATTTCACCGTCGGTGCCCTGCGCCGCCTCGATCTCGTCGACCGCGGCCTCCACCGCATCCGACAGGGGTTTCACGTCTTCGCTCTGCTGGGGCGCCGTGACCGCATAGACCTCGGCCTGCGCCTGGTTGACGAGGGTGTCGACCTGCCCCTCGCTGGCGTACCCGAGCTGGGCGATGTGGGTGCCGACCTCGACCAGACGCCGAAGCATGGCTTTTTCTTGGACAATCTTGGCGTAATAGCCAGCATTCGCGGCCGTCGGGACGATCCCGGTCAGCGTGTGCAGGTATTCTGCCCCACCGGCCCGGGTCAGGG
This sequence comes from Microbacteriaceae bacterium, assembly GCA_022487185.1. Lineage (GTDB taxonomy): Bacteria > Actinomycetota > Actinomycetes > Actinomycetales > Microbacteriaceae > JAKVJE01. Next base: position 19,215 of record JAKVJE010000013.1, read on the forward strand.
TGCCGGCCTTGGTGAGTGCATCGGTTACGGCGATGACGTCGGTGGGTTCCCCGGCCGAGTAGAGGCCGAGGATGGCGTCGAAGATGATCTCGTGCTTGGGCAGGTAGAAATCGACGGCCCGGACCTCTTCGACGACCGCCGCGACGGCATCTTTGTTGAGCAGCATGCCCCCGAGCACCGACTGCTCACTGAGTAGATCGTGGGGTGGGACGCGGTCGCCGCCGGTCTGTGCGAGGTCGTTGCCGATCTGCGCAATGGTCATGCCCGCACCTCCCTGGACCCCAGCATGTCAGGTGCCTCCGACACGGACTGCGGCCCGACACACCGTGCCAGCCTACGAGTGTTTCGGCGCCACTCCAAGTCCCATTTCTCATCAAAAAAACTCGAATTGTGGACAACCTGTGGAGAACTTCACCAGATAGGGGAGAAGACTGTGTATAACCATGTGGATGTCAAGCCACAGTTGTCTGCAAATCCCGCGTCTCCCGCATCATCAGGCCGATCGCGTGGATTCACATCCTGTGGATAACAAAGTGAATTCAACCTGAACTTGAAGGTTCTTTTCCGACTTGACGCACCATTTTCTGCGTGCTAGCCCCAGTTTTCCCCAAGTTATCCACCGCCTGGCCCAGCGCCGGAGACAGACGAAGACCCCCGGGCACCGGAGTGCTCGGGGGTCTGGGTGCGCCCACGGGGAGTGGGCCTCGAACGGGCTCGCGACTAGCGGGCCTGAATCACCTGAACGGTGACCTGAGCGGCCACCTCGGGATGCAGGCGCACGGTGGCGGGGTACTCGCCGATGGTCTTGATCGCGCCGACGAGAATCTTCTTCTTGTCGACGGAGCCGAGGTCGGCGGCCGCAATCGCATCGGCGATGTCGGCGGGCTTGACGCCACCGAACAGGCGCCCTTCCTTGCCTGCCTTGACGGCGACCTTGACCTTCGTGGACTCGAGCTTGGCCTTGAGCGCCTGGGCTTCCTCGACGGTGGCCAGCTCGCGGGCCGCACGGGCGGCGCGCAGCTGCTCCACCTGCTTGGCGCCGTTCGCGGTGAAGATCACCGCAACGCCCTTGGGCAGCAGGTAGTTGCGGGCGTACCCGGCCTTGACCTCGATGACGTCTCCGGCCTCTCCGAGTCCGGCGACCTCCTGGGTGAGAATCAGTTTCGACATGTTGTGCTCCTCAGTAGTCGGTGGTCGCCGGGATCAGCGGCCGGATCCGGAGTAGGGCAGGAGCGCCATCTCGCGGGCGTTCTTGATGGCCTTGGCCACCAGACGCTGCTCCTGCACCGAGATCCCGGTGATACGACGCGAGCGGATCTTGCCCCGCTCGGAAATGAACTTGCGAAGTGTGGCGACGTCCTTGTAGTCGACGGCGTCAATCCGGATCACCTTGTTCGGGGCGACCTTGACGATCTTCTTGCTATTCCGGTGCGCGCGGGCCCGCGCGGCTCCCTTACCTGCCATGGTGTTCTTCTCCTTGAAAACGTTGTTGCGATGTGCGCTGCGGCCTAGAACGGAATCTCGTCGTTGCTGACGCCGGGGGTGTTCCACCCGTCGCCAGATCCGGAGACGGGCTCGCCCCACGGGCTCTGCCCGGCGCCGCCCTGAGCCCCGCCCTGGGGCTGCTGAGGACGCGTCTGCGGCTGTGCGGCCGGAGCCTGCGGGGCCTGCTGGCCACCGCGGAATCCACCACCGCCCTCTCCGCGGGACTGCCGTTCCACCCGGGCCACCGCGTAGCGCAGTGAGGGGCCGATCTCGTCGATCTGCAGCTCATAGCTGGTGCGGTTTTCGCCCTCGCGGGTCTGGTAGCTGCGCTGCTGGAGGCGCCCCTGGGCGATCACCCGGGTGCCCTTTGTAAGACTGTTGGCCACATGCTCCGCGTAGTCGCGCCACACGGACGCCCGCAGGAACAATGCTTCGCCGTCTTTCCACTCGCCGGCCTGACGGTCGTAGGTGCGAGGGGTGGATGCGATGGTGAAGCTGGCCACGGCCACCCCGTTGGTGGTGTAGCGCAGCTCCGGGTCGGCCGTGAGGTTCCCGACGACGGTGATGATCGTGTCGCCGGCCATGGTCAGGCCTTCCGGGGACGGCGCAGCTGCACGTGGGCGTCTTCGGCCCGCAGCACCTTGGTGCGCAGGACCTGGTCGCTCAGACGCAGCACACGGTCGAGCTCGTTGATCGTCGCGGGCGTGGCGGACAGCTGCACGACGGCGTAGGTGCCCTCGGTCTGCTTCTTGATCGGGTAGGCCAGGAGGCGGTGCCCCCAGATGTCGACGTTGTCGATGACACCCTTCTCGTCGAGCACCACCTTGAGGAACTTCTGCAGGGTCGGCGCGACCTCGCGTTCATTCAGTGTGGGTGCGAAGATGACCATCAACTCGTACTTGGTGAGTGTGGTAGCTGACATGCGTATCCCACCTCCTTCGGTCTTGGCGGCTACAGAGCTCTTCTGTAGCAGGAGGGAAAATGTCAGTCCGTGGCGTCACGCCACGGGAACTCACACAGCTTAGCAGCCCCGGGGGCGCGGCGCGCCGCTCAGTGGGCATCGAGCCCCGAGAGCAGGTGCTGGCGGATGCGATCTCCCGCATCCCGCATCCGAGCGAGGGTCTCATCCCGGGCGTCGTGGGCCCGGTCCCAGTTCGCGAGCACGGCATACGCGACCCGGCGCTCCGGGGACATGGCCACACCGATGTCGCCCCGGACGGTGCTGATCGTCCCGGTCTTGTTCCACAGCCACAGATCGTGGTCGTAGTAGTAGTGGGCCAGGGGATCCAGGTTGAATGCGCTGGCCACCATGGAGCAGTCCATCCCGGCGCCCAGCCACCGCCGCAGGATGTCGCAGCTGGCGGGGCTCAGGCTCTCGTTGCGGGCCACCTCGGCCAGGAAGCGGTGCAGCTCGGCAGCAGACCCGTGGGACAGCGTCTTGGGGGCCCCGACCGGGATGGGCCAGCGCACGATGTCGTCCAGGGCCGAATCGGTGTACCCCATTTCGGCGGTGTGCCGCGCCACCACGTCGATCCCGATGCGCCGGGTGAGCACGTTGGTGGCGAAGTTGTCGCTCACCGCACCGATCAGCGCGCAGATGTCGTAGATACGCAGGCGGTCCTGGCGCAGCAGGTACCAGAGCCCGGAGTCGTCCATCCACTCGTGCGGGGACCGGGTGACCTCCTCGTCGAGATCGAGCTCCCCAGCATCCACCTGTGAGAGGACGGTGTGCAGCAGGAACACCTTGCCGATGCTGGCCGTGTTGAGACTGCGCTCGGGGTGTACCGACAGAAGCACCTCCCCGCTGTCGAGGTCGGTGGCGAGCGCCGACCAGTGCAGGGTGTCGCTGTCTGGGAGCAGGTCGGCACCGATGGATTCGAGGGACTGCGTCATGCGGGGCTTCCTTCCGTGAGCGGGGAAAAGGCGTCGGGCGCCCCCAGGAGGACGTCGCCGAGGCGTGCGGTCTCGGGCCCGCCCTCCCCCTGGACCAGGATCGTCCCGGTGGCCGAATCGACCACCACGGTGGCGAGGGTGTACCGATCGGCGTCGCGTCCGAGCACCCCGGGGCTCCGGAGCGCATGGAGGGTCTCGACCGGGCCCGCCCCGGCGGGAACCCGGGTGGCGGCGGCGTCGAGGGCGGCACCGCGGGCGCGGCTCTCCCGGATCGAGGGATCGGTGTCCTGGACCGTCAGGCCGGGACCGTCGAGCAAGTGCAGGTGGTTCGTGTGGCGCAGCGTGCGATCGCGGGCCGCCACGACCTCGGCGTGCCGTCCGGCGGCGGCCTCCAGGACCGTGCCGGTCCCGGCGGTGAGGTCTGCGACATCAAAGGAGAACCCCCCGGCGGCGGGCGTCTCGCGGAGAGCCTCCAGCGCGGAGTCCGCATCCGACTGCCGCTGCGCGTGGCGGGCCAGGAAGTGCCGCCCGACCCCGCCCGTGTCGGGGGTGGGGATCGGAACGTGGTCCATGCCGAAGGCGAGCCCGGCGCCGGTCACGGTGCAGGCGTTGGCCGGGAGCATCCCGGGATACCAGAGCGCGGTGACGGCGGGATCCCCCTCGATGAGGAGGGTCAGGAGCTGCATCGTGCCCGCCTGCGAGGGGCCCCCGTCTTCGTTGTGCCCGAAGACCACGCCGCCCGGGATCAGGCGGCACAGGTCACTGCAGCCGGTGCCGTCTCGCCCCAGGTCCCCCCGGAGGTTGTACGCCCAGAGGTCGCGGGTCGGGAGCCCCGCGCCGGCAGCGATCGCATCGAGCTCCGCACTTTCCACAGGAAGCAGGATGCGCGTGGAGGCCTCAACACGGTGCAGCAGCGGCGCCACATCCGCTCGGGCCGCACGGCGCCGGTTGACGGCCCAGCTCCCGTCGGCCATGTCCCGGGCCGCACGAATGGCGAAGGCCTGGTCACGGCCCAACGCGGTAAAGACATCCAGCCTGGAACCCGCATACAGCGTCCACGGCAGTCCCGATACTGTGCCCAGCTCCCGAATCTCAAGCCCCATGTCGGATGTGCTCCCTACTCGCCCCGGAGGGCGTCCTGCTCACTGATGCCCGTGATGTATTCGCGAATCTCTTCTCCGATACGGTTCATGGTGCGCAGGGCAGAGGCGCGCAGGTCCACGTCCTCCGCCCAGTTGGCACAGACCGCATAGGCGACCCCAGCACGGGGCCCCTGCACCCATCCCACATCGATGCGCGCGAAGCTGGTCGTCCCGGTCTTGTGCCGCAGCACAATGCCTTCGAAGTCGGGGTCCAAGTGGGCCAGGGGATCAGTGAGCATCGCCTGTGCCACCATCGACGTGTCCGTGTCAGCCGCCAGCCAAGACAGAACCTGGGCGCTGACGTCCGGGCTCACAACGGTGCCGGCCGCCAGCCGACCGATCACATCGCACAGCTCCGCACCACACCCATAGGAGGGAGTCCAGGGCATGTCTGGCAGCCGTTCGTCACGGATATAGTCCAGCAACGCCGTGTGCTCGTAGCCGAGACCAGGCGCCACCGCTCGCACCGCCTCGAGCCCGCATCGAGCGAGCAGGGCATTCGTGGCCAGGTTGTCACTCATTGCCCCGACCAGCAGGGCGGCATCGGCGATGCGGATGCGCTGATCGCGCATCCGATACAGCAGTCCGGAATCGGCGACCCGTAACTCCTCGGGGGCCTCGATACGCTCATCAGGGTCGAGCTCCCCCGCCGCGAGTCGACGGGCCACCTCAATGAGCAAGAAAATCTTGCCAACACTGGCCGTGCGGCAGACAGTGTCCGGGCACTGCTCGGCCAGCACCGCACCATTCCCATCGGCAATGCGGATTGACCAGGTAATTCGGTCATCCAGAGGGGGCAGGGAGAGAACGGCAGCAGTCATACAAGCTCCTCATCAAGCACGGTCAGCGTCGGAGGCACACCAGGGGATGCAGTGAGACGGGCGGGAACCCCCAACGGCACACTGAGGGCCTCCGGATCATGACCGAACCCCAGTTCCCAGGCTACTGGGATCCCCAACGGTTCCAGGTATTCCTGCAGCAGTCGGCGGATCTCCCCGGGGGCACCATCGGGATCTCCGCAACCCTCCCATGAACCGAGCGCCACGGCTTGGGCCTGGGTAAACCACCCCGAGCGCCACAGCTGGATCAGGAGGTTGTCCAGCCGGTAGAGGTCCTCCCCGACGTCCTCCAGAAGGGCGATGCCCCGCGGATGGCGGTGCTCTCCCGCCCCAATAGAGGCGGCCACAAGGCTCAGGTTCCCTCCCTCGAGCACACCGGTCGCCGTGCCCGGAACGAGTGTCCGGGCCACCGGCCCCCGCAGAGAACGACCGGCCCATGGCTCAAAGAACCAGCGGTGCACATCCGCCTGCACCGTCTCGGAGCGGAAGGGGGCGGTGCCGGGCATGGGGGTGAACAGGGTCGGCACACCCAGGTGCACTCGGAAGGCTTGATGCAGCGCGGTGATATCCGAGGAGCCCACCAGTAGCTTCGGCCGTCCATCGCGCCGGAGCCGTGCCCCGCGCAGGGCCTCCCAGTCCAGGGCGTCGAGGAGGCGCATCGCCCCGTAGCCGCCCCGCAGGGCCACGACGGCGTCCGTGTCCGGATCGGTCCAAGCCTCCACGAGATCGGCCCCCCGGTCGCGGTCCGGGCCGGCCAGGTAGCGGCGCCAGTCCTGCTCATTCAGATGGGCACCGGGGACGACTTCCAGTCCCCATCCACGCAGAATCGCGAGCGCCCGGTCCCGGCCCTCCTCACTGCCGGGACCAGAGGGGGTGATGAGCCGGACTCTGGAGCCGGACGTCAGTGGCGCGGTGTGTAGATAGGCGAGCGCCTCGGAGACGGACGCGGCGCTCATTTCTGGTCGGCCAGTCGAGGCCCGCCGATCCGGGGCACGGCCTCCAGGAGCCGTTTCGTGTAGTCGTCGTGGGGGTCCAGCAGCACCTGCTCGGTTTCCCCGTGCTCGACGATGCGCCCCTGATGCATGACGGCCACTGTGTCGGCGATGTTCCAGGCCAGCCCGAGGTCGTGGGTGATGACCAGGGCAGTGAGTCCGAGTCGCTGCCGCAGCGAGAGCAGCAGCGCGAGGATCTCTCCGCGTACGGAGGCGTCGAGGCTGGCCACCGGCTCGTCGGCGACGAGCAGCTCTGGCTGCAGCGCGAGCGCACCCGCGATGACGACACGCTGCCGCTGCCCCCCGGACAACTCCTGCGGGATCGAGCTGAAATAGTCATGGGCCGGGGTGAGCTCGGCGTCGGTCAGGGCCTGGGCCACCCGCTCTCGCTCATCGCCGGGGTAGTGCTGGATACGGAGGCCCTCGGCCACTGCCTCGTACACGCTCACCTTCGGGTTCAGGGCCGCGGATGGGTCCTGCAGCACGAGCTGCGCGTGCTGTCGGAATTCGCGAAGCTGACGCGTTCCGCTCCCGAGCGGCTTGCCCTGGAAGAGCACCTCTCCGCCCCGGTCGTGCGGCTGGAGGCCGAGCATGGTGCGGGCGAGAGTGGACTTCCCGGAGCCCGACTGCCCCACCAGGGCCACGATCTCGCCCCGGTGGCAGGTGAGGTTGATGTCGCTGACCGCGGTGAACGGGGTGCGCCCGGTGTGGTAGGTGACGCTGATGTTGCGCGCCTCCAACAGCGGCTCCGAGGTGCGGTGGTGTTGCTCGGCCACAGGCACCTCGGGGCGGTTCCGCCGCGTCATCGGATGCATCCGGGAGGCCGGGTCCCCGATGGTGGGGAAGGCCCCGGCCAGCTGCTGGGT
>JAKVJE010000014.1 GCA_022487185.1 Microbacteriaceae bacterium
ACCAGGGGGAGGTACTCAACACCCTGACCGTCTGGTGGTTCCGCCATCTGGACGAGCCGAATCATCTCCTCAGCACCGATGTGCCGGATGCGGTGAGCGGCCGGGCCGTGATCGTCCGGAATCTGCAGATGTATCCCATCGAATGCGTGGTTCGCGGGTATCTGGCCGGCTCGGCCTGGGCCGAATACCAGGAGCACGGGGCCGTCTGCGGCATCCCGCTCCCGGCGGGCCTCTCCTTCGGAGACGCCCTGCCCGAGCCGATCTACACCCCTGCTTGGAAGGCCCCCCACGGCCAGCACGACGAGAACATCACCTATGAGCGCACCGTCGACCTCGTCGGCGAAGAGGTCGCCCGGACGCTCCGCGACACCTCGATCAACATCTACCGGGAGGGCGCCCGGATCGCCGAGGCCCGGGGACTCATCGTCGCCGACACCAAGTTCGAGTTCGGTGACGACCTCGGGCATGTCATCCTCGGCGATGAGGTCCTCACCCCCGATTCCTCACGCTATTGGGACCGGGCGCAGTGGGAAGCCGGGGACCGGGCGCAGAGCTGGGACAAGCAAATTGTGCGCAACTGGCTCGCCGAGCACTGGGATCGCACCGGGGAACCGCCCGTGCTGCCGGAGGAGATCGTCGCCGAGACTTCCCGCCGCTACCGGGAGCTGGCGACCCGGATCCAGTCCGAGGCCCCACACAGCTGAGAGGATCCCGGTCCCAGCGCCTGCGCTAGGATGGGGGCGTCTCTGACCCGATTCATTGGGAGCCCCTGTGTCAACTGTGATCGTCGAAGTCATGCCGAAGCCCGAAATCCTGGATCCCCAGGGGAAGGCCATTCTGGGAGCACTCTCCCGGACAGGGCACACGGGAATTGCTTCCGTGCGCATGGGCAAGCGATTCGAGGTGACCCTGGACCACGAGGCCACACCGGAGGATCTGGACCAGATCCGTTCCATCGCCGCCGAAGTCTTCTCCAACCCGGTCATTGAGGATGTCGTCTCCGTCACCGCGGAGGACGCACAATGACCCGAATCGGGGTCGTTACCTTCCCGGGATCGCTCGATGACGGGGATGCACGGCGCGCGGTTGCCGCCGCCGGCGCCGTACCTGTTCGCCTGTGGCACCAGGACGTCTCACTCGGTGACATCGATGCGGTCATCCTCCCCGGCGGATTCAGCTATGGGGACTATCTCAGGGCCGGCGCGATCGCCAGTTTCTCCCCCATCATGGGTGCAGTCCGCACCGCCGCCGCCGCGGGGATGCCGGTGCTGGGCATCTGCAACGGTTTCCAGATGCTCACCGAGACACATCTTCTTCCCGGAGCGCTCGTGCGCAACGCCGGGCAGCGGTTCCTCCGCACCGACCAGCGCCTCCGGGTCGAGTGCACGGCGACTCCCTGGACCGGCCGGTACACGGCGGGACAGGAGATCACCGTCCCCATCAAGCACGCCGACGGGCGCTATGTCGCCGATGCGCGCACCCTCGCCGAGCTGGAAGACACCGGCCGCATCGTGGTGCGGTATGTGGGCACGAACCCCAACGGCTCAGACAACGACATCGCCGGGGTCTGCAACGAGGCCGGCAACGTGGTGGGGATGATGCCCCACCCGGAGCACGCCTCCCTGGCCGGCTTCGGCCCGGACTCGGAGCAGGGGCTCCGGGCCGGGACGGACGGCCTTGCGGTCTTCACCTCAGTGCTCGCCTCGCTCGCCGACTCGGAAGGAGCCCGCGCATGACCGAACCCGTCAGCTCTCCCCTTGACACCGTCGCGCACGCGGCGGCCACCCCGGACGTGTCGCAGCCGTACGCGGCCCTGGGGCTGAAAGACGACGAGTACGCCCGCATCCGCGAGATCCTCGGCCGACGCCCCACCTCCGGGGAGCTCGCCATGTACTCGGTGATGTGGAGCGAGCACTGCTCGTACAAGTCCTCCAAGCCGTATCTGCGCCGCTTCGGCGACATCACCCCGGCCATGAAGGAACACCTGATGGTCGGCATGGGTGAGAACGCGGGTGTGGTGGATGTGGGCGACGGCTGGGCCGTCACCTTCAAGATCGAGAGTCACAACCACCCCTCCTACGTGGAGCCCTTCCAGGGCGCCGCGACCGGGATCGGCGGCATCGTGCGCGACATCATCGCCATGGGCGCCCGCCCGGTGGCCGTGATGGATCAGCTCCGATTCGGCGCGATCGACCATCCGGACACCCCACGGGTGGTTGACGGGGTGGTGCGCGGCATCAGCTTCTACGGCAACTGCCTGGGCCTGCCCAACATCGGCGGAGAGACGGTCTTCGATCCGAGCTACCAGGGCAACCCGCTGGTCAACGCCTTCTGCATCGGAGTCATGCGGCACGACGCCATCCACCTGGCCAACGCCCGCGGCACCGGCAACAAGGTGGTGCTCTTCGGGGCCCGCACCGGCGGCGACGGCATCGGCGGGGCCTCGGTGCTCGCCTCCGACACCTTCACCGAGTCCGGCCCCACGAAGCGGCCGAGCGTCCAGGTCGGCGATCCCTTCGCCGAGAAGGTGGTCATTGAGGCGTGCCTGGAACTCTTCTCGAAGGATCTGGTCGAGGGCATCCAGGATCTGGGGGCGGCGGGCATCTCCTGCGCCACCAGCGAGCTGGCCAGCAACGGCGACGGCGGGATGTTCGTCGATCTCGACAAGGTGCTGCTGCGCGATCCGACGCTCACGGCCGAGGAGATCCTCATGAGTGAGAGCCAGGAGCGGATGATGGCAGTCGTCGCCCCGGACAAGCTCGACGCCTTCCTTGAGGTCACCCGCAAGTGGGATGTCGAGACCGCGGTCATCGGAGAGGTCACCGACACCGGTCGACTCGTCATTCGCTGGAAGGGCGAGGAGATCGTCAACGTGCCTCCCCACACAGTGGCGGTGGACGGGCCGGTCTACGACCGTCCCACCGCGCGCCCCACCTGGCTGGATGCGCTCCGTGCCGACACGACGGCCTCCCTGCCCCGCGAGCAGAACAGCGCAGACCTTCGGGCCTCGCTGCTGACACTGCTGGGCAGCCCGAACCTGGCCGATGTCTCTCTCATCACCGATCAGTACGACTACTACGTGATGGGGAACACCGCCCTCACGTTCCCCGACGACGCCGGCATCGTCCGGGTCGATGAGGAGTCCGGCCTCGGCTTTGCGATGGCCACGGACGGCAACGGCCGGTACACACAGCTCGACCCCGCCGCGGGCGCCCAGCTCGCACTGGCCGAGGCGTATCGGAACGTGGCCACCACGGGCGCCACCCCGCGGGCCATCACCGACTGTCTGAACTTCGGCAGCCCGGAGAACCCGGAGGTGCTCTGGCAGTTCGATCAGGCCACGGCCGGCCTGGCGGAGGCTTGCCGGGAGCTGGAGGTCCCCGTCACCGGAGGGAACGTCTCGTTCTACAACCAGACGGGGTCCGAGCCCATCTTCCCCACCCCCGTGATCGGGGTCATGGGGGTGCTGTCGGATGTGGATCTGCGGGTTGCCTCCGGCTGGCGCGAGGCCGGGCAGACCGTTCTTCTGCTGGGGACCACCCGCGACGAGCTGGATGGGTCGGCCTGGGCCGACGTGCTCCACGGACACCTAGGCGGGCGCCCGCCGCGGGTCGACCTGGCCGCCGAGCGCGCCCTCGCCTCAGTACTGACCGGAGCCGCCGCCGAGCGACTGCTCGGGGCGGCGCACGATCTCTCGGAGGGGGGCCTGGCCGCGAGCGCCGCCGAGGCCTGCCTGCGCTGGGGCGTCGGCGCCCGCCTCGACCTGTCCGGGCTGCAATCCCGCGATGAGGTGGATGCGACCGCCGCCCTGTTCTCGGAGTCGACCGCCCGGGCCCTAGTGAGCACGTCGGAGCCGGAGCGCGTCGAGGCCCTGGCTCAGCGTGCCGGCGTTCCGGTGCTGCGCCTGGGAACGACCGGGGGCGAGGACCTGGACTTCCAGAGTCTCTGCTCCGTGCCACTCGACGAACTCGAGCGGGTGCACCGCGCGGTGCTGCCAGAGCACTTCGCCTAGGCGGCGCAGGTTTCGGCCCAGGCCCGCAACCCGGGCCTGGCCACGGCGTGTAGCTCGGCCTCGTGCTCGGCGAACTCGGCCCGGATCTGGGCCCGGTTGTGTTCCGAGAGGCCTGCTGCCACGGGGGACTCGGCGAGCCAGCGGTCGAGGAGGGGGAGCTCCAGCTCCATGTGGAACTGCACACCGATGGCCGATCCATATCGGAAGGCCTGATTGGGGACCTCGTCTCCGGTCACAAGGAGCTGAGCCCCGGCCGGCAGCCGCACCTGGTCGTGGTGCCACAGCATCCCGGGCAAGGGGCCAGTGCCCGGGAGAACCGGGTCGGCGGCGACGCGGGTGAGCTGCAGCACCCCGAATTCGTTGGTGCTGGCGGGCAGGAATTCCCCGCCCAAGGCCCGGCCGAGGATCTGGTGCCCCAGACAGATGCCGAGCACTGGAGTATCGGCGCGGATGGCGGCCAATGCGAGTTCGGCCTCGGCCGCGAGCCCGGGATACCGATCCGTGTCGGCGGCACCCATCGGGCCGCCCAGGATGACCAGTCCCGCACAGTCGCCGAGCGCGTCCACGGACGGGAGCCCGTCCGGATGGTCGATAACGTTCACCGTGTGATACGGGACCCCGGCAGCGTCAAGGGCCCAGGCGACGAGTCCGGGCTGCTCTGGTTCTTCGTGCATGGTGATGAGAACGTCTCGCATGACCTCATCTTGCCACGTCGTCCGCAGGCCCCCGCGCGGTACGCTCGAGGCGTTACACAAGGAGGTCAGGGTGCGTCTCATGCTGCTGTCAAACACGGCCAATCGCGGTCAGGAGCCGCTCCAGCACGCTCGGAGCGTGCTGGAGGCGCATCTGGAGGGAGTCCGGGAGGTGCTCTTCATTCCCTGGGCGCTCCACGACCTCGATGCCTACACCGCTCAGGCGGCAGCGGCGCTGCGCCCGTTCGGTATTCGGGTGCGGGGCATCCACACGGCCGGGGAGCCGGCGACGGCCATCCGGGAGGCGGCGGCGCTCTGGGTCGGGGGCGGCAATACGTTCCGGCTGCTCCGCCGGCTGCGGAGGAGCGGGGCGATCCCGGCCATCCGGGAGGCCGTGGCCCAGGGCACGCCCTACCTGGGAGCCAGCGCCGGAACGAATGTGGCCGGCCCCACGATCGGCACCACCAACGACATGCCGATCGTCGACCCGGGCGGATTCGATGCGCTTGGCCTCGTCCCCGTTCAGCTCAACCCGCACTATGTGGATGCCGATCCCACCCGCACCCACAATGGCGAGACCCGGGCCCTGCGCCTGGAGCAATATCTGGAGGAACAGCCCGGACCGGTACTGGCGCTGCGCGAAGGGACTTGGATTCGCGTGAGCGGAATCGGGCACAGCGTGAAACAGATCGTGCTCGGGGGGCAGGCCGTGGGCGTGACCGCACCGGGGCCGGCCCGTCTCTTCTCCCGCACCTGCCAGCGGGAGCTGTCCGCGGGCGACATCTCGCCGCTGGTGCTCAGCACCGCACGGCTCAGCGACGGTCAGTGAGCGGGTGTGAGACACCCCCGGTCCGCGCCGAGGGGCAGAGATCCCGAACCGGACAGGCAGCGCACTTCGGGGCCCGGGCCGTGCAGATGGTCCGGCCGTGCCAGATCAGTCGATGCGAGGTATCCGTCCACTCCGCCCGGGGGAAGAGCTCGCAGAGATCGGCCTCAACCTTGACCGGATCGCGCTGATCGGTGAGCCCCATACGGCGCGAGAGCCTTCCCACATGTGTATCGACGGGCAGCCCCGGCACGCCGAAGGCATTCCCGAGCACCACATTCGCGGTTTTGCGCCCCACCCCGGGGAGGGTAACCAGATCCTCCATCCGCGGGGGCACGCGGCCGCCGAACCGATCCTGAATCGCCTGCGCCATCCCGATCAGGTGCGCAGCCTTCGCCCGGAAGAATCCGGTCGATCGGATCAGTGCCTCCACGTCGCGGGCCGGCGCCGCAGCCAGGGCCTCTGCATCCGGGTAGGCGCGGAACAGAGCCGGGGTGACCAGGTTGACTCGGGCGTCGGTGCACTGCGCCGACAGAATCGTCGCCTCCAGCAGCTGCAGGGGCGTTGTGAAATCGAGCGCACAACGGGCATCCGGGTAGGTCTGTGCCAGCACTCGTCCGATTTTGCGGGCACGCCGCTTCCGGGCGAGCGGTGTCTCACGCAGCACCGCGGCCCAGGTGGGCATGGGTCAGTCCGAGAGGAGGTCGTGCCGGGCGATCACCGCGTCGCGGTCGGCCCCGACCCCGATCACCGAGACCCGGGCCCCGATGAGACCCTCCAGGTACTCGATGTACGCCCGAGCGTTGGCGGGGAGCTCCTCATAGCTGCGGGCCCCGCTGATGTCTTCCGTCCATCCCGGGAGGTACTCGTAGATGGGCTTCGCATGGTGGAAGTCGCTCTGGTTGACGGGCATCTCGTCGAACCGGGTGCCGTCCACGTCATAGGCGACGCAGACCGGGATCTTCTCGATTCCGGTCAGCACGTCGAGCTTGGTGATGACATAGTCGGTGACGCCGTTGATGCGCGTGGAGTACCGGGCCACCAGGGCATCGAACCAGCCGGTGCGGCGCGGCCGCCCGGTAGTGACGCCGAACTCGAACCCGGTCTTCCTCAGACGGTCGCCCCACTCGTCGAAGAGCTCCGTGGGGAAGGGGCCGGCCCCGACTCGTGTGAGGTAGGCCTTCGCGACCGCGATGACCCGGTTGATGCGCGTGGCTGCGACCCCGGAACCGGTCACGGCTCCCCCGACGGTGGGATTCGAGGAGGTGACGAACGGGTAGGTGCCGTGGTCGATGTCGAGCATGGTGGCCTGGCCACCCTCGAAGAGCAGCTGCTTTCCGGCGTCGAGGGCACGGTTCAGCTCCAGGGAGGTGTCGCGCACGAAGGGGCGCAGCCGGTCGGCGTAGCCGAGCAGCTGCTCCACGGTGTCCTCGACATCGATCGCCCGGCGGTTGTAGATCTTGACGAGCTCCTGGTTCTTGTGCGAGAGGGCTCCCTCGACCTTCTGCCGCAGGATGGACTCGTCGAAGAGGTCCTGGACGCGGATGCCAACCCGGTTGACCTTGTCGGCATACGCCGGACCAATCCCCCGCCCGGTGGTTCCGATCTGGTGCTTCCCGAGGAAGCGCTCGGTCACTTTGTCGATGGTGCGGTGGTACGGAGCGATGATGTGGGCATTCGCGCTCACCATGAGCCGGGAGGGGTCGACCCCCCGGGCCTCGATGGCATCGAGCTCCTGGAACAGCACCTCCGGGTCGACCACCACGCCGTTGCCGATGACCGGCACGACTCCCGGAGTGAGGATGCCAGCGGGCAGCAGGTGGAGCGCAAACTTCTTGTCGCCGACCACGACCGTGTGCCCGGCGTTGTTCCCGCCGTTGAACTTGACCACGTAATCGACCCGAGAGCCAAGCAGGTCGGTGGCTTTCCCCTTGCCCTCATCGCCCCACTGGGCGCCGATCAGCACTGCTGCAGGCATGAAGTGTCCCTTTCCTCGCGCACGTGAACGACGACCAGTCTACGCCGCGAGTCAGGAGGCGACGGATGCTCCGCGCAGCTCCTCCTGCAGCTCCCGGCAACGTTCCGCGAGCGCCGGCGGCACATGCGAGCCGAACTGGGCGAAGTACGTCTCGGCCCCGCGCGTCTCGGTGAGCCAGGGCTCCGGATCGATCCGGAACAGCTCGGTGAGGTCGGACTCGGTGACGTCGGTCCCGGACAGGTCGAGTTCCCCGTCGGCCGGGATGACCCCGAGCGGGGTGTCCCGCCCCTCGGCGGTCCCGGCCAGGCGCTGGGAGATCCAGTCGATCACGCGGCTGTTATCCCCGAACCCGGGCCACAGGAAGGAGCCGTCGGCTCCCCGGCGGAACCAGTTCACGCCGTAGATCCGCGGCGCCTTGTCGCCGAGCAGCTCGCCCATGTCGAGCCAGTGCTGCCAGTAGTCGGCCATGTTGTATCCGCAGAAGGGGAGCATGGCGAACGGGTCTCGCCGCAGCTCCCCGACGGTCCCCTCGGCCGCCGCGGTGCGCTCGGAGCCCATGGTCGCGCCCAGGTACACCCCGTCGCGCCAGGTGCGGGCCTCGACCACCAGCGGGGTGTTCGTTGCCCGGCGCCCGCCGAAGAGGATCGCATCGACCGGGACTCCGGCCGGAGCCTCCCAGTCGGGGGCGATGGACGGGCACTGCGAGGCGTGCACCGTGAACCGCGAATTCGGATGGGCGGCCGGGCTCGGGGAGTCCGGGGTCCAGTCGTTGCCGCGCCAGTCAATGAGGTGGGCGGGAACCTCGTCGCTGAGGCCCTCCCACCACACGTCACCATCGTCGGTCAGCCCGACGTTGGTGAAGATCGCGTTGCTGCGGGCCGTCTCGACCGCGTTGGGGTTCGTCTTCTCCCCGGTACCGGGAGCCACCCCGAAGAATCCGTTCTCGGGGTTGATCGCATACAGCCGCCCATCGGTCCCCGGGCGCATCCAGGAGATGTCGTCGCCGAGGGTCTCGACCTTCCAGCCGGGCAGAGTGGGGCGCATCATGGCGAAATTGGTCTTCCCGCACGCGGAAGGGAACGCGGCCACGACGTGCACCTGCTGCCCCTTGGGGCCGGTGGCCCGGATGAGGAGCATATGCTCGGCCAGCCAGCCGTCCTTGCGCGCCATCACCGAGGCGATCCGGAGCGCGTAGCACTTCTTACCCAGGATGGCGTTCCCGCCGTACCCGGATCCGTACGAGAAGATCTCCAGGGTCTCGGGGAACTGCACGATGTACTTCAGGGAATTGCAGGGCCAGGGGACGTCCGGGCGACGCTGCCCAGCCGCATCCACCAGCGGGTATCCCACCGAATGAACGGCAGGAACCCAGGTGGCCCCGGCGGCGATCTGGGCGGCGATGGCCTCGTCGTCGACGCGGGTCATGACATGCATGCTCACGACCACGTATGGGGAGTCGGTGAGCTCAATGCCCACCTGCGAGATGGTGCCCCCCATAGGCCCCATCGAGAAGGGGACCACGTAGAGGGTACGGCCCCGCATGGCGCCATCGAAGGCCTCGCGCAGCTCTGCGCGCATTGCGTCGGGGGCGACCCAGTTGTTGGTGGGGCCGGCCTCTTCCTCGGTGGCAGAGCAGATGAAGGTCCGGTCCTCGACCCGGGCCACATCGCTGGGGTCGGTGCGAGCGAGGAAGCTGTTGGGCCGCAGTTTCGGGTTCAGCCGCGTGAACGTGCCCCGCTCGACGAGGAGCTCGGTGAGCCGATGCCATTCCTCATCGGAGCCCGTGCACCACTCGATACGATCCGGTTTCAGCAGCTCGGCCTGGGCCGCGACCCAGTCCCGAACCTCAGCAATATCCTGCAGCATCCGCACGACCTCCTCGTGTGTCATGGGGCTCGGCATCACCCCGACAACGGAATAACATATACAGTACACATTTTTTTGGTCAGGATTCGTGGGGTTCCCACAACGAGCGGTGATATCGGTGCTGGTTGAGCCACTCGTGCATGGCCACGCTCGCCGCCGCGGCCGCGTTGAGCGACCGGGTCGAGCCGTATTGGGGGATGCCGACGATCATCTCCGAGGAGGCGATCGCCTCCTCGGTCAGCCCCGGCCCCTCCTGCCCAAAGAGCAGAATGCACCGACGGGGCAGGGGGGTGGCCTCGATCGGCTGCCAGCCCGGCACGTTATCCACCCCGATGACCGGGAGCTCCGCCCCCGCGGCCCAGGCGTTGAAGGCGGCCGTGGTGGGGTGGTACAGCACATGCTGGTAGCGGTCGGTCACCATCGCCCCGCGGCGATTCCAGCGGCGCCGGCCGATGATGTGGATGGCCTCCACCGCGAAGGCGTTCGCCGTGCGCACGATCGAGCCGATGTTCAGATCGTGTTCCCAGTTCTCGATGGCGATGTGCACGGGATTCCGGCGGGCATCCAGGTCCGCGACGATCGCCTCCATGCGCCAGTACCGGTACTCGTCGACGACGTTGCGGTGGTCTCCCTCGCGCAGCAGCTCGGGATCGTAGTGCTCCCCCCTCGGCCACGGCCCCTGCCAGGGTCCGACTCCGGGACGGGGTGCTTCCCCGGGCGCGGGCTCACCGCTCAAACGTCGAGCTCCTCCACCGGGATGGCCGCGCGGTACTCGTAGCCGGCCGCCTCGACGGCCTCTTTGGCACCGGTGTGGCGATCCACCACGACCGCGACCGCCACCACAATGCCTCCGGCGCGCTCCACCGCCGCCGCGGCCTTCAGAGGGGATCCGCCGGTCGTCGAGGTGTCCTCGACCACGATGACGCGCTTGCCGGTCAGATCCGGCCCCTCGACCTGCCGGCCGCGCCCATGGTCCTTGGGTGCCTTCCGCACCACGAAGGCGTTGTAGTCGTAGCCGGCCGCCGCCCCCTGATGCAGGATGGCGGCCGCGATGGGATCCGCCCCCATGGTGAGCCCGCCCACGGCGAAAATATCGGGGATGTCGTGAATCAGGTCGACCATGACCCGCCCGATGAGGGGCGCGGACCGGTGGTCCAGACTCACCCTCCGCAGATCGACGTAGTAGGAGGCGTGCTTCCCACTGACGAGGGTGAAGTCCCCGTGGAATACGGCATGTTGGTTGATGGCCTCAATCAGGGCGTCGCGATCAGTCACGGGCCCCACTCTACTCAGGCCCCCGCGGAGCTCAGAGCACCATCGGCCGGTCGTCCTCGTCCCAGTCGTCCCGCTGCTCCGCGGAATCCTCCTCGCGCAGTTGCACCACCACTGGCACGTGGTCGCTCGGTTTGTCTCCGCTTCGGGCCGCCCGGTCAATGAACGCATCCTCGACCCGGGCGGCGAGCGCCGGGGACCCGAGGACGAAATCGATCCGCATGCCCTCGTCCCGAGGATACCGCCCGTGCTTGTAATCCCAGAACGTGTATCCGGTGGGGGCCAGCGGCCGCACCACGTCGCGGTACCCCTGGGCCGCGAACGCGCCGAATGCCTCCCGCTCGGCCGGAGTCACGGGGGTCTCCCCCGCAAAGGCGCGGATGTCCCAGACGTCCTCATCCCTCGGGGCGACGTTCCAATCCCCCACCAGGGCAATCTGAGCATCCGGGTCCTCGGCGAGCCAGGACCGAGCCTCGTGGGCGAGACGGCCGAGCCACGCCAACTTGTACCGGTAGTGCGGGTCGTCGACCGACCGTCCGTTCGGCACGTAGAGGCTCCACACCCGGACTCCCCGCACCGTTCCCCCGAGAGCCCGTGGCTCCACCGCCGGCGGAACCCCCCAGGCCGGGGCGCCCGAGAAGCCGGCCTGGACATCCGTCGCCGGTTCCCTGGTAATCAGGGCGACCCCGTTCCACTGGTTGGTCCCCCAGATCGACACGTGGTAGCCCAGCGCCTCAAACGCCGCACCAGGGAATTGCTCTGGGCGGCACTTGATCTCCTGTAGGGCGAGCACGTCGACGCGTGCGGAGGCGAGCCAGTCGATCACTCGGGGCAGACGGGCGCGGATGGAGTTGACATTCCAAGTGGCGATGCGCATGACCCCTCCATCATGCCCCAGGCGGCGGCGCCCGGTGAGCCGCCGAGCTCAGACCGCCTGAGCGAACCCCTCGTCGGCCAGCGACCGGAGGTTTTCGGGAATGGGCATCCCCAGAGCCTTCATCGCCCGGGCCCACAGCCGGCCCGAGCGGTACGAGGAGCGCACCAGCGGCCCCGACAGGACTCCGGGGAATCCTATCTCCCGGGCAGCGTCGCGCAGCTCCACGAACTCCTCGGGCTTCACCCAGCGCTGCACGGGACGGTGGTACTTGGTCGGGCGCAGGTACTGGGTGATGGTGATGATGTCACAGCCGGCGTCGCGCAGGTCCTGCAGCGTACTCAGAACCTCCTCGGTGGTTTCGCCCTGCCCCAGGATCAGGTTGGACTTCGTCACGAGCCCCGCCCGCTTGGCGCGGGAGAGCACCCCGAGCGTGCGCTCGTACCGGAAGGCGGGACGGATGGTCTTCATAAGCCGCGGCACCGTCTCGAGGTTGTGGGCGAAGACCTGCGGGCGTGAGGCGAACACCTGGTCGAGCAGGTCGGGATTCCCCTGGAAGTCATCGGGCAGGATCTCGATGCCGCAGTCGGGGTTGAGCTCGCGCACCGTCTCGACGGTGCGCACCCAGTGGGCCGCCCCCTGATCGGGGAGGTCGTCCCGGGTCACCCCGGTGATCGTGGTGTAGCGCAGACCCATGGTGCGCACGGATTCGGCGACGCGGCGGGGCTCGTCGGGGTCGAGGGCATCCGGATGCCCGTGGGCGATATCGCAGAATGCGCACCGCCGGGTGCAGATGGCGCCGCAGATCAGGAAGGAGGCCTCCCGGTCCTGCCAGCATTCGTAGATGTTCGGGCAGCCGGCCTCCTGGCACACCGTGTGCAGGGACTCCCCCTTCACGAGGGTGCGCATCTGCTGGAACTCCGGACCCATCACGGCCCGGTTGCGAATCCAGTTCGGCTTGTGCTCAACGGGGGTCTGTGCGTTGCGAACCTCGACTCGCAGAAGTCTGCGACCTCCCGGCTCGGGGCGGCCGGCGGGACCTTTCACGGTAGTCATCGGGTGACCATCCTCTCGATCATGGTGGTGAGATGCGGACGAAGTATGGGAAGGAAGGAGGCCGGTGTAATGCGTCGCCCGGTCACCTCGCTGAGGGTGGTGACCCCGGCATCCCGGATGCCGCAGGGCACGAAGGTGCGGAAGACAGCGGGGTCCAGACTGCAGTTGACCGCGAATCCATGGGTGCTCACGCCGTGGGCGACGTGGATGCCCACCTGGGCGAGTTTGGCCGTGGGCTCGGCGTCCAGCCAGACCCCGGCCCGGTGGGGGACGATCTTGGCGCGCACACCGAGGTCGGCGAAGGCCGCGATGAGGGTCGCCTCGATTGCTTTGATGAGGGGGATGCCATTGCGGGGGTCGGCCAGGGGAAGAATGGGATAGCAGGTGAGCTGCCCTGGGCCGTGCCAGGTGATCTTGCCGCCCCGGTTCACATGGATGATCGGAGTCCCGTCGGTGGGATGCGGATATTCGGTCGGATCGGTGGCCCGCCGCCCGGCGGTGTAGACGGCCCGGTGCTCGAGCAGGAACACCCGACCGGGGCTGTGGCCGGCCGCGACGTCGGCGGCCGTCCGCTCCTGAAGGGCAAGGGCCTCGGCATAGTCCACAAACTGGGGGTCCAGGCCCAGGACCTCGAGTGGAAGAGCGGTCATCGTCGACATGGCCGGCACAATATGCCGGAGAAACGCGAAAACATAATTGACCGCAACCGTGATTGCTCCTATCTTAGGCTTGCCTAAGTAAGTGATAGGCTTTTGGTATATCGGTCGGTTCCGGACCGGCGAGAGGAGCACCTCATGCGGCATTCCGCCTGCGGCTGTGAGATCGACGACACCGTCCCCCACGGGGGCTGGGCGGACGCCACACCTGCCCCTGCCGCCGCCGCGGTCTCCGGCACCTGCCTGTGCGATCTCGCGGTCGGGGACCGGGCCCGCGTCTCAGAGGTCACCGTGCCGGAGCAGCCGGCGCTGGAGCGCCGCCTCGCCGATCTCGGATTCACCCCGGGCACCGAGGTCTCGGTACTGCGCCGAGCACCACTGGGTGATCCCGTCGTGTACGGAGTCTGCGACTACGAGCTGTGCCTGCGCCGGGCGCAGGCCTCGCGGATCCACGTCGAGTTCACCGCCACCGCCCTCTCGACAGATGCGGCCTGAGGCAGCATCCGGCGCCACGCAGCGCCTGCCCCGGCTGGCACTCGTCGGGGCCCCGAACGCGGGGAAGACCTCGGTCTTCAACGGGCTGACGGGTCTGCGCGCCAAGACTGCGAACTACCCCGGGGTCACCGTCTCCCGGAGCGTGGGGACGTTCCGGGTCGGAGCCGACCGCTTTCTCCTGGAGGATCTGCCGGGGACCTATTCTCTGGAGCCCATCAGCCCGGATGAGCAGATCGTGGCCGATTCGCTCTCGGGGGCCCTGCCTCAGGCTCCCGCTCCGGATGCGATCATCGCGGTGCTCGACGCCACAACCCTGCGGCGGTCGCTGCACTTCCTGGCGGAACTGCTCCGCCTAGGGCGTCCGGTCTGCGCCGTGGTGACACTCACCGATGAGCTCGCGTACCGAGGCGGGCTGCTGGATGTCGAGCGCTTCGGGCGGGCCGTGGGTATTCCCGCGGTCCGGGTCGTCGGGAACCGGGGCATCGGCATCCACGACCTCGAGCGGGCGGTCACCGGCTGGCAAGAGTGGTCCAGGCCGGTACTGACGCCCCCAGACGATCCCCGCGAACTGGCGGCCTGGATCGACTCGGTCCTGGATTCGGCCGGATACCGGGCCCCGGACACGCACGTGTGGACGGCCCGGCTGGACCGGGTGCTGCTGCATCCCGTATGGGGAACCCTCATCTTCGTCGCCGTCATGTTCGGCTTCTTCCAGGTGATCTTCACGGCGGCGACTCCCCTGCAGGACGGCATCGGCGACCTCTTCGCCTGGCTGGGCGGGGTGGTCGACTCGTCGGTGCACGTACACTGGCTCAACACGCTGCTCGGGGATGCCCTGATCGGCGGGGTGGGCAATGTGGTGGTCTTCATCCCCCAGATCGTGCTCATGTTCTTGCTCATCTCGATCCTCGAGGGCGTCGGGTACATGTCGCGCGCCGCGTTCCTCATGGACCGGATCATGTCCAAGGCGGGCTTGGAGGGCCGGGCCTTCGTGGCGATGCTGTCGTCGCTGGCCTGTGCGGTGCCGGGCATCATGTCCACGCGCACACTGCCCTCCTCCCGGGACCGGATCGCCACGATGATGGCGGCGCCGTGGATGACCTGCTCCGCCCGTCTGCCCGTGTACATCCTGCTGGTCGGGTTGCTCACCCCCTCGGGGAGCCGGTTCGGCCCCTTCGACGCCCGCGGCGCCATCATTTTCGGCCTGTACGTGCTCGGGGCGGTGTCGGCGATGCTCGCCGCCTGGGTATTCAAGCGGCTCGGGTCCCGACGGGAGTCGAGCATGCCGTTCTACATGGAGATGCCCCCCTACCGGCTGCCGACGCTCCGGTCGGTCCTGCTCTCCATGTGGGAGTCCTCGAAGACATTCCTGATCAAATGCGGCAAGATCATCGCCACCACCAGCGTCATCCTGTGGCTCCTCCTGAATCTGCCGATTCAGACCCAGGCCGGGATGCAGGCAGCCGGAGTTGACACCTCCAGTCCCACTGCGGTGACCGCCTACACCATGGATCATTCGGTCGCGGCCGGGGTAGGCCGGGCCATCGAGCCCGTGTTCGCCCCGCTGGGCTTCGACTGGCGAATCGATATCGGGGTTCTCGGGTCTCTCTCGGCCCGGGAGAGCTTTGTGGCCACCCTGGGCCAGGTGGCGAGCGCCACCGACCCGGAGGACCCGGGGCATGCCCTGGAACATCTCACCTACGAATCGGGTCCGCAGCGCGGGGAGAAGGTCTTCTCCGCCCCCACAACGGTCGCCCTGCTGGTGTTCTTCGTCTACGCCCTGCAGTGCATGTCCACGATCGCGATTATGCGGCGGGAGACCGGAACCTGGAAATGGCCCGGGATCGCATTCGGGTACATGTTCGTGGTGGCCTGGGTGATGGCGTTCCTCGCCCACACCCTCACGGCCCTCATCACCGGAGGCCTCTGATGCGCTCCCTACTCCGGGACCGTCCGAGGCACACGACTCCGGCGGCTCCCCTCGTCCCGATGCATCCGGAGCGGGTGCCCGGGCATCCGGAGGCTCTGCGCTGGCGGCTGCCCGAGGGAACGCTTGCCCATGCAGGAACCGTGGTGGATGCTCCGGGGCTACTGGGGCTCCTGCTCCAGAACCCCCGGCTGTGCTCGGTGGAGACGGAGCCCGGGGGTGCAACCGTTCTCATGCGGTTCACCGACGAGGAGGCCCTGCGCACGACCGGCCCGGTGGCCAGACGGGCCCTGCAGCAGGCCCTTCCGGCGGCGGCGCGCTGGGATGTGCGCCCTTCAAGAGCCTCAGGGGAGGAGCGAGATCGACTCGTGCGCACCGCCGCGGAGGCGGTTCTGGCCGGGTCGCTCGGCGAGTACGTGCACTCACATGCCGGTCGAATCACTCTGCTGGGCGTCGTCCACGGGGTGCTGGAGCTTCAATTCCGGGGCACCTGCCGCGGATGCCCGCTCTCTCGCGTCTCGCTGCGGGGCCGCATCGAGCGCGAGGTGCGGATGCGCTGCCCCGAACTCGCCGGGGTGCGCATCCGCTAGCGGCTGGGCCGCTGGCTCAGCGTTCCTCCGGGGCAGGCCCCAGAGAGCGCAGCGTCAACTCGGTCCCCGCGGGGGCCAGGTCAACCTGTACCCGATCCCCATCGTTGATCTTGCCGCCGAGCAGCTGCTCGGCGAGCCGGTCGTCGATCTCGCGCTGCATCAGGCGGCGCAGCGGCCGAGCCCCGTAGACCGGGTCGTAGCCGGTCTTGGCCAGCCAGTCCGCGGCCTGCGGCGTGACCTCGAGATGCAGGCGCCGGGAGACCAGGCGCTCCTGGACGCGCCCGATGTACAGCGAGACGATACCCGCCAGCTGCGACTCGGTCAGGGCGTCGAACACGACGATGTCGTCGAGGCGGTTCAGGAACTCGGGCTTGAAGGCGGCCCGCACCACCTCCAAGACATGATCCTTCTGCACCTGCGGGTTGAGCCCCGGATCGGTCAGGAACTGACTCCCCAGGTTCGAGGTGAGGATGATGATCGTGTTCCGGAAGTCGACCGTGCGCCCCTGCCCATCCGTCAGGCGGCCGTCGTCGAGCACCTGCAGCAGCACGTCGAAGACCTCGGGGTGGGCCTTCTCGACCTCGTCGAGCAGGATCACCGAATAGGGCCGGCGGCGCACCGCCTCGGTGAGTTGACCGCCCTGTTCGTAGCCGACGTACCCCGGAGGGGCGCCGATGAGCCGCGAGACAGTGTGTTTCTCCGAGTACTCGCTCATGTCGATACGGACCATGGCGTGCTCGTCGTCGAAGAGGATCTCGGCGAGGGCCTTGGCCAATTCTGTCTTGCCGACCCCGGTGGGGCCCAGGAACAGGAACGAGCCGGTCGGACGGTTCGGGTCGGCCACGCCGGCCCGTGAGCGCCGCACCGCCTCGGACACGGCCGACACGGCCGTGTCCTGCCCGATGAGCCGCCGGTGGAGCTCCTCCTCCAGATGGAGCAGACGCTCGCCCTCGCCTTGCATGATCTTGCCGGTGGGGATGCCGGTCCAGGCCGAGACCACAGCCGCGATCTCATCCTCGCCAACCTTATTCCCCACCATGCCGTGGGCATCTTCCTCGGTCTGCTCGGCCTTCACCAGTTCGGCGTCGATATCGCGCTGCTGCTTGTTCAGACGGGCGACGTGCGAAAAGTCCTGCTGGGAGGGGGCCAGCGCCATCTGGTGCTGCATCTCGCGCTCGAGGCGCTCGGAGAGCTCCGCCTTCTGCTCCCGGAGCTTCTTGACCCGGTCGAACACGGACCGCTCCGCATCCCACTGCTTCTGGAGTCCGGACAGCTTCTGCTCCTGCTCGGCGAGTTCCCCCTCGAGATCTTCAAGACGGCGCTTGCTGGCGGGGTCGGTCTCCTTCTTCAGCGAGGTCTCGGCGATCTTCAGCCGGGTAACCTGCCGGCGCAGCTCGTCGATCTCCTCGGGGGAGGACTCCTTCTCCATGCGCAGGCGGCTGGCCGCCTCATCCACCAGGTCGATGGCCTTGTCCGGCAGCTGCCGACCGGTGATGTACCGGTTCGACAGGGTCGCGGCGGCGACGAGTGCGGCGTCGGTGATCTGCACCCCGTGGTGGTTCACATAGGTGTCCTTCAGCCCCCGGAGGATCGAAATGGTGTCCTCGACGGAGGGCTCCCCCACAAACACCTGCTGGAAGCGGCGCTCCAGGGCCGAATCCTTCTCGATGTACTCGCGGTACTCATTGAGGGTGGTAGCGCCGATGAGGCGCAGCTGCCCGCGAGCCAGCATCGGCTTGAGCATGTTGGCGGCGTCCTGGCCGTCCCCGGCACCGGCCCCCACGATGGTGTGGAGCTCGTCGATGAAGGTGATGACCTTACCCTCGGCTTCGGTGATCTCCTTGAGCACTCTCTTCAGGCGCTCCTCGAATTCGCCCCGATATTTGGCGCCCGCGATGAGCGACCCGAGGTCGAGCGAGATGAGCTTCTTGTCCTTCAGGGAATCGGGCACGTCACCTTTGACGATGCGCTGGGCCAGCCCTTCGACGACGGCGGTCTTCCCGACCCCGGGCTCACCGATGAGAACCGGGTTGTTCTTGGTCCGCCGGGTCAGCACCTGCTCGACGCGTCGGATCTCCGAGTCCCGCCCGATGACCGGGTCGAGTTTCCCGGAGCGGGCGAGCTCAGTGAGATCGGTCCCGTACTCTTCGAGTGCGGGCTTCTGCTCCTGCTGCTGCTGCGGCGTCTGTTGCTGTGAAAACACGGTGTAATCCTCTCAGATGCTGAGTTCTCTGGCATCCGTCCCCCGCTGTGGGGAACCACTTGCTACAACATGCCTGAAGTTGAGTCTATTCCACTCAAGTTCATTTGGACAGGTGGATGGCCGGGTTCTGACGGGTGGATAGCCCCCGGCCGCCCCGCAGAGGATACTGGAGGCATGCGTTCCTCCGCGGGCGGCGTCCTCCGCAGCCTCTTCTCCTTCCTCCTCCTGGTGGTCGGCGTGCCGCTGATCGTCCTCGGCGCCCTCGCCGGATGGACCCAGTCGACCTTCACCGACTCAAGCGGCTTCGTGCGCACCTTCGCCCCGCTGAGCACCGATACGCGGGTACACTCACTGATCGTCGACAAGGTCACCGAGACCCTCTCATCCACCATCACCCCCAGCGGACTCGACCCGGCACTCTCCCGCCGCCTCGACGAGGCCGGTGTCTCCGACGCTACGAAGGATGCGATCCGCGCCCAGCTCTCCGCCCTTCTCATCCAGGCGCAGACGCAGCTGCGCACCCAGATCCGGGCGCTGACCTCCTCATCCGCCTTCGACACCGTCTGGCGCAGCACGCTGGCCGCCAGCCATCGTCAGGCCGTCCAGGCCCTGCGCGGGGAGGCGCTCTCCGAGGGACGGCAGGCCTCCGACGGCGCCCTGGGCGTCCAGACCCGGCCCATCGCGCTCGCCCTCCAGACCCGACTCCAGAAGGATGCGCCGATCCTGGCGGCGCTCATCCCCACCTCGGCGCACACCGTCGCCGTCACCCCGGCGGGGACCGTTGACCGCCTTCGCCCCTGGGACGCGCTCAGCCGCTTCTTCGCAAGCTGGGGGCTGGCGCTCGGCGCCGCGGCGACGCTCGCCGGCCTGCTCCTCGCCCGCCACCGGGTGCGTGCCCTCGGGATCTCGGCCACCGTCGCCCTGCTCCTGCTCGCCCTATGCTGGGCCGCGCCCAGCGTGGCGGCCCCAGCCGCGGAGCTCTCCGGTATCCAGGCGGCGCAGATCGCAGTGGATGCGATTTCCCCCGGGCTAAATGCTGCCCTGGCCCCCTGGGCTGTGGGAGCAGGAGCAGCGCTCCTGCTCGCCCTCGTATGCGGGATCGTCCTGCGGCATCGGGCCGGGAAGTGGGTCGGCTGATGCGACTCCTCTTCGACGCCCGATACATCCGCACCGACTTTCACGACGGGATCAGCCGCTTCTCGACCGAGCTGGGCCGGGCTCTCGTCCCCCTCTGCGCGCGGGAAGGGGACGACTTGCGGTTCCTCATCTCGGATCCGGCCCAGCGGCGGCTGCTCGCCCCCGGGGCGCGCACACTCCTGCTCCACGCCCCCGACTCCGTCCTGGAGCCCGCCACGGCGCTGGCTCTGAACGCGCTCCACCCCGATGCGGTGTTCACCCCGATGCCCACCATGGGGAGCCTGGGGCGCCGATATCCGCTGATTCTCACACAGCACGACCTCATCTACTACCACCACCGCACACCCCCCTCGGGGCTCCCCGCCTGGCTGCGACTCGGCTGGCGTCTCTTCTTCCTGAGCTACTGGCCCCAGCGCTGCGTGCTCAATCGGGCGGATGCGGTGGCCACGGTCAGCTCCACGGTGCGCGACGAATTCCGCAAGGTCCACCTCACCAGCCGACCGGTGGTGGTCTTGCCCAACGCGGCCGACGACCTTCTCTCCCAGGATCCAGTCGACGCCGGGGCCCCGGCCGCAGAGCGGGCCGATGCGGAGCCCCGCAACCTCGTCTACATGGGGTCCTTTATGGGGTACAAGAACGTCGAGACACTCCTCCGGGCCGCCGCAGAACTCCCCGGGTGGACGGTGCATCTGCTGAGCCGTATCTCCCCGGACCGCGAGCGCGAGCTCCGCACGATCGCCCCGGACGCCGCCGTCGAGTTTCATCACGGGGTCTCCGATGCTGAGTACCGCCGCCTGCTCTCGGACCGGGCCGTGCTTGTTATGCCGAGCCTCGACGAGGGATACGGACTCCCCATCGCCGAGGCACAGGCCTGGGGCGCCCCGGTGGTGGCCAGCGACCTGCCTATCTTCCATGAGGTCGCCGGCGACGGGGCGCTGTTCTTCGACCCGCACGATCCCCACGACCTGTCCCGGCAGGTGCTCCGCCTCACCGATCCCGGGCTCCGGGCGAGCCGCATTGCGGCCGGCCGGGCCCAGGTGGCGCGGTGGACGTGGGCCGATACGGCCGCGCGCCTGCGACGGGTGGCGGCGCTGCTCGGCGGGCGCTAGCCCCGGGGACGTTCGCCCCGGTAGAGCGCCTCGAAGGCGTCGAGAGTGTGGGAGAGCGCGTGCTTTGCCACGAGCCGCAGCGAGGCCCGCTGCATCCGTTCCCGCTCGGGGAGCGGCTCGGTGAGTACCCGCAGCAGCTTGGCGGCGAGGTCCTCCGGGTCTGACGGGCGGAACAGGTAGCCGTTCTCCCCGTCCCGGACGAGGTGCGGGAGCGCCATCGCGTCGGCGGCGATGATGGGCAGTCCGCTGGCCATGGCCTCCATGGTGGCGATGCTCTGAAGTTCGGCGATTGAGGGCATCACGAACACAGCCGCGTCGCTGTACAGCTGCCGGAGCTCGGCATCCGTGACCCGGCCAGCGAATCGCACCCGGTCTCCGATTCCGAGCTGGTCGGCCAGGTGGATGAGCGGCTCCCGCTGGTCCCCGTCCCCCGCGACCACCACTTCCGCGGTGACCCGCCCGGAGATCTGGGCAAACGCCCGCAGGAGCACATCGATCTGCTTCTCCGTGTTGATCCGGCCCACAAAGAGCACCCGGTCCCGGTCGCGCCCGCCGGGGCGGGGAAGGTAGTTCTCGAGGTTGAGACCGCAGCTGATGGGGATGACCCCGGTGAGACCGGTGGTCCGGGTGAGGTAGTCCGCAGCCAGCTGGGTCGGGGTGGTGACGGCATCAGCCATCCCCAGGATGGTGCCCGCGTCGCGCACGGCCCAGCTGAGCAGGGCGCGGTTCATGAAGTCGGGCATCAGGGTGAAATCGAGCAGATTCTCGGGCATGATGTGGTTCGTCGCGACCAGGCGGATTCCCCGGGCCTTGGCCTCGCGGGCCAGTGCCCTCCCCATGACGAGGTGCGACTGGATGTGGATGGCGTCGGGCTGAAAGCTGTCGAGCACCCGCCGGGCGTGCCCAGGCACCATCCAGGGCAGGCTGAACCGAAGCCATTCGTGCGGGTACCAGCGCCAGCTCGGGATGCGGTAAACAGTGGTCTCCACACCGTCGACGAGCTCGCTTCGGGTCCCCGAGGTGCGGCGGGAGGTCGCCGGGGCCATCACCCGGACGTCGTGGCCGCGCCGGATCAGTCCGCCCACGAGCCGCTCGGTGAAGGTGGCCGCCCCATTCACATCCGGGGGAAAGGTGTCGTTCCCCATGAGGATGCGCAGCCGGCGCCCACGATCGGGCGATGCTGATTCGGTCACGGTGCTCCGTCTCGTCCCTCACGCGCTCACCGCCGGGTGCGGGACGCGCCCACCAGCATACCGAGTCCCCCCGAAAGGGGCCGGAGATGGCAGCCTCAGTCGCGATCCGCGCCGCGCGGGCTCCAGCGCACCAGCATGTTCCCGGGAGCGATCCGGCGGCGATGGAGGCTGAGGCGCACCACGCTGCCCTCTTCCGCCCCGGCGGCGAAGACCCGCCCTCCGGGGCGGAACTCCAGCGCCTCATCCAGCGCCCGCTCGAGTTTGGTGCACCGATCCCGCAGCGCGTGCACCTCGTTCTCGAGATCGAGGATGCGCCGGATCCCCTCCAGGCTCACGCCCTGCTCGGACAGGCGGCGCACCTCCCGCAGCTGCACGATGTCGCGCATGGAATAGCGACGGGAGTGCCCGGCGGTCCGTTCCGGCACGACCAGCCCCAGGCGGTCGTACTGACGCAGAGTCTGCGGATGCATCCCGGACAGCTCGGCGGCGACCGAGATCACGAACAGCTTGACCGTCTCATCCATCGTTGTCACTCCGTTCCCCGTGCCGCCGCCAAGACTCACGCCTGGGCGCGAGCGAGCAGCTGCTCCCGCGGGTTCTCCGCGGGCTGTGTCTCCATGAAGGCCTTGAGAGCCTGTTTTGCCTTTCCGCTGAGTCGTCTCGGGACGACGATCCGCAGCCGGACGAGCAGGTCGCCCGTCCCGCGACGGGTCCGGATGCCCCGTCCCCGAACGCGGAGCTCATGCCCGGAATCGGTGCCCGCCCGGACCTTGACTCGCACGGGGGCTCCCCGGTAGGTCGGAACCTCGATCACGGCGCCCTCGGCGGCCTCCTGGAAGGTGATGGGCACCTCCACGCGGAGATTGCGCCCGTCGATCTCGAACACCGGATGCGCGGTCACGTGCACAGTGACGATGAGGTCACCGGCCTGGCCGCCGCGGCCGGGCTCTCCCCGCCCGCGGATGCGCACCCGCTGCCCGTCATGGACGCCGGCCGGCAGGCGGACCTTCACGCTCCGCCCGCGCAACTGCAGCTGCAGAGTGGCCCCGGTCACCGCCTGGTCGAAACTCACTCGGGTCTCGGCCATCACGTCGCGCCCCGGCTGAGCCGGGCCGCCGCCGAACATGCCGCCGAAGAGGTTCCCCAGGTCGGGGCCGCCCGCCCCGCCGGCCGAGTACTGGACCCGGGGACCGCCGGCACCCCCGCCGAAGATGCCGCCGAAGAGGTCCTCGAAGCCGGGGCCGCCGGCGCCCCCGCCCGGAGCTCCGCCGGCGCCGGCCGCGAATCGGGCCCCCGACCCCATGGCACGGAGGGAGTCGTACTCCTTCCGCTGGGCCGGATCGCTCAGCACGCTGTAGGCCTCGGTGATCTCCTTGAACTTCGTCTCGGCGGCCGCATCCCCCGGATTCGCATCCGGATGGTACTTCCGTGCGAGGCGCCGATAGGCCTTCTTCAGGTCTCCGTCGGACACGTCCTTCGAGACCCCGAGCACGGCATAGAAATCTTTCTCAAGCCAATCTTGACTGGCCATGCTTCAACCCCCTCCCGGGATCCGATGCTTCTTCACTGAGTGGATGTGTCTCCCGCTGGGGCGGCGCTGCCGGGATCCTGGGGAACGGCAACGACGACCTTGGCAGCACGGAGCAGCACCTCTCCGAGACGGTATCCGGGGGCCACGACGTCGAGGATCTGCTGTTCCTCGACAGGGGCAGGCACCTGCATCACGGCCTCGTGCTGCTGCGGGTCGAAGGGCTCTCCCTTGTCCCCGAAACGCTCCAGCCCGATCTTCTCGCCCAGGGCGCGAATCTTGGATGCGACGGTCGCGAACGCCGACCCCTCCTGGAGGTCGTCATGGGATTCCGCCCGGTCGAGGTCGTCGAAGACCCCGAAGAGCAGTTTCGCGATGTCGCCACGGGCCCGGGCCTGGTCGATCTCTCGCTGGGCCTCGGTGCGCTTGCGGTAGTTCTTGTACTCCGCGGCGAGGCGCTGCAGCTCATCAAGCAACGCGTCCTCCCGGGAGTGCGGGGCCTGCGCGGCGGCCGACTCCTCGGCGGTTGGCTCGCCGGCCGCGGGGGCGGCCCCGTCCGCCGGGGCCTGAGCGGCATCGTTCACCGATGCCTCCTCAGGCGTCC
>JAKVJE010000015.1 GCA_022487185.1 Microbacteriaceae bacterium
CATCGCTGCGAGCGCACGACCCGCTGCGGGCGCCCCGCCCAGCGCGACCGATCGACCTGCATCTGTACGCAAATCGCCAGCCACACCCGCTTGGGCTCCTCACCGTCGCGCAGCGCCTGCTCCGCCGTACGATCCGAAAACTCCATGAGGGCCTGGTCGCGGACAATGGTCTCCCCGTACCCCTCCCCGAACTCGTCGGCGATCAGGGCGCGGAACTCACTGCGCCGCACGCGCTCAGTGCCCGCGACGGGCCGCAGTGCGCCCAACCGAGGCGACCAATTCATCGGGCACCGTGTCAGGGATGCGTCCGAGCGCTGCGTCGTCGGAGACGGCCATCTCTTCGAGCACCGCCAGACGATCGCCCACCTCACGCATAATGCGCGAGATCGGAACGTCCAGGGCATCGGCGACCGAGGCCAGAATCTCGCTCGAGGCCTCCTTCTGCCCGCGCTCGACCTCACTGAGATAACCGAGGGCCACCGAGGCGCGACCCGCGATCTGGCGCAGGGTGCACCCCCGCTCCTGCCGCAGATCCCGGAGAACATCTCCGAGCTCCTGCCGAACCAGAACCATAGGTCCCCCTCTCATCGTTGCCGACTAGCCTACCGACTTCGTCTGGCAACCCGCCCAGAACTTCTTGGCGATGCTGTCAGACCGTCACGCTCTGTTTCAACGCAGACCGAGGTCCAGATGTTCCCAGAGATGTTCCATCACCGCGGCGACCGTTGCCTCACGGATCTCCTGCCGCGACCCGCGAAAGGTGTGCGCGTAGTGGGTCAGCTCTGTATCCCACGCCAGGCCGATGAAGACAGTGCCCGGGGGCTGCTCATCCTGCCAGTCTGGCCCGGCGACACCGGTCGTAGAGACCCCGACCGTGGCGGCGCTCACTCCCTCTGCTAAGCGTTCCCGGACCCCGAGCGCCATTTCCTCGGCCACCTGGGGGTCGACGGCCCCGTGCTCCGCCAGCAGTTCCTTGTCGACCCCGAGCAACCGGTGCTTCAGCGAAGTCTGATAGGCCACGATGCCGCCCTGAAGCACACGCGACGCTCCCGGGACATCCGCGAAGGCCCCCGCGACCAATCCTCCGGTGAGCGACTCCGCCACCGCCAGGTGCAGCCCCAGACGGGCAAAGCGATCGATAATCACACCCTGCCGGGTGAGTGAGATGTCGCCCTGGAACCCGTCACCGCCGTTCATCAGTGGCCCTCCGTTCCTTTCTGACTGTCGGCCGGAGAGCGCATCCCCGACCGGAATACCTCAACGCCCGAATACCAGGTCAGCAGCACCGCTCCGACCACGATGACCGCATCCAGTACGAACGCGCCCTCCCCCCAGATGCGCCACAGGGGGGCCAGGACAACCGTCAGCCCGATGCCCTGCCAGGCGGTCTTCACCTTGCCCGGCCAGTGGGCGGCAAGCACGCGGCTGTGGCGCACCGCCATGCGGAACACCGTCACGGCGACCTCCCGGGCGAGGATCAGCACCGTCGCGGCCCACATCCACCCGCTGCCCGTCACCACCGCGAGCGCAACCAGGGCACAGGCCACCAGGGCCTTATCGGCAACGGGGTCGGCCAGCTTGCCGAAGTCGGAGACCCACCCGTGGCTCCGGGCGAGGGCGCCATCCAGTCCGTCTGTGAGCATCCCGACCGCGAACAGCCCGGTCGCCCACCACCGCGGCGCACCGCCGCTCCCAGCGTCGGCCAGCACCAGCACCAGCACCGCAGGGGCGAACAGGATGCGCGTCACCGTGATGATGTTCGGCAGGTGCCGCCAGGGGGAAGTCGCAGTCATCGCCTGCCCGTCAGCTCCCATGCGTCCTCACCCCCGCCCTCATAGTCGTGGTAATCCGTGGCGATCGGTGGCTTGGCAGCCGGGGAATCCGGCGGCGCCGCGGCGGTCTGCGGCGCCGCGGCGGATGTCGCAGGGGCTGCCGCTCCGCCGGATGCGGCCGACTGCCCCGCGGAGTCGGTGTCCGTTGGCTCACCCCGCAGCTGCGCGAGCACATCGGGCAGCTGTTCCGGGGAGACGAGCACCTTCCGGGCCTTCGACCCCTCTGAGGGCCCCACGATCTCACGCGACTCCAGCAGATCCATCAGGCGCCCGGCCCGGGCGAATCCCACGCGCAGCTTCCGCTGCAGCATCGAGGTCGACCCGAACTGCGTATCGACCACCAGCTCGGCAGCCCGCAGGAGATCTTCCAGGTCGTCGCCGATGTCCTCGGCGACCTTGGCCTCCTTGGGGCCCTCCACGACCTCCGGCCGGTAGTCGGGCTGCGCCTGTGCCCGTACGTGGTCGACGACGGCGAAAATCTCCTGCTCATCGACCCAGGCCCCCTGCACGCGCACCGGACGGCCGGCCCCCATGGGCAGGAAGAGCGCGTCCCCGGCGCCGATCAGTTTGTCTGCCCCCGCCTGGTCGAGGATCACCCGGGAGTCGGTGGTGCTCATCACCGAGAAGGCGAGCCGGCTGGGGACGTTTGCCTTGATCAGCCCGGTGACCACATCCACGCTCGGGCGCTGCGTGGCGAGCACCAGATGGATCCCGCTGGCCCTGGCCAACTGGGTGATGCGCACGATCGAGTCCTCGACGTCTTTCGGCGCCACCATCATGAGGTCGGCCAGCTCGTCCACAACGATCAGGAGATACGGGTACGGGCGGAGCACACGTTCCGAGCCGGCCGGAGGATGCACCTCTCCGCGCACCACCGCCCGGTTGAAGTCGTCGATGTGTTTGAACCCGTAGTTGGCCAGGTCGTCGTAGCGCTGGTCCATCTCCTGGACCACC
This sequence comes from Microbacteriaceae bacterium, assembly GCA_022487185.1. Lineage (GTDB taxonomy): Bacteria > Actinomycetota > Actinomycetes > Actinomycetales > Microbacteriaceae > JAKVJE01. The sequence continues at coordinate 2,787 of JAKVJE010000015.1, forward strand.
CACTGCAGCGCCTCAGCGGCCTTCTTCGGGTTCGTGATGATCGGGGTGACCAGATGCGGCACTCCCGCATAGTTCGAGAGCTCCACGCGTTTCGGGTCGATCAGCACCATGCGCACCTGCTCCGGGGTGGAGCGCATCAGCAGCGACACGATCATCGCGTTCACGAAACCGGACTTCCCCGAGCCGGTGGCGCCGGCCACCAGCAGATGGGGCATCTTCGCCAGGTTGGCCAGCACGAACCCGCCCTCGACGTCTTTGCCGATGCCGATCGTGAGCGGATGGGTGGCCCGCAGTGCCGCATTCGAGCGCAGGACATCCCCCAGGTGCACCATCTCGCGGTCACGGTTCGGGATCTCGACCCCGATGGCCGACTTGCCGGGGATCGGGGACAGGATGCGCACATCCGCACTCGCCACGGCATAGGCGATGTTCTTCGACAAGGCGGTGAACCGCTCGACCTTGACCCCGGGAGCGAGTTCGATCTCGTAGCGGGTCACCGTCGGCCCCCGGCTGAACCCGGTCACCGTCCCATCGACCCCGAACTGCTGCATCACCGAGGTGAGCTCGGCGATGACCTCGTCGTTGACCTTGGTGCGCTGCTGGGCCGGGGCCCCGGCGGGCAGAATGTCCAGAGAGGGCAGCACATAGGGGTGCTCCGGATCGCCGGCGGGCGGGAGCGAGGCGAATGCGGCATCCGCAGCCTCTTCCGTATCCGGTTCTGGGGCCACGCTGCGGTCGCCGTCGGCCACCACCTGCACCTGCCCCGTCTCCGATTCCACTGCCGCAGCGGGCTCGTCCGGAGCGTCGAAGAGCGCCGCCAGCGACTCCGTGTCCGAGGCCGCGGTAGCCACGGCGGAGGTCTGCCGGTCCTGACGCTCTGCCTCCGCGGCGGCCTTCTTGGCCTTCCGTGCCTCGCGCCGGCGTTCCCGGGCACTCTGCTGCGCAGGAGCGGATACGGCCGGCTCGTCGGAGTCGGCGGCCTCCCCCCGCGGATCGGTCGTGTCCTGCGCAAGCTCGAACAGATAACGGTAGCCGGCTCGCAGCCGGGACACGATCCGAGTGGGGGGCGTCTTGGTGAGGATGAACACCGAAAGCAACAGCATGGCGGAGAGCAGCGGTACAGCGACCCAGGCGGTCAGCAGCATACCGGGCCAGGCTGCCAGCCACCCCACGACCCCACCGGCCCAGGCGACCCGTGTCAGGCCGTCAGCGGGCGCGGGGTTGCCGTGAAAGACCTGGAAGAGGCCGGACAGCCCCGCTAGGAGCAGCAGCATGCCGATACCGATCCGGCCATTGTCGTTCGTACTGGCCGGACGGTGGAACAGCCAGGCCGCCAGCAGGAGCAGCACCACCGGCAGCACCGAGCAGGCGGCGCCGAAGAACGCCCCGAAGGTCCACATATGGATACCCCGGGCAATCGGGTTCGCCGGAAGGAACCATTCGATGATCGCCCCGCCCACCGCCAGGAGAAACACCGCGGTGGGAAACCCGTCCCGACGCTCCTCCGGAGCGAGCCGTTCGGGAGAGAAGACCCGGAACGCAGCCCCGACGCCGTGGCAGATCGCCATCCAGGCGCGCAGCACCCACGAAGTGCGCGGCTCCGCCGGGACGGGGGTCGGCATCACCTTCGTGCGCTGGGAGGCCGACAGAACCCGAGTCGGCGCGGTCCTGCTGCCGCGTCGCTTCGATTCGGATGTGGGCTTGGGCATACTGCCAGGCTAGCGACCGGCCGCCGGTTCAGGCGTGAGGGGCCGCGGCGTGGGCGGCATCCTCGTCGGAAACCAGGTGGTCGGCCGGCATTACGACGGGCAGGATCAGCGGGCTGCGCCGGTACTTCTGGCTCACCCAGCGTCCCACCGCACGGCGCACCGCCTGGCTGATGCCCTGCTGACTCGCCCGGCCGTCGTCGACCGCAGCCTGCACCGCCTCGAGGATCTTCGGCTTGACCGCCTCCAGGACGGAGTCGTCCTCAGCGAAGCCACGCGCCTGCAGCGTCGGGCCGAGCACCACCCGGCCGGTCGAGAGGTCCACACCGATCACCGCCGAGATGAAGCCCTCGGAGCTCAGTGTCAGGCGCTCCTGCAGATCGTCCTCGGTGATCTCGCCGATGCTGGAGCCATCGACATACACATGCTCGCACGGGTACTGCCCGACCACGCGCACCTGGCCCTTGTGCATGTCGACAACTGACCCGCCCTCGACCACGAACGCGTGCTTGCGCGGCACGCCCGTCTGGATGGCCAGCTCGGCCGCCGCCGTCAGATGACGGAACTCGCCGTGAATCGGCATCACGTTGCGCGGCTTGATGATGTTGAAGCAGTACAGCAGCTCACCGGCGCAGGCGTGCCCCGAGACGTGCACCATCGCATCCGCCTTGCTGATCACATGGGCACCGAGGTGGATGAGCTTGTTCATGAGCCCGTACACGGAGTTCTCATTGCCCGGGATCAGGGAGGACGCGAAGATCACGAGATCGCCGCGATCCAGCCGAATCTGCCGGTGGGAGCCATCGGCAATGCGCGAAAGCGCCGCCAGGCTCTCGCCCTGCGACCCCGTGCAGATGTACACCAGTTTATTGTCGGGTATGTCCCCGATCTGATGCAGGTCGACCAGGACCCCGTCGGGCACGTGGAGGTAGCCGAGGTCGGCGGCCAGGCCGATATTGCGCACCATGGAGCGCCCCACGAGTACCACCTTGCGGTGTGCCGCGACCGCCGCATCCACGATCTGCTGTACCCGGTGCACGTGGCTGGAGAAGGTCGACACGATGACCCGTTGATGGGCCTTACCGATCGCATCCTTCAGCACCGGTCCGATGTTGCGCTCAGAGGCGGTGAACCCGGGGATGTGCGCGTTGGTGGAGTCGGACATGAACAGATCGACGCCATCCTCGCCGAGCCGGCCGAAGGCGCGCAGATCGGTCAGACGGCCATCGATGGGCAGCTGATCCATCTTGAAGTCGCCGGTGTCGAGCACGTTGCCCGCGACCGTGCGGATCTCGACGGCGAGGGCATCCGGAACCGAGTGGTTGACCGCCACGAACTCCAGCTCGAACTCGCCGACCTGCTCGATGACTCCCTCCTTGACGGTGAGGGTGTACGGGGTGATGTGGTGCTCGGCAAGCTTCGCCTCAACCAGGGCCAGTGTCAGCTTGGACCCGAGCAAGGGGATGTCGGGCCGCTGCTTCAGCAAGAACGGAACCGCCCCGATATGGTCCTCGTGGCCGTGTGTGAGGACGACCGCGACGACATCATCCAGCCGGTCGGCGATCGGGGTCCAGTCGGGCAGGATCAGATCAACGCCCGGCTGGGTGAGCTCGGGGAAGAGTACCCCGCAGTCGACGATCAGGATCTTGCCGTTCAGCTCGAAGGCAGTCATATTGCGACCGACCTCACCGAGCCCACCCATCGGGATGATGCGAAGCGTATTCGGGGCGAGTTTCGGTGGAATCCTCGTCTTTGTCACTGTAGGGACCTCTCCGGGGCCAGGCATGGCCACCTTCACCTAGGTATGTGCCCACGGCACATACGGTGCCCGGATCCTCCTACAGCAGCGCACCTTCTGCGGTGGCCGCACGATCCGGACGAAAGTCTGAGAAGTCGACACCTGGCACATCGTGCACGGCGGCGACATCCGACTCGATCGCAGCGATTTCGTCCCGAGTCGGGCCGACCAGCGGGAGACGGACACGATCCGACCCCAGGCGCCCAAGCCCCCGGAGCAGATACTTCGTCGCCACTGTGCCCGGGACATGAGTCATCGTTGCACGAACGAGCGGTTCAAGAAGGCCATGGTACACCCTCGCGGTTTCGAGGTCATTGGCATCGACCGCGTCGATCAGGGCCCGATAGGAGGCAGCGGCGATGTTGCCGGTGACCGTGACGCAGCCGACCCCGCCGATCGCCATCTCTGGAAGGGTGCGCGCATCGTCGCCCGAGTAATACAGCAGATCGGTTTCATTGAGGATGCGGGACACCTCGGCCAGGTCCCCCTTCGCGTCCTTCACCGCAACGATGTTCGGGTGCTCCGACGCGGCGATCAGCGTCTCGGGGGCGATGGGCTTCCCCGTGCGTCCCGGGATGTCGTAGAGCATCACGGGCAGATCTGTCGCATCCGCGACCGTGCGGAAATGCGTGAGGATCCCGGTCTGGGTGGGCTTCACGTAATACGGGGTGACAACGAGCAGGCCATCGACCCCTGCGCGGGCCCCCTCGCGGACCAGTTCGACCGCGTGGGAAGTGACATTCGACGCTCCCCCCAGAATAACCTTCGCGGAGGACCCGGCGAGCGTCTTCGTCACCCGGGCGACCTTGATCTTCTCGGCATCGGAAAGAGTCGCGCTCTCTCCGGTCGTGGCGGTGGTGACGAATCCATCCGCGCCCTGCTCCAGGCAGGTCGTCACCAGGCGCTCGAGCCCCGGCCAGTCGACTTCGCCGTCGGCATGCATCGGAGTCACGATCGCCACAATCAGCTGTCCAAACAGTGGTGAAGTGTTCATACCGCCACAGTACCGACGCAGCCCCCGACCCGAACTGGGCTCAGAGAAACTTCCGGGAGAAGCCTTCCCAACCCGGAAAAGGTGTGTGCCGCGACCCGGACGACGAGAAAAGGGATGGGCCTCAACCGAGCCCCAGCACCTTCCCGAGCCCAACGGTCAGCCCCGGATGCGTGCGCGCATACGCAATGGCCCGCTCGATCCCGGCGAGGTAGGACTCGTCGCTGATCGTGTCGTGCGTGATGGTCAGCAGCTCTCCCACCCCGCCGAACACGATCTCCTGACGCGCCACGATCCCCGTCAGCCGCATCGAGTGGACCGGAACGCCCTCCACCTCCAGCCCGCGAGCCCGCTGCTCAGGGTGCGGGGGGACGAAGGGACGTTCCCGGGCCGCGGCGATAGCCTCGGCGGTCGCCACCGCGGTGCCCGAAGGGGAATCCACCTTTCCCGCATGGTGCGCCTCAACGACCTCCGCCGACGACAAGAATGGGGCCGCCATCTCGGCAAGCCGGGTGCTGAGCGCCGAGGCGACCGAAAAGTTCGGGATGACCACTACGGTCTGATCCCCGGCCTCGGCCTTCGGCCGCAGCTCCTCCAGAAGGGCCCGGGACCATCCGGATGTCCCCACCAGCACCGGAAGATGCCGTTCCAGGGCGAAGTTCACCACCTCGCGGCTTCGGTCCAGCACAGTGAAATCGATCAGCAGATCACAGTCCGCCGCCGTCTCCAGCGGAACCCCGCGGTGGATCCGCGCCACGATCTCCCAGTCGTCCCGGTCCTGCGCCATCCGCTCCACCAGACGTCCCATGCGCCCGGTCGCACCGACCAGCCCGATCTGCAGGGGGCTCATGCCAAGGTCCCCAAGGTGGACCACAGCGAGTCGAAGGAGGAGGAACTCCCCCACATACCCGCCATCATGGCGACGACGATCAGGAGTCCGGCGCCGAGCAGCATGGTCATGCCGATCACCACATATCCCGTGATGAGCCCCGCCATGGCCATGCCCCGGCCGTCCTCATGAGTGCGGGAGATCTGGGTCAAGGAGAGATGCCCGCAGATCACCGCCGCAATAGCGCTCAGCCCGGTGAAGAAACCGAGGATGCCGCACACCAGCGATGCGATGGCCAGGGCGTTGTACTGCGAGGTCACAGGTTGTTGGGGGAACGGAGTCTGCACAGGGTTCGGAACACTCATGAGCCCAGTCTAGAGGGAAGCCCCCGGCCGGGCGATCAATCGGCCGCGGCGCCCAGCTCTTCGGCAGAAACCGGCCCCACCGAGCACAGGCTCAGGGGGGCATCCAGCATGCCGGAGGCGACCCGTGCCACGTCGGCAGCCGTGACAGCCCGCACCGCGGCCACCGAGGCTGGCAGATCGTAAAGCACCCCGCTCCCGATCTCGGCGCGCCCCAGGCGGGCCATGCGGGCGTGTGTATCCTCCAGGGCCAGGGTCATGGCCCCCACCATCTGGCCGGTGGCCAGGGCGACTTCTTCAGTACTCGGGCCGGTGGCGGCAAAGTCGTGCGCGAGTTCTCGGAGCAGGGCGGCCACCATCGGGGCCTTCGACGGGCGGGTCGCCGCGAAGAGCCCGAAGAGGCCGGCATCCCGGTACAGCGACGCAAACGAGTACGCGGTGTAGACCAGGCCGCGCTTCTCGCGCAGCTCCTGGAACATACGGGAGCTTACGCCCCCGCCGAACAGGGTGCTCCAGACGCTCAGGGCGAAGCGATCGGGGTCAGAGGCCCGGAGAGCCCGCCCTCCGAGAATGAGATTGACCTGTTCGCTGTCCCGGACCAGGGCATCCACCGGGACCGGGGTGGCCCCGGCAGCGGCGGGAGTGATCGAGGGCCGAGGGGCCGGCCCCTCGGGGGCCTCCCAGCCCGCCGCCTCGCAGGCGGCCTGGACGAGTTCGCAGATCCGGTCGTGATCGACCGCGCCGGCGGCGGCGACCACCAGGTTCCCCGCGCGATAGTGGCGGTGGTAGTGGGAGAGGACGCCGTCGCGCGTCGCCGCCTGAATGGTCTGCGGGGTGCCCCCAATGGGACGTCCCAGCCCGGAGTCCCCGAAGAGCGCCTGGGTGAACCGCTCCTGCACCACGTCCCCCGGATCATCGGCCGCTGCGGCCAGCTCCTCGAGAATGACCTCGCGCTCCGGATCGAACTGATCGGCCGGAATCATCGACGCCATCACCATGTCGGACATGAGACGCACTGATCTGGGCACGTCCTCGGCCCGGCAGCGGGCGTAATAGCAGGTGTATTCCTTTGCGGTGACCGCGTTCGAGTCGGCCCCCACCTCGTCGAAGCCCACCGCCAGGTCCAGGGCGGACCTGGTCTTCGTGCCCTTGAACAGCAGATGCTCCAGGAAATGAGTCGACCCGAACTCACCGGCCACCTCGTCGCGCGACCCCACGGGGACCCAGAATCCGACCGTTGCGGAATGGGCCCCCGGGGTTCGCTGCGTCAGCACCCGCACCCCCGACGGCAGCACGCTACGGCGCAGCCGGTCGGTGCCGTCGACGACGGCGTCAAACTCCCCGGCCCCGGAGGGCAGGGTCAGAGGTGCGGGCGCGGCCATCAGTCGGTGACCACGGAGAGCGACAGCTTGCCCCGGTCGTCAACCTTGGTGACCTCGACCTCGAGCTTCTGCCCGACCGAGACCACATCCTCGACCTTGTCGACGCGCTTACCATCGTTGAGATCGCGCAGCTTGGAGATGTGCAGCAGACCATCGCGGCCGGGGGTGAGCGAGACGAACGCCCCGAAGTCGGCCAGCTTCACGACCGTGCCCAGGTACCGCTCCCCGACCTCGGGGACCTGCGGGTTGGCGATCGCGTTGACCGCGGCACGGGCCGCCTCGGCAGAGGGGCCGTCCTCGGCGCCGATGTACACGGTGCCGTCGTCCTCGATGGTGATCTGGGCACCGGTGTCGTCCTGGATCTGGTTGATCATTTTACCCTTCGGGCCGATGACCTCACCGATCTTCGAAACCGGCACGTGCACCGTGAAGATGCGCGGTGCGGTCGGAGCCATCTCGTCGGGGCCGTCGATCGCGGCGTTCAGCACCGACAGAATCGTGGTGCGGGCGTCCTTCGCCTGCGTCAACGCTCCAGCGAGGACGTCAGCGGGAATCCCATCCAGCTTCGTGTCCAGCTGGAGGGCGGTGATGAACTCGCTCGTCCCGGCCACCTTGAAGTCCATGTCGCCCAGAGCGTCCTCGGCGCCCAGGATGTCGGTGAGGGTCGCGTACTTGACCTCGCCGTCGATCTCCTGAGAGACCAGCCCCATGGCGATTCCGGCGACCGGGGCGTGCAGCGGCACGCCGGCGTTCTGCAGTGCCAGGGTCGAGGCACACACCGATCCCATCGAGGTGGAGCCGTTGGATCCGATCGCCTCGGACACCTCGCGGATGGCGTACGGGAACTCCTCACGGCTCGGCAGCACCGGCACGAGGGCCCGCTCTGCGAGGGCGCCGTGACCAATCTCGCGGCGCTTCGGGGACCCCACGCGGCCGGTCTCACCCGTGGAGTACGGCGGCATGTTGTAGTTGTGCATGTACCGCTTGGTGTGCACCGGGCTCAGCGAATCGATCTGCTGCTCCATCTTGAGCATGTTCAGCGTGGTGACGCCCAGAACCTGGGTCTCACCGCGCTGGAAGATCGCCGACCCGTGCACCCGCGGGATCACGCCGATCTCGGCATCCAGGGTGCGGATGTCTGCCAGACCACGGCCGTCGATGCGCTTGCCCTCGGTCAGGATGCGAGTGCGCACGATCTTCTTCGCGATCGATTTGAAAGCCGCGCCGACCATCTCGATCTCCTGAGCGGAGAACTCGTCGGCCAGCTGCTCCTTGACCTGCGCCTTGAGTGCCGATTCGGCGTCCTGCCGCTCCAGTTTGTCGGCGATCTGGTAGATGTCGGCCAGCTTGTCGTGCGCCAGCTCGGACACCCGGGAGAACACCTCGGGGGTGTAGTCGGGGAACAGCGGGAACTCCCGCACCGGCTTGGCGGCCTGCTCGGCCAGCCGCCCCTGTGCCTCGCACAGCGTGCGGATGAACGGCTTCGCAGCGTCCAGACCCGCGGCCACAACGGACTCGGTGGGCTTCGTGGCACCGCCCTGGATGAGATCCCAGGCGGTGTCGGAGGCACCCGCCTCGACCATCATGATCGCAATATCGTCGGTGCCGTCGGCCTTCGTGACGATCCGGCCGGCGACCACCAGGTTGAACACGGACTTCTCGACCTGCTCGTTGGTGGGGAACGCCACCCACTGATTATCGATCAGGGCCAGGCGCACACCACTCACCGGGCCGGTGAAGGGCAGGCCGCTGATCTGGGTGGACGCGCTGGCGGCGTTGAGCGCCAGCACATCGTAGAACTCGTCGGGGGCGACCGACAGGACCGTGATGACGACCTGGACCTCATTGCGCAGTCCAGCGACGAACGCCGGACGCAGCGGGCGGTCGATCAGACGGCACGCGAGAATCGCGTTCGTCGAGGGGCGGCCCTCACGGCGAAAGAAGGAGCCGGGGATCTGGCCGGCCGCATACATCCGCTCCTCAACATCGACCGTCAGCGGGAAGAAGTCGAAGTGTTCCTTCGGGTCCTTCCCGACGGCGGTCGTCGAAAGCACCATGGTCTCGCCGTCGAGATACGCGGCAACGGCGCCAGCAGCCTGCTGGGCAAGTCGACCGGTCTCGAAACGGATGGTGCGAGTGCCGAATGAGCCATTATCGATCACGGCTTCGGCAGATTTGATTTCTGGTCCCTCCACGGGGCATCTCCTTCATACGCCCACAGCGCACCGGACCCGGCGAACCGGTTCTGATCGACAGTAGAAAACCTCGGGGCGCTCCCCCGAAATCCACCACCGAGGATCAGTGTCCAGTCGGCGTCTGCGGACTCTTGAATATGGAATATGGAATCTGAGATGGCGCACAGCGCCGCACCCAGTGTAGCAAGATCACCCGGAAACAGGAACGAGCCACATCCCTGCAGGGACATGGCTCGCTCCAGAACGTCTGGTCAGTGACGCAGGCCCAGCCGCGCCACGAGGGCACGGTAGCGGGTGATGTCGACGTTCGACAAGTACTCCAGCAGACGGCGGCGACGGCCGACCATGAGCAGCAGCCCACGGCGGGAGTGGTGGTCGTGCTGGTGGGTCTTCAGGTGCTCGGTCAGGTCGGCGATGCGCTTGCTGAGGAGAGCGATCTGCACCTCAGGGCTGCCGGTGTCACCCTCGTGGGTGGCGTACTCGCTGACAATGGCATTTTTCTCTGCAACGCTCAGGCTCATGAGATCCTCTTCTCCTCGCTGCGCGGTGCCCGACGGGATTCGTCGAGCGCTCTCGTTCCGCGGCCGTTCCACGGCAAACAATTCATTGTAGCACCGGGGAAGCGCTCCCCGGCAGGTTCAGCTCTGCGGGACCGTACCGGACTCGCGCAGCAGGGCCGAGGTCTGCGCCACATCCGCCCGCATCGTCTCGATCAGCTCTGCCACACCCGAGAAGGCGCGCATCGGCCGCAGCCGCTTGACAAACTGGATCCGCACCGAACGGCCATACAGATCGAGGTCCTCGACCGTGCGGCCGGGGATGTGGGCCTCCACCGTGCGCTCCCGCCCGTCGAAGGTCGGGTTCGTCCCCACCGACACCGCCGCCGGGAACCGATCACCGCCGGGCTCCAGCAACAGCCACCCCGCATACACTCCATCAGCCGGCACGAACCCGCTGGCCTCCACCCGCTCTCCAGAGACGGTGTCGACCCCCGAGCCCAGGTTTGCCGTGGGGAACCCCAGCTCACGCCCCCGCTGGAATCCGTGCACCACAACCCCGCGCAACTCCGGGAACCGGCCCAGATCCCGGGCGGCCTGGGCCACCTCTCCCGCGCCGAGCAGCGTGCGGATGCGACTCGAGGACAGTTTCTCTTCGCCGACCGTGAGCAGCGGGATCTCCTCCACGGTGAAGCCCAGCCGCTCCCCCAGCGTGCGCAGGAGCGGAACATCCCCGGCGTTGCGGGAACCGAACCGGAAGTCCGGGCCGACGAGCACCAGTTCGGCGTGCATCGCGTCCCGGATGACCGTGCGCGCGAAATCCTCCGGGGAGGTCTGCATCATGGCCCGGTCGAACCGGAGGACGCAGACCGCCGCCATTCCGGCATCGGCGAACAGCTCCAGCTGTGCGGCCCGTCCCATCAGAGGCGCCGGGCAGTGCTCTGGGGCGATCGTGGCCAGGGGATGGCGGTCGAACGTCACCGCCGCCGGCTCCAGTCCGAGCTCTGCCGCGCGCTCCCGGACCGATCGCAGCACCGCCTGGTGCCCCCGGTGGATTCCCTGGAACTTGCCGATCGTCACCGCCGTGCGCACTCCGTCGGGCAGGGTCTGCCCCGGAACCTCAATGACCTGCATGTGATTCCCCATGTCCTTTCCCCGCGGGCGCCGCGGGTACCACAAAACGGGGTCGCGCCCGGCCGCGCTCGTCGGTCAGGACCGCCACCAGCTCACCGGACTCGGTCACCGCGGCCACTCCCCCCGAACGTGCGCTCGGGGACAGCGGGCGGCCGAACCGGAGCTCGCGAGTCTCGGCCGCATCCACCGTGCGCACCGGAAGCACCCGGCCGGCGGCCGTTCCGAGTCCCAGCAAATCGGGACGGGGACCATCCTGATCCCACTCGGGCAGCACCGCCGCCTCCGAAACGGAAAATGCTCCGACACGGGTGCGGCGAAGGGCCGAGACCACTCCGCCGGTCCCCAGGGCCGCCCCCAGATCCCGGGCCAGGGCCCGGATATACGTTCCAGAGGAGCACTCGATGACAGCGTCCACCTCGAGACATCCGTCGTCCCGGCGGCGCAGGCCGGAGAGGGCGAACGAGGACACCGTCACCGGCCGGGGGGCCAGATGGACGTCTTCGCCCTCCCGCACCCGCCGATACGCCCGCACCCCGCCGACCTTGATGGCGGAAACGGAGGACGGGACCTGCAGGATGTCACCGGTCAGGGCCTTCGCCGCAGCATGCACGCGCTCGGGGGTGATTGCCTCGAGCGCCGGACGGGCCGCGATCGGCCCCAGCTCCCCCCACACGTCATCGGTGGTGCTGCCGCGGCCGAGCAGGATCCCGGCCTCATAGGTCTTCCCCAGCCCCGACAGATACGTGAGCAGACGGGTGCCGCGCCCCAGGCCGAGCAGCAGCAGGCCCGTGGCGTTCGGGTCGAGCGTGCCCGCATGCCCGACCTTCCGGGTCTCGAAGAGGCGCCGGACTCGGCTCACCACGTCATGGCTGGTGCGGTCGGGAGCTTTATCGACCAGCAGAATCCCGTCGGGACCCTCCCCGGTACTCACCGGGGATCCGAGTCGGCGTCCCGGTCGTCCGCGGACTCCGGGCGGTAGGCATCCTCACCGGCGGCGTAGCTGGCCCCTTCTGAGGCCCGCCGAAGCTCGGCATCCCGCTCCCGAGCCCGGCGCAGCGCCGACTCCAGGCGATCGGCGTCCTCCGGCACAGAGTCCTGGACGAACTCGATCGTCGGGGTGAGCCGCAGCGAAATCGCGCGGCCCACCTCACTGCGCACCAACCCCGTCACCCGTTGAAGGGCAGTGGCGGTGTCCTGCTGCGCCGACTCGTCGCCCAGCACCGTGTAGTACAGCGTGGCGTGCTGAAGATCACCCGTCACCCGCACCTCCGTGATGGTCACGAACCCGAGGCGCGGATCCTTGACCTCACGGTCGAGGGTGTGTGCGGCGACCTCCCGAATACGGTCGGCCACCCGGCGCATCCGACTGCTACCACCGACGGAACGGGGCATCCCAGACTCCTCTCGCCCTCGCTAGTCGCGGGGCTTTTCGCGCATCTCGTAGGTTTCGATCTCGTCGCCGACCTGGATATCGTTGAACTTGCCCAGGCCGATACCGCACTCCATGCCCTGCTTGACCTCGGTGACATCATCCTTGAAACGCCGCAGCGATTCGATGCTGAGTTTGTCACCCGTGACCACGCCGTTGCGCACGACGCGGGCCTTGGAGTTGCGGGTCACCGCTCCGGACTTGACCAGGCAGCCGGCGATGTTGCCGAACTTGGAGGACCGGAAGATCTCCCGGACCTCTGCGGTACCGGTGCCGACCTCCTCGAACTCCGGCTTGAGCATGCCCTTGAGGGCCGCCTCGATGTCGTCGATCGCGTCGTAGATCACCGAGTAGAAGCGCACATCCACACCCTCGCGGGCGGCAGCCTCGCGGGCCTTCGCGTCCGGACGGACGTTGAAGCCGATGACGATCGCGTTGTCGACCGTCGCCAGGTTGATGTCGGACTCCGTGATGGCGCCGACCGCACGGTGGATGACGTTCAGCTGGACCGAATCGTCGACCTCGATCTTGAGGAGCGCGTCCTCCAGTGCCTCCACGGCACCGGAGACGTCGCCCTTGATAACCAGGTTGAGCGTCTCGATCTTCCCCTCGGCCAGGGCCTTGGTGAAGTCTTCCAGGCTGATGCGTTTGCGGGAGCGAGCGAGCTCCGCGTTGCGGCGGGCAGCCTCGCGCTTCTCGGCGATCTGCCGGGCGGTTCGGTCGTCATCGGTGACCAGAATCGTGTCCCCGGCCGACGGCACCGAGGTGAGTCCCAGCACCTGCACCGCGCGGGAGGGCAGCGCCTCATCGAGAGACTTGCCGTTCTCGTCGAACATGGCCCGGACGCGCCCGTAGGCGGTGCCAGCGACAATGGCGTCGCCCACACGGAGCGTGCCATTCTGCACGAGGACCGTGGCCACCGCGCCCCGGCCCCGGTCGAGGTTCGCCTCGATGGCGACACCGGTCGCGGGACGGTTCGGATTCGCCCGAAGATCGAGCCCTGCATCGGCCGTCAGCAGGATGGCGCTCAGGAGATCCTCGATGCCGATGTTGTTCTTCGCCGACACGTTGACGAACATCACGTCGCCGCCGTAATCCTCGGCGACCAGGCCGTACTCGGTGAGCTGGCCGCGCACCTTGTCCGGGTTTGCCTCCGGCTTATCGACCTTGTTGACCGCCACCACGATCGGCACATTGGCCGCCTTCGCATGGTTGATGGCCTCGACCGTCTGCGGCATGACACCGTCGTCGGCGGCAACCACCAGCACCGCGATATCGGTCACCTGTGCACCGCGGGCACGCATGGCGGTGAACGCCTCGTGCCCAGGGGTATCGATGAAGGTGATCTTGCGGGGCGTGCCCTCCAGATTCGTCTCGATCTGGTACGCACCGATGTGCTGGGTGATGCCGCCCTCTTCTCCGCCCACAACGTTCGTGTGGCGGATGGCGTCGAGCAGCTTGGTCTTTCCGTGATCGACATGGCCCATAACCGTGACCACCGGGGGCCGGAGCACCAGGTCGTCCTCGTCATCATCCTCATCGAGGTCGATATCGAACTGTTCGAGGATCTCGCGATCCTCGTCCTCGGGACTGACGATCTGAATCTTGAAGCCGAGCTCGTCGGCCAGCAGCGTGAAGGTGTCCTCATCGAGCGACTCGGTGGCGGTCGCCATCTCGCCCAGGTGGAAGAGCACGGTCACCAGAGAGGCGGGGTTGGCGCCGATCTTCTCTGCAAAGTCAGACAGCGTCGCACCGCGGCGCAGGCGGATGACCTGGCCGTTGCCACGGGGCACCACCACGCCGCCGAGGGTCGGGGCCTCCATCTGCTCGAACTCTTGCCGCTTGGTGCGCTTGGACTTGCGCACCCGGCCACCGCGGCCGCCGCGCCCGAAAGCGCCGGCTGTGCCGCCGCGCCCCCGCCCGCCGGGACGGCCTCCCCCGCGGGGAGCGCCGCCGCCGAAGCCGGGACGTGCACCGCCGAACCCACCGGGGCGGGGCCCGCCTCCACGACGCGCGGAACGATTGCCCCCGGCACCGGTTCCGGTGCCCGGACGGCGCAGGCCGCCGCTGTTGGGGTGCGGATGCGGCCGGGGAGCCCCGGACCGGGAAAAGGGGCTGTTGCCCGGGCGCGGACCGCCTGGACGGGGCCCGCCAGAGCGGGGGCCGCCCGGACGCGGGGCGTGCGGACGCATCCCCTGCCGGGACGCAAACGGGTTATTCCCGGGCCGCGGAATACCGGGCCGGGGACGCGGCCGCGGAATCGGCGGATGTGGAGCCGCGGTGTGCTCTCCTTGGTGGTCCTCGGTGGGACGCGGGCGCGGGGCCGGCGACTCGGGGCGGGGACGCGGACGTGCACCGGGCATGTGTGGACGGGGGTGCTCCTGACCCTTCCGCTCTGAGGCGGGGGCAGGGGACGCCGGACGTTCGGACTTTGAAGAGGCGGCCGGGGCCGGCTTCGAGGGGGCTGGACGCTTCGCCGCGGACTGCGGCTTCTTCTGAGGCTTCTTTTGCGCGAACTTCTCACGCAGCCGCCGGACCACAGGCGGCTCAATGCTGGACGAGGGAGCCTTGACGAACTCCCCCATCTGCTGCAGGTGCTCGATGAGCTCCTTGCTCGTCATGCCAAGTTCCTTGGCGACTTCGAATACGCGTGGTTTTGCCACAATTCTCCTGTCTCGGGCCTGCACCCGGGGCGGGAGCAGGGTTATTTCGCGATTCGGCGACTCATCTCGCGCCGTTCATTTGGTTTCCATCAGCCATCAGCCGTTCTGTGTGGTGCAGCTTCGGTGTCGTATGGACACGCGCCTCTACGATAGTACCGCGCGCAGCGAAACGCAGCAGCCAGGTCTGCAAGCCGGAGCGGCTACGCCTGGGAATCGGGCTGGATATCGATCTTGGCCATCGTCAGCTTGGCCGCGAGACGGGCGTTCTGCCCCTCTTTGCCGATGGCCAGCGACAGTTGGTCCTCCGGGACGAACGCCCGGACGGCGCGGGCTCCCTCATCGAGCACCACGGTGCTCGTGACGCGCGCCGGAGACAGGGCGTTCGCCACGAACTGCCCGAGCCGGTCGTCGAAGTCGACGATGTCGATCTTCTCGCGGCCCAGCTCAGATTGGACGGCCCGGACGCGGGCCCCCAGCTCACCGATGCAGGCGCCCTTCGCGTTCACCCCGGGCTTGAGCGCCCGAACGGCGATCTTGGTCCGGTGTCCCGCCTCCCGGGCGATGGCCGGGATCTCGACCAGGCCCTGCCCGATCTCGGGAACCTCGAATTCGAAGAGCCGCAGCACGAGCCCCGGATGCGTGCGCGAGACCGTGATCTGCGGTCCGCGGCGCCCCCTCGCCACCGAGGTGACATAGACGCGCAGCCGAGTGCCGTGCGGGTAGGACTCCCCGGGGATCTGCTCCTCCGGCGGCAGCACCGCCTCGACCCCGCCGCCCAGCGCGATCTGAACCATGCGGGGCTTGAACCCCTGCTGGACCTCACCCGCGACGATCGTGCCCTCGCGGTTCTGGTAGTCCCCGAGAACGGACTCGTCCTCCAGCTGGTGCAGGCGCTCGTTGATGACCCGGCGGGCGGCCATGGCGGCAACCCGGCCGAACCCGCTGGAATCGACCTCGTCCTCGCCGACGACCGTGCCCTCGTCATCGATCCGGGGACGGAGCACCCGCACCCGTCCCGTCTTCCGGTCGAGCTTCACATGGAGGGACTCGTCGACCGTTCCGGTGTGCTTCTCGTAGGCGGTGAGAATTGCCTGCTCGATGATGCGCGCGAGCTCCCCGAACGGGATCTCCCGCTCGTGTTCCAAGAGACGCAACACGCTCAAATCGATCTCCATGCCGCCTCCTCCGTGTGAAGCCCAGTCGTGCTCGGGCATTGATCTCATCAAGGGTAGCACCCGGCCGATCCGGCCGAGGGCCTCGCTCAGCCCAGCAGACCCGCCTCGCGGGCCCGGTCGACTGCCGCATCCACCGGCACCGCGGTGCGCGTCCCGGTGGCCCGATCCCACAGCTCGACCTCGCCCTGCGCCAGCCCGCGCCCCACGATCACGATCAAGGGGTTCCCGAGCAGCTCGGCATCGCCGAACTTCACCCCCGCAGAGACCTTCCTGCGGTCGTCGAGCAGCACCTCAGCACCGGAATCGGCAAAGGCCTTCGCCACGGACTCGGCGGCCCCGAAGACCTCGTCGCCGCGACCGGTGGCCACCACCTGCACATCGAACGGGGCGACCGCGCGCGGCCACACCAGCCCCTTGTCGTCGTGATGCGCCTGCGCGATCACCGCGAGGACCCGGGTGACTCCGATCCCGTACGAGCCCATCGTCACCGTCGAGAGCTTGCCATTCTCGTCGAGCACTTTCAGGCCGAGCGCCTCCGCGTACTTGCGTCCGAGCTGGAACACGTGCCCGATCTCGATCCCGCGCGCGGTCTCGAGGGGGCCGGAGCCGTCGGGAGCCGGGTCCCCGTCCCGGACCTCTGCCACATCCGCCACCCCATCCGGAGTAAAATCACGGCCGCACACCAAGCCCATCACGTGCTGCTCGGGCAGGTTAGCGCCCGTGACCCAGGCCGTGCCCGTCACGACACGGGGGTCGACCAGGTAGGGGATGCCGGTGGCCGAGGTCTCCCCCAGCACCGCGCCCTGCTGACCCCACGGGCCGATATAGCCCTTCACCAGCCCCGGATACGCCTCGAAGTCCTCCGCGGTCGCCGGTTCCACCTCGTCGGGGGCGAAGGCGATCTCGGCGCGATCCATGTCGACCTCCCGATCGCCCGGAAGCCCGACCACGACGAGCGACCGGTTCCCCTCCCGATCGGTCCGCGCCAGCACCACATTCTTCAGCGTGTCCGCGGCCTCCCACGGACGGTCCTTCCGGGGATGCGCAGCGTTGAACAGATCCACGAGCGTCTCGATCGTCGGAGCGTTCGGAGACGGCACCAGCTCCGGGGCCGGGAGCCCCTCCACCGGGCGGGGCTCGGCGGCCACCGTCTGCACCGCCTCGATGTTCGCCGCGTACCCGCCCACGGACCGCACGAAGGTGTCCTCGCCGATCTCCGACGGGGACAGGAACTCCTCGCTGCGGGATCCGCCCATCGGACCCGCATTCGCCTGCACAATCGCGTACTCGACGTCCAGCCGGTGGAAGATGCGCTCATAGGCGTCCCGCATCAGCTGGTAACTCGCGTCGAGCCCCTCCTTCGAGAGGTCGAAGGAGTACGCATCCTTCATCACGAACTCTCGCCCCCGCAGCAGGCCGGCCCTGGGGCGGCGCTCGTCACGGTACTTGGTCTGGATCTGGAACAGGTTGAGCGGAAGATCCTTGTACGAGGAGTAGAGGTCTTTCACCAGGAGCGTGAACACCTCCTCATGGGTGGGGGCCAGCAGGTAGTCCGCGCCCTTGCGGTCCTGCAGCTTAAACAGCTCCGACCCGTACTCGTCCCAGCGGCCGGTCTGGGCGTAGGGCTCCTTGGGGAGCAGCGCCGGGAAGTGCACCTCCTGGGACCCCGCCGCCACCATCTCCTCACGGATAATCGCCTCAATGCGGCGCAGCACGCGCAACCCGATCGGCAGCCAGACGAACACCCCAGGCGCCTCCCGGCGAACGTACCCAGCCCGCACCAGCAGGCGGTGGCTGGCGACCTCCGCATCCGAGGGGTCGTCGCGCAGCGTACGCAGGAACATCGTGGACAGTCGGGTGATCATCGTATTTCTTTCGTCGTATCGGTCCGCCCTCGGAGCGGATGGGTCAGAACAGTCGATCGGGCAAGTCGTCGGGGTCGGGCTGGGGTGGCGGGCCAGTGAACAGTGCCGCCAGCAAGAACAGGTACAGCGCACAGAGAACCGTGACCACCGTCCACAGCCACCCCGTCCAGACGAACAGGGGCAGATACGCCACCGCGACCGCAATCCCTCCAATGGCGAACCAGCGCTGACGGATGCGGAACAGCATCACGGTGAGAAAGACGGTAACCGCACAGACCCCCAGATGCAGCAACCTGCCGTAGCTCCCCGGTACATCGAAAATCAGGATCAGTGCACCGATCCCCGCCAGGATGGCCAGCGGCCGGAAGGCCCGCATCGCATCCGGATACCCGGTTCGATCCTCACGCCGCATCCTGGCCCTCTCCTCATTCAGCGGCCCCACCGGTCGCATCCACCAGGTCAGTGTACCGGCCGGAGCGCGGGACCGCGTCAGCCGAGCACCTGAATCGGGTCCACCAGATCGGCGACGACCAGGACCAGGGTCAGCACCACGAGAATGCACACCACCCCGATGGTCAGAGGAGTGAGCCGGGCCGCATCGAACGGCCCCGGGTCCGGACGGCCACGGAGCCGAGCCCACCGCCGGCGCAGACCCTCCCACAGAGCACCCGCAGCGTGCCCGCCGTCCATCGGGACCAGAGGAAGCAGGTTGAACAGGAACAGGGCCACGTTCAGCGAGGCCCCCAGCGACAGCATCACCGCGACTTTGTCGAGCATCCCCACCTGACCGCTCGAGGTCACTTCACCTGCGATGCGCCCCACCCCCACGATGCTCAGAGGGGACTCCGCAGAGCGTTCCCGTCCGGTCACCAGATCTGTGGCGACCGAGTAGACCTGCACCGGCAGCTGCACCACGACACGGGCCGAGGCCACCGTGGTCTGCCAGAACTGCGAGACGGCGTCCCCGACGCTCCCGCGCTGCCTCGACTCGGTCGGGGCCACCCCCACGAACCCAGAACTCCGGGTGAGCACGGACCCGTCGGCCCGGTGCTTCGCCTGCCCGAAGGCATCTGTCACCACCCGCTGGGCACGGGCTGGGGTCAGGGTTAGGGTGCTGCGCCGCCCGTCCCGCTCGATCTCGAGGGTTGTGGCCTTCCCCGCCCGGGGCTCGAGCGCGGCCTGGACATCCGCCCAGTCCTCGGTCGCTCGCCCCTGCACCGCCAGGATCCGGTCACCGACCCGGAGTCCCGCGGCTGCGGCCGGGGAGCGGGGGTCCGAGGAGCGGCACGCCCGCTGGGACGTGGTGGAGGACTGCACGCACTCCGAGATCGTGCCGAGCGTGGTCGTCGGCTGCATCTGCCCGATCCCCATCACCAGGATCAGGAAGAACACCACGGCGAGCACCAGGTTGGCCACGACACCGGCCACCATGACCACCAGGCGCTTCCACACAGGCAGGCGGTAGAAGGTCCGCGCATCCTCCCCCGGGCCGATCGTCGCATCGGAGGCCTCCCGGGCCTCGCGGACCAGCTTCGCAAATGGTCCCCGGTAGGGTTTCGCCACCCGCGCCGGCGGATACATGCCGATCAGCGCCGTATACCCCCCGGCGGGAATCGCCTTGAGGCCGTACTCGGTCTCCCCCCACCGCCGGGACCAGAGCTTCGGCCCGAACCCGATCATGTACTCGGTGACCTTGACCCCGAAAAGTTTGCCGGTCAGCATGTGCCCCAGCTCATGGAGCGCCACGGAAAGGGTCAGCAGCAGGGCGAAGACGAGAATGCCGAGAAGGTACCAGAGGATGTGCACGGAGTCAGCGTACGGGCTTCGGCTCCGAATCGCCTGCGTCCGAAGGAATCTCGGAGCCGGCGGCCGCGGAGTGCCTCGGCTCCGACGGGGCGGCCTCGGACTCGGCCGGATCGACCGCGATGA
The DNA here is from genome assembly GCA_022487185.1 of Microbacteriaceae bacterium. Lineage (GTDB taxonomy): Bacteria > Actinomycetota > Actinomycetes > Actinomycetales > Microbacteriaceae > JAKVJE01. The sequence continues at coordinate 22,742 of JAKVJE010000015.1, forward strand.
CGATGACGCTGATATTGTCGGCCCCACCGTGGGCGAGCGCCCGCCGCAGCAGAGCGGTTGCCGCGTCCTGGGCCCCGGTCTGTTCCTGCAGGATCTCGCAGATCTCGTCCTCCGGGACCTCCTTCGAGAGCCCGTCCGAGCAGATCACGAACCGCATCCCCGCGACCAGGTTGAGCAGCCAGAAGTCCGGCTTCGGACTCATGTTGAAGCCGATGGCCCGCGTGATCGCATTGCGATCCGGGTGGATGCTGGCCTCCTGCACCGTGATGCGCCCGGCATCCAGCAGCTCCTGCACCACGGAATGATCGTGGGTGACCCGGGTCAGCGTGCCCTCGGCGTACACATAGACTCGCGAATCCCCGATGTTGTAAACCAGCCACGCAGCGGCCCCGGACTCGTCCTCCGTCAGTGCCACCCCCGTGACCGTCGACCCGGAGGAGCCTCCGGAATCCGTCGAGATATCGCGCACCGCGTCCGAAGCAGCAACCAGCGCCTCGAAGATCGTGCGCGGGTGCACCGGGTAGCGAGGATGCTGCCCGGCCATTCCCTTCACCACAGCGGTACTGGCCAGATCCCCGGCCAGGTGCCCGCCCATGCCGTCGGCAACGGTGAACACCGTGCCGTCGGTGTAGACGGAATCCTCGTTGCGCTCCCGGACTCGGCCGATATCGGTACGGGCCGCCCAGGAGACGGCGAGCCC
>JAKVJE010000016.1 GCA_022487185.1 Microbacteriaceae bacterium
TGCTGACGCAGCCACAGGAACACGGCCCGGCTCTCGGGCCGGGACATCACCTGGCCTTTGGCTTCCCGCATGACCGCGGAGCGCTCCCAGGGGGCCGCCGCCCACCAGAGGGTCTGCGCCGAGAGCCCGGCGACCAGCAGCAGCGCCACTCCGGAGCGCATCCGCCACCCCCTCCGGGAGAGCAGCTCGACTGCCGCGCCGGTGCACAGCACCGCGGGGATCATCACAGACATCGCGAACCGTGCGTTCCACTGGTCGACGGGAACGGTGTGCACGTTCCACATGATCGTCTTTCCGAGATACAGGCTCAGCACCGAGAAGACGTAGGTCGAGAGCGTGATGCCGAGGACGAGGTTCCGGGAGGAGAGCCCCTCCCGGTAGAGCAGCAGGAGCAGGCCGAGCCCCGCGCAGCCCAGTACAAAAAAGCCCGCGGTCTCGAGGAGCGCCCAGTTGTAGGTGGTCAAGGAGAGCCCGAGGTTTCCGGCCCCCGGGTCCAGGCCCGCCCGGACCGCGGGGAGCTGGAGGGCCGAGGCCGAGTACTCGCCGTTCATGAAGGCGAGCGGATTGTGCTGCACCCCCCAGTTGTAGGCCAGCCACCAGGCGATCGCCGCCGCGGGGACGGCCGTGAATCCTGTGAGCGGCCGCCAGAGATCCCTCCAGCGGCCGTGACGGCGACGATGGAGGATCAGGATGAGCAGGCATCCGGAGAGCAGAAATGCCCATCCCTCGTATCGGGACATCACGGCGGCGGCCGTGGGGATGCCGGCGAAGATGGCCAGCTCCCCGCCAGAGGGGGTCCTGGTGTTGACGGCCCAGCGGGCGAGGCCGGCTGTCGCACAGGCGATCCCGGCGAGCAGGACCGGCTCGGTGAGCGCGGTGGTGAAGATGTAGAGCACACTCGGATTGATCAGCAGCGCCGCCAGCATGCCGAGTCGCCCGGCCCGGTGGAATCCGAGGCGGGCGCACACCCGGTAGAGGGCGCAGGCCGTGGCGACGAGGCAGAGCCCGCCCAGGATTGCCCCGGAGGCCCCGGACCTCCACCAGGACAGGGGGATGGTCAGGGGCGCGAGGAGCAGGTGCGGCACCGGGAGCCAGAAGGTTCCGAGCTGCTGAAAGCCCGGGTGAATGGAGTCGAACAGCCTGCGCGCGATCGTCAGATGGCTGCCGGCATCGCCGTAGTACAGACTCGCCCCGGTGGAGACCGAGACGATCGCCACCGGGATCTGGATCAGCGCGGTGAGGACCGCCACGGGCAGGGTCCCGGGGACGCGGCGCTCCCCGGCCGGGGCGTCCAGGGACGCCCAGAGCCGCAGTCCGGCTCGGAGCGTCCGGCGGAGCACCCGGAGAGCAAGACTCCGCAGGGCCAATGAGCCGGTTCTACTCATCCGGCGGGGTGCCGGGTGCGGGAGCTTCGGGGGGCTCGGTCTCGGACCCCGTCTCCTCTGCCCGGCGGGCATGGACTCCGCGGGGCTCCAGCGCCTCCCGCTGGGCATACTGCTTCGCGCGTTTGCGGCGGAGGCGCCGCCGACGTGACCAGCCGAGCAGGAAGACAGCCACGAGCAGAACCCCTGCGGCCACCGCCCACCAGGCGTATCGCCGATACGGGTTCGTGGCTGCAGGCTGAGGCGAGACGAGCGTTGCCCCGAGATTCACCGCCCGGTGGTCTGGGCCGAGGACGAGGAGGTTATCCGACCAGGCTGACCATCCGTATCGAACGCCGAGGACACGGGTCGCCAGGGCGCGGGAGAGTCCGGGGAGGGCATTGCTCTGCCCTGCGGGAGCCCACCCCCCGCTCAGAAGGATGTCCCGGCCACCCCGTTCCAGGGCCTGCAGGCTCATGTACGGCTGGTCCGTCCCCACCCCAGAGGTCAGGTGGGTCGCGGTGATGGTGCGGAAGCGCGCCAGCCGCAGCGGCGCCCGCAGCGCGTTGGCGGTGGACGCCGTGGCTCCGACCACGAAGACAGAGCCGTGGGAGGAGAGCGCCTTCGAGACCGAGAGCACCGAGACCCCGATGGGGGAGGCCGCGCGGCCCGCGGCCCGCTGCAGGGAGGTGAGGACCGCCCCGGCCAGCTCCAGAGAGGCGCTGGCGGACGTGCCGTGGTCGATGGCCACGGCAAGGCGGTTCCCGAGCACCTGCGGGAACCGGGAGAAGCCGGTCCGAAGGGACTGACCCCGGGTCGCATCCACCCGGGATGCGGCCGTGTCCAGGTCGAAGCGCAGGTCGAGCCCGCGCAGGGCCCCGGCGCAGGCGGTCTTGCCGGTCGTCGTCGCGTTGAGCACCACGGTCAGGCTGTTCTGCGAGGTGATCCGGGAGGAGGGAACCCGAATGGTCTTGGAGAACGTCGAGGAGGAACCGAGCGGATATGAGGCGATGAGGTTCCCGTTCCAGAGCACGTTCGCCCGCGCGGCGACTTCGGAGGGGATCGCCGTGTGAGCGCCCTGCAGGTGGATGCGGAACTCGGACACCGGTCCGCCGAAACTGCTCTGGGACAGCCCCACGTAGGCCTGCGTGGTGCCGAATCCCGAGAGCTGCACCGTGCCGACCCCGAGGGAGCGGAGGGTCCGGGAGACACCCGGGCGCTGGGTGGTGGACTGAAGATCTGTGGTGGAGGCATCGGAGGCGAGCCGGGCGGCGGCCCCGGCCAGCCCCCGGGCGGCCGCGGCGAGCTGCGAGCCCGTTCCGGTGAGAGTGATCTGGGGAATCCCGGAGTTCGCGGTGACCCGCTGGGTGGAGTGGGTTCCCCGGATGATGCGGATCACGCGGATCGCCCCCGGGTAGGAGGGGGTGAGCCCAGCGGGGAGTGTCGAGACGATCCGGATCCGGGTGCTCTGCCCCGTCCAGATCTTGGCGGCGGCGGTCGCCGCCTGGAGGGCTCCCTGCTGCACCGCGGTGTTCTTCGTCCGGGAGGCCAGAATGTAGATCGACTGGGCCGGTCCGCGGACGAAGTCGCGCACGGTGCTGGGGAGCGTGCCCTCGCCCGAGAGGCCAACCCGTATGTGGTCCACGGTGGCGGTGTTGGCCGTCGGCAGTGGCGCACAGGCATTATCCTGCGAAACCGAAGCGCTGTCGAGGCGCACCGAGAGGTGCAGCGTGCCGCCGGCGGCCCCCTGCTTGGTCAGGGCCGCCGGAAGATTGGCGAGGTGGATGTCGGCCTCGGTCTGCCCCGCATCCAGGCGCTGGGTCTGTGTCGCCCCGGTGCCCGTGACTGACACCTCCACCGTGGCCCCTGAGTCCGCGGTCTCAAGTGTGAGACGGGCGTCGAGCGTGGTGGCCGAGGTTCCCGAGGGCAGTGTCAGATCGGTGGTTGCGGCTCCGGCATCGATCCCCGCAGACACACTGCTGTCGGGGAGGGAGATGGTCTGTGTGGCGGCCGCCTGAGCGGTGGACACGGGCGTGAAAGAGCCGACGAGCAGCAGCAGGCAGAGCACCGCCAGTGCAGTGGTGGCTGGGCGGGGGCGCACCGCAGGGGTGGGGAGGTTCATGTGTGGCACTTTCGCGGATGTTGGGGAATCCGTCTGTATTGTATCCGAGCTGACCGTCCCCGATCGGTTCTGAGGGAATTCTCGTCGAGATTCTGCAGGGTTCAGCCGAGGGTCCGGTCGAGCCGGTTGCAGGCTTCGGTGAGGACCTCCGGTCGTAGCGCGAAATTGAAGCGGAACCACTGCGCGTAGGAGGCTCCGGAATCCCGACCATCGTTGACGCAGAGACCGAGGGTGTCTTGGACCCAGTCGGGGGTGCGGCGGTCCGTGGGCAGGGTGGTGCGAACCCACGACAGGTAGGTGGCCTGGGGGCGGGCTGCGGTGAGGACTGGTGCGTGCGCGGCGAGGGCCGCCGTCCAGCTGTCCCGGTTCTGCTGCAGCTGGGCCACCGTGCGATCGAGCCAGGCCACCCCTGCCGGGGTGTAGGCGGCGGCGGCCGCAACACATCCGAGAATGCTCTGGCCGGCATCCTGAAGCTCCTGGGAGGCCCCGAAAGCCGCCTGAAGCGCCGGGTTCGGGATGATGACCTGGGCGCATTTCAGCCCGGCCACGTTCCATCCCTTCGAGGCGGAGAGGGCTGTGACGGTGTGTGCGGCGGTCACCTCACTGACGGAGGCATAGGGGATGTGATGGGCGGCCGGATACACGATCGAGGAGTGGATCTCATCGGCGAAGACGAGCCCCCTGTGGTGCTCGACCACATCCGAGATGCCGAGCAGCTCGGAGCGGGTCGGGACCGTGCCCGTCGGGTTGTGGGGGCTGCAGAGGACGAGGAGCCGCCCGCCCTCGGAGAACGCCCGGTCCAGTTTCTCGGGGTCCAGGGTCCACCGCCCATCCTGTTCGTGCATGGGCACCCGGATGACGGGTCGGTTGCAGGAGCCGGGGACCCGCAGAAATGGCGTGTAGGCGGGGGTGGGGAGGATCACGGCCTCCCCGGGGGCGAGCAGGGTGCGCAGCGCCCGGGAGTACCCGCTGACCACATCCGGCAGCAGATCGACACACTCCGGGTCGATCCTCCAGGAGAATCGCTCGCCCAGATACCAGGCCAGGCGCTCGCGCACCTGAGCGGCGAGGGCGTCGGGGCAGTACCCCATCGTCCCCTGGGCGATCTGCCGGGAGAGGGCCTCCGTGATGGAGGGGGCGGTGCCGAGATCGCTTTCGGCGATGCCCGCCCCGATGCATCCGCTGGGGACATCCCATTTTCTGGACGGGATGAGGGTACTGGCGCTGGTGTCTGTCATGCGGTGGCCTCCTCCGTCGAGTACACGTCGAAAGATCCTGAAGGACAACGGCCAGATTGTGTGTCCTTCGATAAGCTTTTCTTATGGGATTTGAGTTGCGGGACTTTCGGCTGCTCCTGGAGATCCTCGAGGGCGGGTCCATCACTGCGGCGGCCGAGAGGCTCGGTTACTCGCAGTCTGCGGCCTCGCAGCAGCTGCATCGTGCGGAGCAGGCGGTCGGAACTGCGCTCGTGGTCCGGGAGGGCCGCCGCACGGTGCTCACCGAAGCGGGGCGGGTGCTGGCGGAGCACGCCCAGGAGCTTCTGTCCGGGGCGCGGCGCGCCGTGTCGGATGCTCGGCTTCTGGCTGATGCCGGGCCCGGTTCCCTGCGTGTGGCGACGTTCTCCAGTGTGGCGAATACTCTCCTTCCCCCGGCTCTGCGGGCGATGCGGCGCACCGCCCCAGGAGTCTCGTTGACCTTGCGCGAGGGGGAGACCGAACGGTGCCTCTCGCTCTTGCGACGGGGCGAGGCTGACATTGCGGTGGTCTACACCTGGCCGGAGCCGCCGCGCAGGAGTGCGGGTCCTGAAGACTTCCCAGAGCTTGACCGGGAGCGGTTCGTGACCTTCCCGATCTGCCGGGAACCCGTCTACATCGCGGCCCCGTCCTCCGGCGTCCCGGATGGGCCTGCCTCGCCGATCGAGCTCGCGGCCCTCAGTACGGCACGCTGGATCGCCGGCTGCCCCATCTGCCGGCAGGGGCTGGTGGATGCGTGCGGGAGGGCGGGATTCTCTCCCCAGATCGACTTCGAGACCGACGACTACCACGCCATGCTTGCCCTGGTGGAATCGAGCATGGGATGTGCGCTGGTGACGGGGCTGATGGTCCGCTCGGCCGGTGCGAGCCTGGGGTGCCGGCTGTGGCGGTGCCAGCCCGCTCAGTTCCGGGTCGTGACCGCGGTGGTGCCAAGGGCGATCGCCCGGACTTCACAGATCCGAGCACTGCTCTCCGAGCTCCGGGAGGCCAGCGGGGAGCTCGCGGCGGAGGCCCCGTCCGCGGCGGCGCAGCTTCGCTGGACCGACTGAGCCGGGGCACCTCCGTCGGCAAGGTGCTGCATCCTATTCATTGTTTCTGCATGCCACAAGTGGCAGATTCTCAGAGCCCAGGCCGGGTTGCCGGGGATGGCGGGTCTACGATTGGCTGCGGAATCTATTCGACGTCAGCAGAAAGAATGCTGTGAATATGCTCTCATCCGGGCTGCGGTCACGACCTGTTTCGACGTTCCCGCATCGTCCGACCGCCCCGCCCCGGAGCCACTAGCCTCGCTGCCCCCATCGGGGGCCCCGAAGCCGAATCGATTCCCACCCCATCCGCCCACACCGGGCATCATCTCAAAGGACGCTTCTCCGATGGCTCACTTCCATCTCCCGTATGATCATGGTTTCCTCGACACCGATATCGACGACGCTCGCCTTGCGGGGGTGCTCGTGTCGAAGGCCGCCACCTACCAGGCCTCAGAGCCGGAGGCGGAGCTGGTCGAGCACTCGCTCGATGCGCCCATCGGGAGTCCCACCCTGGAGGAGCTCGCCCGCGGGAAGAAGAACATCGTCATCATCAGCTCGGACCACACGCGGCCGGTGCCCTCGCACATCATCACCCCCATCCTGCTGCGCCGGCTGCGGTCGGTCGCGCCGGATGCGCGCATCCGCATCCTGGTGGCCACCGGCTTCCACCGCCCCTCCACCCATGAGGAGCTGGTGGCGAAGTACGGCGCCGATCTGGTCGCCAACGAAGAGATCGTGATGCATTACTCGCAGCGCGATGAGGACATGGTGAAGATCGGGACGCTTCCCTCCGGCGGTGAGCTCATCATCAACAAAGTCGCCGTCGAGGCGGATCTGCTGCTCTCCGAGGGTTTTATCGAGCCGCATTTCTTCGCCGGGTTCTCCGGGGGCCGCAAGTCCATCCTCCCCGGCATCGCATCCTACAAGACGGTTATGGCCAACCACTCCGGCGAGTTCATCGCGGACGCGCATTCCCGGGCGGGCTCGCTGCACCACAACCTCATCCACGAGGACATGGTCTACGCAGCCAAGCAGGCCAAGCTGGCATTCATTCTCAATGTGGTGCTCGACGAGCAGAAGCACATCATCGCATCGTTCGCCGGGGACCTCGAACAGGCCCACCACGCTGGTACCGATTTCGTCGCGGGACTGGCCGGGGTGCCGGCGGTGCCCAGCGATATCGCGATCTCGACCAACGGGGGCTACCCCCTGGATCAGAACATCTACCAGGCGATTAAGGGAATGACCGCGGCGGAGGCGACGAACAAGCCCGGCGGCACGATCGTCATGATCGCGGGCTGCCGCGACGGCCACGGCGGCGAGGGGTTCTACCACAATCTCGCCGACTACGCCGATCCCAAGGAGTTCCTCGACAAGGCCGAGCACACCCCGCGGCTGGAGACGGTCCCCGATCAGTGGACCTCCCAGATCTTCGCGCGCATCCTGGCAAATCATCACGTGATTCTCGTCTCAGATCTCGTCGATCATGACCTTGTCCGGGCCATGCACATGGAGCCGGTGAACACCCTCGAGGAGGCACTCCGTCTCGCCGATCAGCGCGAGGGCGCGGATGCGAAGATCACGGTCATCCCCGACGGCCTCGGTGTCGTGGTTCTGGACAAGTAGATGAAGCCCGACGCACTCGCCGAACTCCTGAGCCGGGTTGCGGATGGGAGCGTGGCCGTCGCTGAGGCGGCCGGGCGTCTCCAGACCGCGGGGTTTGCCGACCTCGCCTATGCGAAGGTCGACACCGATCGGCCTCGGCGCACCGGCTACCCGGAAGCGGTGTACGGCGCGGGGAAGAGCGCCGAACAGATCATCGGTATCGGCCGGGCGCTGCGTGAGTCGGGGGCGCGAATCCTGGTGACCCGCGTCGACCCCGAGAAGGCGGATGCGGTGCGTCGGGAGATCCCCGGCCTCCAATACGATCCGACCTCTCGGGTGCTCCGGGAACCGGCTCGGGGTGTGGGCGCCGGGGAGATCTCCGTGGTTTCTGCCGGGACCTCGGATCTGCCCGTGGCAGAGGAGGCCGCCGTCACGGCGGAGGCCCTCGGGAACCGGGTGACGCGCGTGTATGACGTCGGCGTGGCCGGCATCCACCGGCTGTTCGCTCAGCTGGACACAATCCGTCGCGCCCGTGTCGTCATCGTGGTCGCAGGCATGGAGGGGGCGCTCGCGAGCGTCGTGGGCGGGCTGGTGAATCGTCCGGTCATTGCCGTTCCTACGAGTGTCGGCTACGGCAGCAGCTTGCACGGGGTCGCGGCCCTGCTGACGATGCTGAACAGCTGTGCCGCAGGGATCTCGGTCGTCAACATCGATAACGGATTCGGGGCCGCGTACACCGCGGCCATGATCAATCGTCCGTCAGAGGGGGAATCGGAATGAGAACGCTGGTGCTGGATGCGTTTTCGGGGATCAGCGGAGATATGTTCCTGGGGGCGATGTTCAGTCTCGGAATGGACCGTGCCGCCTTCGAAGAGGAGCTCTCCAAACTCGGGGTGGACGGCTTCTCTCTGTCGCTGGAGTCGACCCAGCGCTCGAGCATCACCGGCATGAGCTTCGATGTGGTGCTGGCGGATCATCAGGTCAAGGACAACGGGATCACCGAACATGCCGGGCATCACGGGCGGAGCTTTGCGACCATTCGGTCGCTGATCGAGCAGAGCGCGCTTCCTGAACGCACCCGGGAGCTCGCGGTCGCCCTGTTTTCCGAAGTCGCTCGGGCGGAGGGCCGAGTCCATCATCGTCCGGTCGACGAGGTGCACTTCCATGAAGTTGGGGCACTCGACTCGATCGTCGATCTGGTGGGGGCGGCCATCGCGGTGGGCCTCCTCGGCATCGACCGGGTGATCGTGAATGATCTGACCGATGGGTCGGGCACCATCCAGATTGCGCATGGCATCGTCCCTGTGCCGGTTCCGGCGGTGCAGGAGATGCGGGTTGGCACTGCGATCCCGCTCCGGCAGCGGTTCGACGTGCACACGGAACTGATCACCCCCACGGGGATGGCCATTGTGAAATGTCTGGCCGATGCTTTTGACACCGCCCCGGGGAACGCGGTGCTGGCCGCGAGTGGGTATGGCTTCGGCACCCGCGATACCGGGAGTCTGAACGCGCTGCGGGCCAGCCTGTTCGACACTGCACTCAGCGACCAGGAGGTGAGCCGCGAGGCCGATCAGGTGCTGCTCCTGGAGACGAATCTGGACGATGCCACCGGGCAACAGGTGGCGGATGCGATGGCGGAGGTGCTGCGGCTGGGGGCTCGGGATGTCTGGGCGCAGTCCATCCTCATGAAGAAGGGCCGTCCGGGGCAGACTCTGAGCATCCTGACCGATGCCGGCCATCGGCCCGAGATCGTGGCGTATCTGTTCTCGCAGACTCCCACGATCGGGGTGCGGGCGGTCGAGATGGGCCGCGACGTGATGCGGCGCGAGCTCCAGACGGTGCATTCCTCAGGCGGGGATGTGCGGGTGAAGGTGCTGCGCTATCACGACATCGTCAAGTTCACGCTGGAGCACGACGACGTGCTCGCCGTGGCTCGACGAGCTGGAACGTCCGTGGAGGCGGTGTGCCAGGAGGTTTCGGCACAGTTCAGCCCCGACGAGTCGAATGCAGATTCTTCCGAGAAAGGAACAGAACAATGAGCGAACTGATGCAGAAAGAGGCGGCCCTGCGGGCGGCCATGTCCGAATATCGGCGGGTTGTGGTTGGCTTCTCCGGTGGAATCGATTCCACGGTGGTGCTCGATGAGGCTATCCGCGCCCTCGGATCCGAGAACGTGCTGGCCGTGGTCGCCGATTCCGTGTTGTTCACCGAGGAGGAGTGCCAGAAGGCCGTCCGTCTGGCGGGGGACCTCGGGGTGCGGGTACGGATCATCCAGCTCGACTACCTTGCCGATGACGAGGTTCGCCGGAACACGCCGGAGTCCTGGTATCGGATGAAGCGCATCTTCTACCGTGCGCTCGGTGAGACCGCGGCTGATTTCGGGGCGGACGCCATGTTGGACGGAATGATCATGGATGACAACGCGGACTTCCGCCCGGGCCTGCGCGCCCGAGACGAGGCCCATGCGGTGTCCGTGTTGCAGGTTGCCGGTCTGTTCAAGACGGATGTGCGCGCTCTGGCACAGGAGCGTGGGCTCCAGAACTGGAACAAGGTCGCCTCCTGCTCGGTCTCCTCTCGGTTCCCCTACTACACGGAGCTGACAGAGGAGGCAATCAACCGGGTGAAGTCTGCAGAGTCGTTCCTGCGCGGTCTCGGATTCGCCACTGTGCGCGTGCGCGTCCACGGGGATGTGGCCCGGATCGAGGTCCCAGAGGACCGCTTCTCTGAGCTGCTGGACCGTCGGGAGCAGATCGATGCCCGTCTGCGCGAGCTGGGATATGGGTTTGTCGCGTTGGATCTGGCCGGGTTCGAGAGCGGGCGGATGAATGCCGGTCTGAGCGCCGCCGAGCGTCGGCAGGTGCTGCTCGGCTGAGATGAGTATTTTGCGCTCCGCTCGGGGCCGCCGCGAGCTCTCTGGATACGTGGCGGCCCTGGTGGCGTTGCACCTGGGGGCCTTCGTCCTGCTGGCCACCGCCGCTGGTCAGCAGCAGGCGCTCTGGGGAATGGGGCTTCTGGCCTACACGCTGGGGCTCCGGCATGCGTTCGATGCGGATCATATTGCGGCGATCGACAACACGGTCCGGGCGCTCGTGCATCGTGGGCGCTCGTCGCTCGGGGTGGGGTTCTTCTTCTCGCTGGGGCACTCCTCGGTCGTGATGGCCCTCATCCTCCTGGTGAGTTTTTCGGTCCGCGCGGTGCGCGCGCACATCCCGGATCTGGGGCGCCTGGGCGGGGTTGTCGGGGGGATGGTCTCTTCCCTTTTCCTGCTGGTGCTCACGGTCGTCAACCTGATCGTTCTGTTCTCGCTGGTGCGCTCGGCGGTCCGGATGCGGCGCTCCCCGGGGTCTTCTGCGGTCGAGGGGGATCTGGATGCGGTTCTCGCGGGGCGGGGATGGATTGTCCGCCTGGTGCGCCCGCTGTTCCGTCTCGTGTCGCACAGCTGGCATATGTATCCGATCGGACTGCTATTCGGGCTGGGCTTTGACACGGCCACGGAGATTGCGGTGATTGCACTCTCGGCGACGACGAGTACTCAAGATGCGATTCCCGCATGGGGGGTTCTGGCCTTCCCCCTGCTGTTTACCGCGGGGATGATGCTGATGGACACCACCGACTCGGTGATGATGGCGGGGGCGTATCGCTGGGCCCTGGCGACCCCGGAACGAAAGATCTATTACAACCTCACGGTGACGTCGATCTCGGTGCTGGCGGCCTTCGTGATCGGCGGTGTGGGGCTGCTTCAGCTCGTGGGGCAGCTTGCCCATGGGCACGGCGGATTCTGGATATGGGTCCAGTCGCTGAGCTTCGGACAGGTCGGGTTCTTTCTGGCGGGGCTGTTTGCGGTGCTGTGGGGGATCGCCTTCGTTCTGTGGCGGCGTTCTGCTCGCCATGGGCCGGTGGACTCGGGAGGGGTCTCGCTGGGGCGGTGACCCTGGGGCGGCAAAGCCGGAATCGGAACGGGCTCGGATCCGTTTCGTATGTGTGTATAGTGAGAGTCGTTATCAATAAGCATTCTGCCGATACATCGGCGTAGAGAGGACTCCCGTGCGATACGGAAGAATCATTGGTGCTGCGCTCACCCTGGCCCTGCTGGGGGCCGGTCTCGCGGGCTGCAGCACGAATACGCAGGCCAGCGGAAAAATCGTGGCGGTTGGAGCCGAAAACCAGTACGCGGACGTCATCCGTTCCATCGGCGGATCCCAGGTGAAGGTCACCGCGATTCTCAGCAACCCGAATACCGATCCGCACTCGTTCGAGGCGAGCCCGAAACTCGCGAGCACGTTGGGTTCCGCTCAACTCGTGGTTCGCAACGGCCTGGGCTACGACGACTGGCTCACCAAACTCCTGAAGGGCACGAAGACCTCCGATCGCACGGTGATCAGCGCACAGCAGGTCCGTCACCTGCCCGACAGCACGAAGAATCCGCACCTCTGGTATGACCCGGCGACCATGCCCGCGGTCGCCACTCGAATCGCAGCCGGTTTGACAAAGATCCGTCCGGCGAAGAAGGCCTATTTCGCAAAGAACCTGGCTACCTTCACCCGGTCAATGTCGCGATACACGGATGCGTTGGCGACATTGAAGGCAGCCCACCCCGGTCTTGCGGTCGCCGCAACTGAACCGGTGGCCAATTATCTGCTGGATGCGGTCGGTGCCGATATCAAAACACCGTGGAGTCTCCAGGCCGCCATTATGAACGGCACAGATCCCTCTGCGCAGGATTCCGCGACGCAGGAGCGGTTGTTTACCTCGCGTGAGGTGAATGCGTTCGTCTATAACGAGCAGGTGACGTCGTCGTTGACGACTAAGTACCGGAAACTTGCCGTTGCACATGGGATTCCCATCGTTGCGGTTTACGAGACCATGCCGGCCGGATACGGATACGTCGATTGGATGGTTGCGGAAGTCCACGCACTCCAGAAGGCGGCTGACTCCGGCACCTCGACCCAAAAGCTGGCACGCTAGAACCCATGACAGCAGTACATGGGGAGCGAGAGCCGATTGTCCGTATTTCGGATGCCGCGGTGGTCCTGGGCGGCCGGACCGTCTGGTCTCAGGTCGGGTTCGATGTACAGCCGGGGGAATTTCTTGGTCTCATCGGCACGAATGGAACGGGGAAGACCACCCTGTTGCGTGCCATCCTGGGTACGGTCCCGCTGGCGGAGGGAAGCATCCAGGTGCTGGGACATGCTCGGGGCCGTGGGCATGATCTCGGGTACGTGCCACAGAAAGTTGTTGTTGACCCGGATCTTCCCCTCCGCGCGCGGGATGTCGTTGCACTCGGTCTCGATGGGGCAAAAGTGGGGCTCCCTCTCCGAACCCGGTCGACCTGGGAGCGAGTCGAGAGAGCTCTCGGGGCGGTCGATGCGCAGGACCTGTCAGAGCGCCGCATCGGCAGACTCTCCGGAGGTCAGCAGCAACGGGTCTTGCTTGCCCAGTCGCTGGTCAGTGATCCGAAACTGGTCCTCTTGGACGAACCGCTTGCCAACCTCGATCCTGCAAGCGTCCAAGAGATCGTCGCGCTCCTCGGGCGGATTTCGCGGGAACGGAATATGGCCGTGATCCTCACTGCGCATGATATGAATCCTCTCCTGCCGGTGCTGGACCGGATCGTATATCTCGCGAAGGGGCATGCGGCGGTGGGCACCACCCAGGAGGTCGCCCGTACCGATGTCCTGACCCGTCTGTACGGATCACCGATTGAGGTGGTCACCGTGCATGGTCGGGTGGTGATTCTCCCTGCATCCGGAGCTCCGGACACGGAGGCCGTGCACCACTCCGAACCGGTGCAGCGGGAGCCGTTGCCATGACCGGGATACGGATGGGGATCTTCTCCGGAGGATTTTTCACGACCGAGGCGGTCTGGACGGCACTTCTGGTGGGGGGCTTCGCAGCTCTTGTTGCAGCGGTTGCCGGAGTCTTTACCGTAATGCGGGGTCAATCGTTTGCTGGGCATGCGCTCGCCGATCTGGGGGCGGTCGGAGGGTCTGGAGCGTTTTTGCTTGGTGTCAGCCAGCTCTGGGGATTTGTAGGGGCCGGGGTGCTCGCGGCTATCGTATTGGAAGTAATCGGGTTGCACCGTGTCCGGGAGCGGGACATTGCCACCGGCATCGTGTTCGGATTCGGGCTTGGACTGACCGCACTCTTCCTGTATCTGGGCACGACTCTGGGGCATTCGAGTAATCAGGCAGTGGCGGTGCTCTTCGGGTCCCTGTTCTCGATCGATCCAGGCGTGGTCGGTCCGGTGATCGGGCTGGGTGTGCTCTCATTGGCCCTTGTCATGTTGGTGTCCCGTTGGCTCAGCCTGGAGGCCCTGGATGCTGATATTGCCCGGGCACGCGGGGTGCCGGTGCGGCTGGCCGGGGTGCTGTTCATGGTCGCGCTGGCCCTGGCGGTTGAACTCACCGCACTGAGTATCGGTGCGGTGCTCGCCACTGCGCTGCTCATCGGGCCGGCGGCGTGCGCGCTGCAGGTCACCTCCCGGATCCCCCGGGCGATGTGGGTGGCAGTTGTCGTCGGAGTGGGATGCACCGTTCTTGGGATTTTCATCTCCTATGAGTCCTATGCATGGTCCCCGGGACATCGCGCCTGGCCTGCGAGTTTCTGCATCGTTGCGATTGTCTTCGTGTGCTATCTCTCCACTCGTGTGTGGAACACCGTGTCTGCGGCGATGACTCGTCGTCGTGGGGTTCGGCGTGTGGGACAGGTGTCGGAGCGCATTCGGGAGGGGAACTGATGTTTGCCCCGTTCATGACGGATACGTGGATAGCCGCCACCATCGTGGCCCTGGTGGCTGGATGTGTTGGGGTGTTTGTCGTCTTGCGGGGTGACGCTTTTCTTGCTCACGCGATTCCTCACGGATCGTTTGCAGGGGCTGCGGGAGCGATATTCTTCGGGCTCAGCCCGTTGCTCGGGATGGGCCTAGCAGCTGCGGCTGCCGCGCTCGTGATCGCGGTTCTGAGTCGTCGGGGGCGGCGCGACGCGGTGACAGCACTGCTGCTGGCGCTGCTGCTCGGTATGGGCGTGTTGTTTCTGACGCTGAGCGGCCAGTACTCGAACCAGGCATATGGGCTGCTCTTCGGGCAGATCCTGGGGGTCTCAAAAGGGGAGCTCGTCTGGGTCGTGCTGCTTGGTGCAGTGAGCATCGCCGGTATCTTCGTCTTGTTCAGACCGCTGCTCTACACCTCGTTGCTGCCCGAGATGGCGGCGGCATCTGGCGCGGCGCCGGGAGGAATGACCGTTGCCTTTTCTCTGATTCTGGCTCTTGCCACGACGGCCAGTGTGCCCATAGTCGGGGCGCTGTTGATGTTCAGTCTGCTCGTGGGGCCACCGGCGGCTGCTTGTGTCCTCGCGGTCACCCCCGGACGGGCATTGGTCTGGTCGGTGTGCGGGTCGCTCGGGATTGTCTGGGCCAGTATCGCGATCTCATTTGGCACTGATCTGCCAGTGGGATTCTGCGTGGCCACGTTGAGCGGGGTGAGCTATGCGGTGGCGCGTGGATGGGTGCGGGCTCGGCGACGAATGACGCAGACTGGACGGCCGGACCTGGAGTCAGCTCGCTGAGACAGTACACAGCGCGGTGGTGAGGCCCTGCGCTGCGTGCGCAGCCATGTCCTGGACGGTTTCGGCGGGAAGTCCCGCATCGAGCTGACGAAATCCGGCGTCCGTCAGTGCCAGGGTGAGTCCGAGCGCGATCTCTTTTCGGGTTGGATCGGTTCCGAGGAGCGACTCCCACGCGTCGGCGAGGATTCCTCGGCCGGCGGTGTGCATCTGACGCACGGAGTTCTCCCGCTGCGAGGTCCGCGGAGCGTTTCGGACGGCCTCCATGAGCCATCCATGCCCGGTGAGTGCGGCCTGCCGAAGATTCTCGACGACCCAGACTCGGATGCGCGCCTCCGGGGTGCGGGCAGCGGTCACCGCCTCGTGCACTGCACGATTCCAGGCGGGTAGGTACCGTTCGGCGACGAGGAGGGGGAGCGCCTCCACTGATTCGACATAGCGGTACAGACTGTTTCGGGCGATGCCCGCCCTTGCCGCGACCGCGGCGGCAGTGAGGTGCACTGGGGGCCGTTCCCGGAGAATTTCCTCTGCCGCATCCAGCACCCGACTGGTGATGTGCGCACGGTGGTCTGCGAGGGTTGCCTCGGCGATTTTGGGCACGCTGCCCTCCTCCAATTACGCGACACTGTGTCGCGAACTTGCTCAGTGGACGATTCCAGTCTACGTTGGAGAGAGTTTATGAGACAGTGTGTCTCAAAAGATTGTGAGGTCACGATGACCCCTCGTCCACGGCAGCCAGAGGGAGCACTGCCGCCGACCACGTTGGGGAACCAGCGGGCGTCTCGGGGCGGAGTGGCACAGTCTCTGGGTGCTCGCCGGGGCCCTCGGAATGATCGTTCTCGACGGAACAATCGTGGGTGTGGCCCTCCCGACGATCATTCGGTCACTGCATCTCGAGCTTGTCGATGCCCAGTGGGTCAACAGCCTGTACTCAGTGGTATTCGCCGCACTGCTGGTCACCGTGGGCCGACTTGGAGATCAGTGGGGGAGGAAGCGCCTGCTTCTGCTCGGGATCGCCGTGTTCTGTGTCGGAAGTATCTGTGCGGCGCTGGCAACCACGGGCGGGATACTGCTTGCGGCCCGTGCTGCGCAGGGCGTTGGGGGTGCGATGGTGTTGCCATCGACGCTTTCAACGGTGAATGCCACATTCCGGGGGAAGGATCGTGCGGCAGCGTTCGGTATCTGGGGCGCGGTGATGTCCGGTGCTGCAGCACTCGGGCCCCTGCTCGGTGGATGGCTGACGCAGGTATGGGGATGGCGCTCGGTGTTCTGGGTCAACGTCCCGGTGGGAATTCTGTTGAGCCTTGCCACGGTATGGTGTGTCCGGGAAACCCGTGAACCGGCTGTGACACGTGGGACGTCTCCCGAGGAGGGACATCCGGCAGGACCAGGACGGTTCGACGGTCTCGGAACGGTACTCAGTGCCTGCGGATTCGGGCTTGGGGTGTTCGGGATCATCGAAGGGACGACCCTGGGCTGGTGGACTCCAAAAGCCGAGTGGCGCCTGTTCGGCTGGGCGTGGCCGAGCACGGCACCTGTGTCCCCAGTTCCGGTGGCACTATGCCTGGCAGTCCTGGCCCTGACGCTCTTTGTCCTGTGGGAGTGGCGCCGCGGAGTGCACCACCGGATGACCCTCCTCGACCTCCGTGTGTTTCGGATTCGCTCCTTCTCCCTTGGGATCGGTACCGCGGGTCTCGTCGCTGTGGGGGAGTTTTCGCTTCTGTTCGTGCTCCCGTTGTACCTGGTCGATGCGCTGCATCTCGGTACTCTCGAATCGGGTGGGGTGCTTGCCGCAATGGCGGCGGGAGCCTTTGTCTCCGGAGCCCTCGCCCGAAAACTTTCCGCCAGGATCGGGGCCACTCTCGTTGTCGTCGTGGGACTCTTTCTGGAGACGGTCGGGGCTGCCGGCACGGCGGTACTGCTTACTGCACAGGCGGGGGCCTGGGCTGTGGATGCGGTCCTCCTCCCGTACGGAGTGGGACTCGGACTGGCGGCCGCCCAGCTCACCTCGGTGAGTCTCGCAGATATTCCCGCCGCTCAATCCGGGGTCGGGTCTGGGACGCAGAGCACCATACGGCAGCTGGGGAGTGCCGTGGGGAGTGCCGTGGGCGGAGCGGTGTTCTCCGCGTGGCTTCCGGCCGCCTCGCTGGCCGCATCCACTGTGCAGATTGCGCGGGCCGCAGGGGCCTCACTCTGGTGGACGGCCGCGATCCTGCTGGGCGCTTCAGGCCTCGCGCTGTGGCTTTCACGGGGGAATCTGCGCCGTTGAGGTGGGCAGCGTGACCGTACACGCAAACGTGCCCGAGTGAGTGGTCCCAATCTCAGCGCAGAGAATGCCCCCCCGCTGCTCGGGATCAGCGAGTCTGAGAACGCCGGAAAATCCGGCTGAACATCCCACTGCCCTGTGAGGCTTCAGCGATTTCTGCAGCGGTGTGCTTTCCATCGCACCACTGAGAGGGCGGGACGCTGCGACGAACCTGGTCGATGTGCTGGCCACAACCGGCCCAGGTGGTTTTTCCGCAGACGCGACATTTGACTGGTGAACACATGGTGTGATCCTTTCGAGGTGATTTGCGAGGGGCGTGCCACATTCAGGCGAGCATGAGGAAGAGGCGTTCCAGCTCTTCGGGGGTGAGCGACTCGTCTCCGGAAGCGTCCGGTGCGGCGCCGGCGTTTTCGGGAGCAAGGCAGGTGCGCAGGGCGGAGGAGACGACGAGAAACCCAGCGCGGTCGAGGGCCCGAGAGGCCGCCGCGAGCTGAGTAACGACCTCTCGGCAGGACCCTCCGGTCTCGACGTTGGTGATGATGGCATCGAGCTGTCCACGAGCCCGGCGCAGCCGATTCAGGACGGCTCGTTGAGCGTCTGCTGCGTTGGCCGGAGTGCTGGACTTCGTCATGAGCGGTCCTGGGGTCGGATGAGGAGTGGATGGGTCGGGAGGGTGTCCTGCAGAAGATTCATCCCCCCGGAGAGGCTGCGGGAGTCGAATCCGTTTTGCACGAGAATGCGGTGGGCGAGGTAGGAGCGTTTTCCGGAGGCACAGGTGACCGCGATGGGGCGCCCCGCTGCAGCGTTCCGGATCTCGTTCAGGTGGGTGCGGATCTCGGTGTGCGGGATGTTGAGCGATCCCTGCAAATGAATCTGCGCGTATTCTGCTCTGCTGCGCACATCGAGGATGAGATGTGTCGCCGCCATGTCATCGAGCTGTTCGGCATACCACAGGCGGAGCTGTCCGGTACGCACGTTTTCTCCAACCATCCCGAGCAAATTGATGGGATCTTTGGCCTGTCCGTACGGCGGCGAGTATGCGAGATCATCATCGATGAGATCGTCCAGGTGAGCTCCGCGGCGGATGGCTGCGGCCAGCACGTCAATTCGGGTGTCAGCCCCTGCCTGTCCGGCGACCTGGGCGCCGAGGAGCCGGCCATCTTCGCCCATGAGCGCGAGGATCCGAAGCGTTTTCGCCCCAGGGAAGTATCCCGCATGATTGGCGGCCTCGATGTGGATCGCCTGGAAGGGGATGCCGGCGTGGGCGAGGTCGGTTCGACCTGCACCGGTGCGGGCAAGGGTCTGGGCGCCCACTCGGATGATCGCGGTCCCGAGCGTTGCTGGGATGCACCTGGGGTGGGGCAGCCCGCAGATGTCGTCGGCGATGAGGCGTCCAGCCCGGTTCGCCGGTCCGGCCAGGGCAACCGGGTGAGACGCGCCGGTCACCATATCGGTGGACTGGACGGCATCTCCAGCAGCCCAAATCCCAGGTTGCGAGGTGCGGCCGTGCGCGTCGACCACGATTGCCCCGCGCTCGCATTGGATACCTGCAGCGCTGACGAACTCGGTGTCAGGCCGTACCCCGACGGCAACGAGAACAATGTTGGCGCTGAGGGTTTCGCCGGTTGCGAGGTGCACAGCCGCATGTGTGGGCGTGGACTCGAGTCGTTCTGCGGTAGTGCGGGTATGCAGAGTGACTCCGCGGTCGCGGAGCTCGTGCTCAGCAATGGCGGCGATCTCTGGTTCGAGGGGAGGGAGGATGTGCGGCGCCATGTCCACGATGTGCACATCCAGTCCGTTGGCGGCAAGGGCCTCTGCCGCCTCGATACCGATGAATCCTCCGCCGATCACGACTGCAGTGGACCCTGCAGGGGCATGAGCTCGGATGCGGGTTGCGTCGTCGATGGTGCGGAGCACGGTGGTGCGCTCTGTGTCGAGGCCGGGAATCGGCGGCAGGACGGGGGAGGCTCCCGGTGCCAGCATCAAGGCATCGTAGGACAGTTCCTGGAGTCCTTCTGCAGTGCGGGCGGTGACGTGACGGGTGTGCGGGTCGATGGCGATGGCTTCGGTCCCGGTGCGGACGGTGATATTGAGTATCCGGGAGAGGGAGTCGGGGGTC
The DNA here is from genome assembly GCA_022487185.1 of Microbacteriaceae bacterium. Taxonomy (GTDB): domain Bacteria; phylum Actinomycetota; class Actinomycetes; order Actinomycetales; family Microbacteriaceae; genus JAKVJE01. Next base: position 19,315 of record JAKVJE010000016.1, read on the forward strand.
TGTACGCGCAGAGGTTCCTCGGTGGCGATTTCTCCGCCGATAAAGTAGGGCAGCCCACAACTCGCGTACGAGACGTCGGTGCCGCGCTCGAGCACCGTGATCTCGGCGTGCTCATCGTTGCGCCGAGCACGGGCGGCACAGCTCATCCCCGCTGCATTCCCTCCGATAACGAGGAGCTTCATGCGGATACTCCCGTCTGCGCACGCACCGCATCCATGTCGAGTCCCTCAATCTGTTCGATAAGGGTGTCGAGGGCGGCTGCTGGGAGCAGCCCTGCCTGTTGGAACACCAGGATGCCGTCTCGGAATGCGGCGAGTGTCGGGATGCCGGTGATATGGAACTGGGCGGCGAGGTCCCGCTCGGCCTCTGTGTCCACTTTCCCGAAATACACGTCGGGATGTCCCAGTGAACTGGTTTCGTAGATTGGGCCGAACATGCGGCATGGCCCACACCAGGATGCCCAGAAATCGAGCAGGACGATTGAATGCTGGTCAAGGTCGTCGGCCAGCGTGCGTGAGGTAACTGGATGAGTGCTCATGCCCAGATAGTATACCCCCGGGGGTATTTCGTCGAGTCATTTGCTGGTCTGATCAGACTCCGCGAGACACAGGGAAGGCGCGCGAAGACACCTGCACGTAATATTTATGTTGCAGACATCCTGGATATACACCGTGTCAGCACATTTCCCCTTGACCCGAGTTGAGCTCTCCGCACGAGAGTCCGAGTGGGGGTCGGGTTCACGTACGAGCCAAAACCTGAAAGGATGCTCGGAGAGGTCTTCACACCGGGAGTGAGGCGGCCATGACGGATTCCGAGGGAGCCCCCGAATATGAGGCGATCCCCGAGGTTCGCGCGGAGCCGCTCTCTGAGGAGGCCGCCATCCGGGTGTGCCTTCGGTACGGAGTGTTCGTTCCGGAGCGTCAGCTCCGGGAGGCTATCTATGGAGCGGTAGTCACCCATACCGATGAGGAATTCGTCTCTGCTTCGGTGATCCGACCCGGAGACCGGGTTCGGCTGCGAGAGGTGACTCATTTCCTGGATGGCGTCCCCGAGCTGCCCGATGGTGTGGATTTCGTTGAAGTCTGGAACATTGAATGGGGAAACCCTTTCACCATCGATCATCCATACGGGTCAGTGACGGTGCCCGAGAATTTCCCGGTGATCCGCATCCACGAGTACACCGCTGACGTCAGACAGGCCGATGCGGGGGTGGATTTCACGGCTGCGATCGAGCGGGGGAGTCTTTCGGGTGCTGAGGCCATTGGCGCTGCCCGCCAGCTGCTGCATACGATGCCGGAGGGCGCGTCCGGTGTGTATGCCGGTCTCTCCCGGTTCGCCCGCACCGGGATCATCTCGGATGAGGCACACGTGCTTGCCGAGCTCAAAGAACTCCCGCGTATAGATCGTGTGGAGCCGCTGCGCATCTTGCTCATCCGCTACGTTCGGCAGCTGAGTTAAATCGTGAGGGTCCCGGCGGAGAGTTCAGCCAAGGCCCAGCAAGCTGTCGAATATCTGGTCGGGGAGACAGACGATCGTTCTCTGGCGGAACGCGAAGAGGCCGCCATTGGTAAGCCAGTGGCGGCCTCTCACCTGCTTCGCAGCGGATCTGTTGCGGGGGATGGATTTGAACCATCGACCTCCGGGTTATGAGCCCGGCGAGCTACCGAACTGCTCCACCCCGCGTCGCAAGGGGAAACTATACCGGGCTCCGAGAGGTTTGTAAAGGGGAGGTGAGTGTTGTCCGGTGAGGTGGAGAAATTGCGGCAGATGTCAAATCTCCGGGATGGTTTCTCTATCAAAAAAATCGCTTTGATAGAGAAACATGATCCGCATTCTCAAGCCGATCGCAGCGTTTTCAGAGAAAACTCGCTGGCATATCAGAGGTGCTCTGGGTGGTAGTATCTCTCGTAGGAAACCTGCACCGGACAAGCCGGTTGAGGAGGTGCCTGATGGCGTGCATCGAGTGTTTCTGACAGGGGAGCGCTCCGCTCCCGACCTTTTACCCGAGTGACGTGGCACTCCGGGTCCGCAAGGGCTCATGTGCCGTTGACCTCACACCCAAATAATCCCGATTCGTAAAGGAACGCGAATTATGGCAACAAAACGCGCAACGACTACTGCGACGAAGCCAATCGTTGATTTCGCTGAAATCAAGGAGCACGTCGGAGATGGCTACGACAAGCCGGTGTCGGTTCTCGACAACGACGGCAAGGTCGTCAACGAGGCCATCTTCAAGACGTACTCGGACGATGAGCTCGTCCACTTCATGGAGCTGATGCTCTGGCAGCGCAATCTGCACGAGCAGACGATGGTGTTCTCTCGTCAGGGCCGCCTCGGCTTCTATGCCCCGACCGCTGGCCAGGAGGCCTCCGAGATGGGTTCCGTCACGGCATTCGAAAAGAAGGACTTCCTCTTCCCGGCCTACCGCGACCTGCCCCAGCTCATCCAGCACGGTGCCATCGACGTGTCCCAGGCCTACCTGTGGTCGCGTGGACACGTACACGGCAACGAGTACCCGGACGACGTGAACGCTTGGTTCCCGCAGATCATTATTGGCGCCCAGTACGTCGAGGCGGCCGGGGCCGCTCTCGGCTTCAAGAAGAATGGCGAGAAGCAGGTTGCCTTCACCTACACCGGTGACGGCGGCACCTCACAGGGTGACTTCTACGAGGGCATCAACTTTGCCAGCTCGTTCCAGGCTCCGCTGGTCGGCTTCGTGCAGAACAACGGCTGGGCCATCTCGGTTCCGCGCCGCGTTCAGACGCACGCCAAGACTCTTGCTCAGAAGGCAGTGGCCTCCGGCGTTCCGTCCGTGCAGGTTGACGGCATGGACATCCTCGCGGTGAACGCGGTGGCCAAGGCCGCCCGTGAGTTTGCGATCAACGGCGGCGGCCCGGTCCTCATCGAGAGCCTGACCTATCGCTTCGGCGCACACTCCAGCGCCGGCGACGACCCCTCGCGCTACCGCACCAAGGAAGAAGAGAAGCCGTGGTTCGATAAGGACCCGCTCATCCGCA